>CAZLGG010000095.1:0-12206 GCA_964559135.1 uncultured Planctomycetia bacterium
CAAATAGTATGCTTTGAGAAATACGGCCGGGATGGGGGGGGGGCGAGGTGGAGGCACTGGGCCGCCCTTCTCCGGCCGACGAAGCCGGAGAGGGGCATGGTCGGGGCGGACGATCAGGCCGACTGCACCCGCGGGAACAGGATGTTGTTTTCGAGATGGATGTGCTCGTGCAGGGCCGTCTCGAGGGCTTCCAGTCCCTTCCAGAGCGCTCCCCACGTCGCGCACGCCTCTGCGGGAACCGCGTAGTCGTTGGTGAGAGACCTGAGTGTTCGCAACATCTCTCCGGCGTTTTCATGTTCGTACTGCATGACGGAAATGGGGCCACCGGCCATGGCCCCTTGTCCGGCTTGAATCATCGGGAAGAGGATCTGCTCCTCCTTGGCCATGTGCTGTTCCAGGTCCGCGACCAACGCGCTCAAAGTGTCGTAGATTCCGCGGAAGCGTTCGGGGTCCTTGTCGCCGTGGACGTCGAGAACCTTCTTGGCCATGGCCTTCAGTCTCGGCATCTCTTCGTAGAGCGGCTGGTGATAGGTGGCGAGGATGTGACGAATGAGGTCGGCGGGCGCGGCGTCGGCCCAGGATTCCGCGGGACTTCCCGACGTCTCCACTTCCTTTTGAATCTCTTCGATGACTCGCTCGGTATCCAGACCCTTGTCTTCGCAAAAGGACGCGAGCGGGCGATCCCCGCCACAGCAGAAATCGATCTTGTGGCGGGCGAACACTCGCGTGGAGAGGGGATATTTTGTGGCGATGTCCTTGACGATGGTTTCGGGCGTGATGGTCATGACGAGGGACTCCTCTTGTCGTTGGGATGGGAGGTTTCGGACACGGGAGAGGTGGGAGCCAGAAGCCGGACGAGGCTTTCGACCCAGCGTTCTCTCGTGGAATGCTCTTGTATTTTCAGGCCGCCATGGGCACCCCTGAGGCCGACGGCGGCAAGGACAGAGCCCATGACGACCACCAGGGTGTCTTCGATGGGAATGTCTGTCCGGATGTGCCCCTCTTCGGCCGCATCCTCGAGGGCTTGTCGCAGGAATCGACCGGACGCCCGGACGAGAGCAGCCAGGGCTTTCTTCGCAGAGGGTGAGAGGACGGACTGGGCTTGGTCGGAAAGAAGGAACCAGGCGATGCCGGGTTCACGTCGCAGGAGTTCGACCCGTCTCCGAATCATCTCGATCCAGCGCACGTCGGCCGGGAGCGCAGCATCGGGAAAGCTCGCTTCGATCCTCCCGACCGCGACCTCGACAACGTATTCGAGGATCTCCTCTTTGGACGAGAAATGGCGAAACAGAGCGCCCGTCGAAAGGCCGACATGGTCCGCGATCGCTCGCGTGGAGAGGTCTTGGGGACCCTCCGATCCCAGAATCTCGAGCGCGGCTTCGGCGATCTCCAAGCGGCGAAGCGGCCCCTTCTTCCGTGTCCGTGTTGTCATGACAAGTAAGTAACTGTTTACTTTCTCGGGTTCAAGGGCCTGGGAACCGGCTCACGAACGACGCTTTTTTTTGCGCCTCGGCGGGTGTTCTTCGGGCCTGTCACCGCGATCTGCTTCAGATGCGATCCCATGCTCGCCGATCTACAGGAAGGTCATTCAGGGATGAAAGGGTCCAGTCATGCCGGAAAGTGCATCGGGTGCGGCTTCCGTCCAACACTTGGCCGGTAAGTACCTCACGTTCCGCCTGGGAGCCGAGGAGTACGGTCTGCCCATCCTCGCAGTACGCGAGATCATCACGATGTTGGACATCACGCCGGTCCCAGGCAGCCAGAGGCATGTGCGCGGAGTCATCAATCTTCGAGGCAAGATCATTCCCGTTTCGGATCTCCGGGTCGAGTTGGGGATGCAGCCGGCCTGCGAGTCTTCGGACACCTGCATCATCGTCGTGGACCTGATTCGCGAGGACTCGGTGGCCGAGATCGGCATTCTCGTCGATGCCGTGTCGGAGGTCCTCGACATCCAACCGGAGGAATTGGAGCCCACCCCGGTCTTCGGGGGTGACATCGACACACGGGCCCTGACGGCCATCGCGCGGTGCAAGGGAGAGGTCAAGTTACTCCTTCACATCGAAAGAGCGCTGAGGCTCACGGTGGACGACGGCATGAACGACAACGACAGGATCGATTGAGAACGGACACACAGTCAGGGGGATTCGAGATGACGACAACGGCAACCAAGAAGCAAAACCTCGAGACGGATCAGATTCGGCAGGCGATCGAGAACGCCAGAGTGGCGATCATGATCGTGGATAAGGATCTGAAGATCACCTACGTGAACCGGGAGACGATGCGTCTGTTCAACGAGCATCGCACGGTCTTCGCCCAGAAGTATCCCGGTTTCGCTCCGGAGGGCATCGTGGGAACGTGTATCGACGTGTTTCACACGGACCCCCAGAAACAGCGTCAGATCCTCTCCGACCCGGCCAACCTCCCGCACACGGCGGACATCGAGATCGGCGACATGGTGTTCGAGCTCAACATCACCGCGATCCTCGACAATTCGGGCGCCCACACCGGGAGTTGCCTCGAGTGGAAGGATGTCACCCAATCCAGACATGACGCGAGAAAGGCGGCCGAGCTCTTCTCGATGGTGGAGGGCGCGTCCGCCATGTTCATGGCCTGTGACACCGATCTTCGGATCACCTACTGCAACCCCGCCGTCCTCGCGATGCTGCGGAAGTACCAGATGAAGATCCGCGAGGTGTTTCCCGGGTTCGACCCCGACAACCTGATCGGTCAGAATATCGACATCTTCCACGCCAATCCCAGCCACCAGAGGCGTCTCCTCGGCAACCCGGCTTCGCTGCCGGTCTCTTCCGAGGTCAAGTTGGGGGATCTGAGTCTCATGGTGACGGCGACGGCGCTCATGGACGAGAACGGTCGTCACATCGGCAGCGGCGTCGAATGGACCGACTTGAATGCCCGGGAAGACTACGGTCGGGAAGTCGAACGGCTCATCAACGCCGTGCGCTCCGGAGAACTGACCGTGCGGGGTGATCTCGAGGGGCTCGATCCGGCCTATCGGCCCATGATGGAGTCCGTCAACGCGTTCATCGAGATTCTGGACGACACCGTCGGTCGGCTCGCTCAGCCCGTCAGGGAAGTCGCCAACGCGGCGGGGCAAATCAGCGAGGGGGGAGACAAGCTCGCTCTCGGAGTCAGCAGTCAGGCGGCGAGTCTCGAGGAGATCTCGGCTTCGGTGGAAGAGTTGTCGTCGATGACATCCCAGAACGCAGACAACGCGGCCCTCGCCAGCACGCTCGCCGACGGTGCGCAGAGTTCCGCGAACAAGGGCCGCGACACGATGGAGAAAATGAAGGCCGCCATCGGCGCCATCAAGGAGTCGAGTGACGAGACGGCGAAGATCGTCAAGACCATCGACGAGATCGCGTTTCAGACAAATCTCCTGGCTCTCAACGCCGCAGTGGAAGCGGCGCGCGCGGGTGACGCCGGACGCGGTTTTGCCGTCGTGGCGGAGGAGGTGCGATCTTTGGCGCAGCGGAGCGCCGACGCCGCGAAGAACACGGCGCAGCTCATCAGTCAGGCCCTCACCAATGCGGAAGGTGGCGTTCAGATCTCGAGCGAGGTGAGCGAAATCCTCGTCGAGATCTTCGAGGGATCCACGAAGGTGAACGATCTCGTGGCCGAGATCGCGGCCGCGAGCAAGGAACAATTCGAGGGTATCAGCCAGATCAACCAGGCTGTGGATCAAGTGAATCGGGTCACCCAGGAGAACGCTGCGACCAGCGAGGAGTCCGCGGCCTCCTCCAAGCAACTCACAGATCTGGCTCGAGAGCTCGAAGACGTCGTCAGCCACTACCATGCTTCGGAGGAGCAGGGGACAGGGGGTAGACGTCCCGGCGGCGGCAGCCGAGAGTCGAGGCCGCCACGGCCTACCGCGGAATCCGTCCAACGTCCTTCCCAGGTCTTCCCCCTCGATGACTCGGAACTCCGGAACTTCTGAAGACGACTCTCCGAGTATTGGGTATCCGTTCACGAAATGGGAGAAGGAGCCTCGGATGCTGGCTTCGGACTATCAGGAATTGCGGCGCATCATCTACGACCGCAGCGGAATCACGTTGGGCGAAAACAAGCAGCAGATGTTGTCCTGTCGCCTGGCCCGACGTCTTCGTGAGTTGGGCTTCGCCTCTGAGCGCGAGTACCTCCGGTTCCTTACGAGTCCCGACGGCGAATCGGAAGTGGATGCGATGCTCGAGGCCGTCACGACCAATGTGACGAGCTTCTTCCGGGAGTCGGCCCACTTCGACCATTTGACGGGGCAGTTGCACGAGATCGCCGGCAAGGGAAGCAACCGCATTCGCATCTGGTGCGCGGCGGCTTCCACGGGGCAGGAGCCCTACACCCTTGCCATCGTCGTCGATGAAGTGATGAGGGCTTTGAATAGGAAACTGGACGCCCGCATTCTCTCCACTGATCTCTCGACCGAGGTCTTGGCCGTCGCTCACGAGGCCACCTACCAGGAAAAGGATCTCGCGCCGATCGCTCAGCAGATTCGTGCGCGACAGTTCGAGCCCGTCGTGTCGGGCAGCCAGAGACTCTTCCGTGTCGTCGAGCGCACGCGTTCCTTGGTCACTCTCGCGCGGTTGAATCTGGCCAAACCTCCCTTTCCCATGAAGGGGCCCTTCGACGCGGTGTTTTGCCGCAACGTCATGATCTACTTCGACGACATCGTGCGAGGCCGACTGCTGGATGAGATCCACCGCGTCCTCGGACCGGAGGGCCTCCTGTATGTCGGTCACTCCGAGGGCTTGACGGGCTGGGACCACAAGTTCGAACGCTTGGCTCCTTCCGTCTACAGGAAAATCACGTGACGAGTGGGCAGGAAACGCTGAAGAACTTGGGCCTCCTGGACGGTCGCCGACGGGTCGTAAGCCTTGGAGAGCTCGTTGTCACCGCGGAGCCCACGGAGACACTGGCCACGTATTCGCTCGGCTCGTGCCTGGGGGTTCTGATGCGCGATGACATCCATGACATTTCGGGGCTTCTCCATGCGGTCCTTCCTCGCAGGGAAGGGTTGGCGCGTGTCAGACGGCCGGCAGCTTGGTACGTGCGAGAGGGCGTCTGCGCCTTGTTCGACACCATGCTGGAGGCCGGTGCGGACCGGCGCGCGATTACCGTGAAGGCAGTGGGAGGGGGCCACCCCCTCGAGATGAAGGGGAGAGATGTCGGTGCGGAGAACGTGCGTGCACTCGAGAATGTTCTCGGCCGATTACGGCTTGGTCTCGTCGCCACCGACTTCGGAGGCGTCGACCCGAGAACCCTGATCCATGACACGGGCAGCGGAAGAACGTCCGTACTCATTCTAGGAGAGGAGCGGCCTTTATGAATCTGCGACCACAGAAAGTCGTTCGAGTCCTCATCGTCGACGATTCCGCACTCGTGCGCAAGGTCCTTTCCCAGCACTTGCAGGAGGACCCCGGGATAGAAGTCGTTGGGACGGCTCCGGACCCCTACGTCGCACGGGACAAGATCGTGGAACTCGAGCCGGACGTTCTCACTCTGGACGTCGAGATGCCCCGCATGGACGGCATCACATTCCTCAAGAAACTCATGGCCCTACGTCCCATGCCCGTCATCGTCGTTTCGTCGGTCACACCCCAGGGGAGTCAGAACGCCCTCGCCGCGTTGGCGGCCGGTGCCGTGGAAGTCGTCGCCAAGCCGGATGCCGCCTACAAGATGGGAACCGCCGTCGACGACCTCTGCGAGAAGGTGCGAATGGCCGCGACCGCCAGGGTATCGGCTCTCAAACCCCAGCTACAGGGCGGGCAGATTCCCGCAGCGGATCCGGCTCCATTGCGGTGCACGACGAACAAGATCGTGGCCATCGGAAGTTCCACGGGGGGCACGGAGGCTTTGAGAAGGGTCCTGCCGGAGTTGCCGAGAAACTGCCCGGGTGTTCTCGTCGTGCAGCACATGCCGGCGAGTTTTACGACGTCGTTCGCCGAGCATCTGAATGAGGAGTGCGTCGTCGATGTCAAGGAAGCGGAATCAGGAGACTCGGTGCTGCCCGGTCGTGTGCTCATTGCACCGGGTGATCAACACATGACTCTGCGTCGCTCCGGAGCCCGGTATCTCGTGTCGCTGAACGATGATCCTCCCGTCAGTCGACACAGGCCGAGCGCTGACGTGTTGTTCCGATCCGTAGCCAAGGCGGCGGGACGAAATGCCGTGGGCGTGATCTTGACGGGCATGGGGAGCGATGGGGCTGCCGGGCTCTTGGAGATGAAGGAGGCCGGTGCATCGACGATCGGTCAAGACGAAGCGAGTTGTGTCGTCTACGGAATGCCGCGGAGAGCGGCTGAATTGGGGGCGGTCGGGAAGAGCGTGCCCCTCCAAGGAATAGCCAGCGCCATCATCCAGCAGCTGCAAGAGATGGAACCCGTTCGCTCCTGACGTGAGCAGGCACCAGAAACACACGGAGGTTGGAACCATGGGTTCGAACGACTGTAAGTCGATGATCCAAAAAGTCGCCGAGGAGATCCTCTTGGCGGAGACCCTGCCGCCTGCGACGCTTCGCGACATCAGCGCTGCACTCCGGGCGGTTGCGGAGGAACGACCGGGGACGAGGGCCGCCGAAGCCGCGGCGCTCCTCGATGATCGACTCTACGACGCCAGCGGAGACGATCCTGAGCACATCCAATTCGTGACCGCATGCGTCGGGGCCTTGGCCTGTCTGCTGGAAGGAGACACGCCGGAGGGCGAGGTGCGGTTCCCGCCCGAGCTGGGGTTGAGCGGAGCCGTGAGCGAGGAGCCTACGACGGCCCCGGCCGACTCCGAGGTCACGGCTTCGACGGAGGGCTCGGGAACGGAAGAAACCGCTCCCGTTGAGACGGCACCTGCTCCGGCGGTGGAGGCCCCTACGTCCGGACATGTTTCCGATCCCGAGTTGGTCGGTGACTTCGTCAACGAAGCCCGCGAACATCTCGAGCAGGTTGATGTGGAGCTGCTGACCCTCGAAGGAGATTCGTCCGCCAAGGAATCCATCAATGCCGTCTTCCGCGCCTTTCATACGCTGAAGGGGTTGGCCGGCTTCTTGGAATTGGAGGAGGTGCGGTGCCTCGCCCACGAGACCGAATCGCTTCTGGATCTCTGCCGCCAGGGGAAACGGGAGATGGCTTCCGACATCCTCTCCGTCGTCTTCGATTCCAATGACATGATGAAGGCTCTCGTCGAGGAGATCGCCCAAGCGCTGGAGGGCGACGGGCAGATCCCGTCGTTGCCGGGTCTTCCCGCCCAACTTCGCGCCATCAAGGCCGTGATGGCGGGAAAAGATCCTGTGGCTGAGCCCGAAGCCGGCGGTGAGCCGGCCCACCCAACGGAGGAGGGGGACGCCAAGAAGCGGTTCAAGGGAAAGTCGGCCAAGGAGACCATTCGCATCGATGCCTCGCGTTTGGACGGACTCGTGAACCTGATCGGCGAGTTGGTCATTGCCGAGGCGATGGTCACCCAGTCCGAGGATTGGGATTTCAGCAATCAATCCCGTCTCCCTTCGCTCCTGGGGCAGCTCGACAAGATCACGCGCGAACTCCAGGAAACGGCGATGTCGCTGCGCCTCGTTCCCGTGCGGTCGACGTTTCAAAGAATGGCTCGGGTGGCCAGGGACGTCTCGCGCAAGCTCGGCAAGCCCATCGAATTCGTCACCGAAGGAGAGGACACCGAGCTGGACAAGACCGTGGTCGACGCCTTGGGAGACCCTCTTGTTCATATGGTGAGGAACGCCATCGACCACGGCCTGGAAGCCAGTACGGAACTGCGTGTCGCGGCCGGGAAGAGCGAAGCGGGCCTCATCCAGCTGAAGGCCTCTCATCGTGGCGGAAATATCCGTATTCAGGTCATCGATGACGGCCAGGGATTGGACCGGGAGAAGATCCTTGCGCGGGCCATCGAGCGCGGACTGGTGAAGTCCGGCGACGGCATGAGTGACGACGCCGTCTTCCAGTTGCTTTTCGAGCCCGGGTTCTCGACGGCGGAGACCGTGACGGATGTGTCAGGACGGGGTGTTGGGCTCGACGTCGTGAAGAAGGGGATCGAGGCTCTACGGGGTCAAATCGAGATCCGCTCCGAAAAAGGAAAGGGGGCCGAGTTCACCATCGTGCTGCCCCTGACCCTCGCGATCATCGAGGGGATGGTCGTGCGTCTCGGAAAAGAACGATTCATCATTCCGACCCAGTCCATCCTCCGGATGCTTCGGCAGAACGAAGTCGAGACGGCAACATTCATGGAGAAGGGACGCATGTTGGTCCTCGAGGACGGCTTCGTTCCCCTGCACACTCTCGAAGATCTCTTCGCCATCGAGGTGGAACCCGGGGCGGCGAAAGACGATCGCGCCGTCATCGTCGTCGAGAGCGACGCGCGTCGACTGGCGGTCGTCGTCGACGAGTTGCTGGGTCAGCAACAGATCGTGATCAAGGGACTGGGACAGACGATGGGGACGATTCCGGGGTTGGCCGGGGGCGCCATCATGCCTGACGGCCGCGTGGGGCTCATCCTGGATGTACCGTCCATCACAAAGCAGGCCGAGCCCGTCGGCTCGGCCTGAGGGGCGCTTCACGCCAACTCGATGCGGACCCGTCAGACGGGCTGGGCCTGCTCCTGAAAGCGCTCCAGCTCGCTGAGAAGGGTCTCAGGGGTCATGTGACCGAGATCCACCAGGATTTCTCCCAGGTGTGGGCGCGTATTCCTTTGTTGTATCAGGAGATCGGCCAGGTCCAGCTCGCTCAAGTAGCCGAGCGACACCGCGACCTGTCCGAAGAGGTCCCCCGGGTAATCCGCGAGGTAGTCCAGCACTTCCGCCACCTCGGCGACGGACATCTTGCGCGACTGAAGGGCCAACTTGCCCAGGCGCGTCTGCCTATCCATCTGTTCATCGAGGGCTTCCAGGAGATCCGCGATCTGAATCGTCCCGTTCTGGACGAGAAATCTTCCGAACTTCATCGACTGTCTCCGTGTCTGCATGAGAGGCGGGATCGAATCCAGGAAACAGTTCCCGCATTCGTCAAGTATCTCTTCTTCTCTTCGTGAAGTCTGCATTACGACGTTGAGAAAAAAGAGGAATTCGCCGAGCGGCAGACCGCTGCTGCTGTTCACGAAGCACCCCAGTTCGTCCTCCGTACGGTTCGGGGCCATTCACAATGGAATGGAGCCGGCATCCATCGGGCCAAGCTCGTTCCAACCAAGTCGGCATTTCTGCGACCTGTGGTCCGTCATCCGCGGATCCTACGACTTATTACCAAGGCAGCCGCCCATATTGCGACGGGATGGCCGATATCCGGAGTGGCAGGATTATCTCTCAAGGCGCGGTGTATTAACGTTCGACTGTGAGGAGTGTGGGATAATCTTTTAACTACGCTGATGCCGCACGCTGGTATCGAATCTAACGTCTTGAAGAAAAGTCGGTGACGAGGAGCGCATCATGGATGACATAGGTGACATGGATGACATCGTTGCTGAATTCATTATCGAGAGCCACGAGAACCTGGATCGCCTCGACGGCGATCTCCTTGAACTCGAGAAGGATCCGAAGGACAGGGAGAGGCTCGCGAGCATCTTCCGCATCATTCATACGATCAAGGGGACATGCGGATTCTTGGGGTTCGGCAAGCTCGAGGCCGTAGCTCACGTGGGCGAGAATCTTCTCAGCAAGCTGCGAGACGGAATCCTGGAGCTCGACGTCGCTCGGACGGATGCCCTCCTGGCCATGTTCGATGCGGTCCGGGAGATGTTGACCGAGATCGAGGAGTCCGGGACTGACGGGGACGAGGACTATGCGGAGTTGTTGCACCGCCTCGAGAGCGTCCAGTCGGAGAGTTCCTCACCCGATCCAGTGAGTGACCGCGAGGAACCGGATGCGAGCTCCGCGGGAGGTGACCAAGTCGCGATGGACGTGGAGGGTGACCAGGACGAGGCCTTGCCCATGGGAGAGATTCTCGTTTCCAGGGGCGTCATCGTTCCGGAAGACGTGGACTTGGCCCTCATGCAGCAGAGGTCCGGTGATCCGCGACATGTGGGCGAGATTCTCGTGGAGCAGGGGCGACTCGATTCCGCCGAGCTCGTCGACGCCCTCGAGACTCAGAAAGCCGCGGCGAAGTCCGGACGTCTGGCTCAGAACAGTATTCGTGTCGACGTCGGCCTCCTCGACAACCTGATGAATCTCGTCGGAGAACTCGTCCTCGCACGCAATCAAATTCTCCAGTTTACCCAGAGAACGGAGAACAGCGGCCTCACTTCGGCATCTCAGCGCCTCAACCTGATCACGACAGAGTTGCAAGAGAGCGTCATGAAGACGCGCATGCAGCCCATTGGAACCGTTTGGAACAAGATCCCTCGCGTTGTCCGGGATCTCGCGTCCTCCGTCGGCAAGGATGTGCAGGTCGTGATGGATGGTAAGGGTACCGAACTTGACAAGACGATCATCGAGGCGATCAAGGACCCCATGGTTCATCTCGTTCGCAACGCGGTCGACCACGGGATCGAGCCAACCGAGGTGCGAGTGGCTGCTGGCAAACCGGCTCAGGGAACCCTCTCGCTTCGCGCCTACCACGAGGGCGGACATGTCAATATCGAGATCGGTGACGATGGCGGAGGCATTGCAACGGACATCGTCCTAAAGAGAGCCGTCGAAAGATGTCTCGTGACGCCCGAGAAGGCTGCTCGCATGAGTGAGCGGGAGATCTGCCAGCTCATCTTTCTGCCCGGCTTCTCGACGGCAGCGAAGGTGACGAACGTGTCCGGGCGCGGCGTCGGCATGGATGTCGTGAAGACCAACATCGAGAAGATCGGCGGTACCATCGATATCGTCAGCCGCGAAGGTCACGGCACGACTTTCAAGGTCAAGATCCCTCTGACGCTGGCCATCATTCCGGCGTTGATGGTGACCAGTGGCGACGATTGCTACGCGATCCCTCGAGTGAGTCTTCTCGAACTCGTCAGATTCGACCTCGACGAAGTTCAAAAGAAGATAGAGACCGTCCACGGAGCCCATGTCTACAGGCTTCGCGGAGACTTGCTTCCCCTCGTCTATTTGAACGACCTGCTGGGGATCGAGTCCCCGGAGAGGGGCGTGGAAGCCTTCAACATCGTCGTTCTTCAGTCCAACGATACTCCCTTCGGGCTCGTCGTGGACCAGGTCAACGACACGGAAGAAATCGTCGTCAAGCCTCTGAACCGAATGCTGAAGGAACTCGCTGTGTACGCCGGGGCAACGATCATGGGCGACGGCCGCGTCGCACTCATTCTGGACGGACACGGCCTTGCGGAAAAGGCGGGTGTCGCCGCTCGGACAGAGAGTCAAGCTTTCCATGGTCACGGCGGCGCCGAGGCCACGGGTGGTGGGGCTCCTTCCTGTCGGAGCCTGTTGATCGTCGCCGCCAGCGATGGGAGACATATCGCGGTGCCCCTCACCGAGGTCGCTCGGTTGGAGGAGTTTCCTCCCGAATCGATCGAAATGTCCGGAGACACGCAGGTCGTACAGTATCGCGGACAGATCATGCCCCTGATCCGACTCGACGACGTTCTTGGGACCGGGAGCCCAGAGAAGGACTCGGACGACGATCTCGTTCAAGTCGTCGTCTTTACTCGTCACGGAAGAAGCGTCGGACTCGTCGCGGATCGGATCGTCGACATCGTCGCCGAGGAGATCATCGATGAGCGTAAGGTCGACAAATTCGGCATCTCGGCATCCGCCATCATTCAGGGGAGAGTAACGGAGCTCATCGATGTGGAACAGATCATCCGGCGCCACGCAGGTGTGATGACCGATGAATCGAATATGGAGCCCGCAGCGGTATGAGTACGACGACGACCAGACAGTTCTGCACCTTTCGTCTTGGCCGGCATCTCTTCGGGATTCCCGTGGAGGGCGTTCAGGAAGTATTCCGTTTTCAGGAGATGACTCGGGTCCCGCTCGCGGACGAGAATATCCGGGGACTCATCAACCTTCGCGGTCAGATCGTAACGGCGATCAGCCTGGGAAGAATGCTCGGTCTGTCTACTGAAGAGCCCGTCGATGGTCCCACCGCTTCCGACGATGAGCCGCTCCCCATGAACGTCGTTGTCCGCAGCGGCGACGAAGTCATCAGTTTCCTCGTCGATGACATCGGAGATGTATTGGAAGTCTCGGACGATGATTTCGAGCCGCCCCCCGAGACCATGAATCAGATTGGGCGCGACATGTGTCTGGGGGTCTACAAGCTGGA
>CAZLGG010000095.1:12306-15440 GCA_964559135.1 uncultured Planctomycetia bacterium
CCGAGACCATGAATCAGATTGGGCGCGACATGTGTCTGGGGGTCTACAAGCTGGATGAGGATCTGCTTCTGACGCTCGATATCGAGCGTGTGCTCTATGCCAGCATGGATCCGCAATGAAAGGTGGCAATCGATGAGCCCCCGAGAATCTACAAGAAAGCCCGCCCAGACGCTCTTCGAGCGGCTCGGCGGCTCCGATGCCGTCGTAGCCGTCGTGACTCAGATGTACAAACGTATTCTCGCGGATGAGGAATTGGCGGACTTCTTCCGCGGTGTTTCTCGTGAACGGCTGAAACGACACCAGGTGCAGTTTCTGTCGTCGGCGTTCGGAGGCCCGAATCGATACCGGGGATCGAGCATTTCCGAGGCCCATGCGGGACTGGGCATCCAAGAGAGACACTTCGATCTCGTGGCGAAGCATCTCGCGGCGGCTCTGCGAGCAGCGGGAGTTCCCGGCTCGCTGGCCGCGGAAGTCATGGAGATCGTGGGCCCTCTTGGGGATCAGGTTGTAGGACAGCGAACCGAGCCTCGTCACCAGGCCGGTCGTGGAAACAGGGAAATGGAAAGGAGCGATACAATGGCAAGACGTAGCAATGGAAGTGGGGGGAGCGGAACGGCTGAGGCGCCGTCTGCCCTGGACACATTGGGCGGACTCAAGGGAGCCTTCGAGGCTCTGCAGGTCAACGTATTCGTTGCGGATACGAATTGGCGACTGATCTACGCCAATCCGCCCGCCGTTGAGACCATCAACGGTCTCGAAGACGAGATCCGGGAAGTCTTTGATATCGGTGTCGACGAGATCCTTGGAGGTTCCATTCATCGTTTCCATCGGAATCCGAAGAGGATCGAGAAAATTCTCAAGGATCCTTCGGCCCTTCCGCACAACGCGGACCTGGTATTCGGCAAGGTGACGCTGCGTACGAAGATCAACTCCTTCGAGGATGAATCCGGCGAGGTGGCGGGCTACATCGTCACGTGGGATGACGTCTCCCAGGAGATCGCCCAAGAGAAATTGATCGAAGAGCAGAAGGAACGAGAAAGAAGGGCGGCGGAGGAGTTGGATGCGAAGATCGATGCACTGCTCGATGTCGTTGAGGCGGCCGCTGCCGGTGATCTGACCCGTGACGTGACCGTCTCGGGAGACGATCCGGCTGGGCGAATGGGAACGAATCTCGAACGATTCCTCGACGGTCTTCGGGACAGCATGCGAACCCTACGGGAGAGTTCCACTCAGATCGGTGACTCCTCCACGGGTTTGAATGAGATCAGTACGTCGATGGCGGCGGGTGCCGAAGAGGCCGCGAGCCAGGCCAAGGCCGTGTCGTCGGCTGCGGACGAGGTCAGCAAGAATGTGGAGGCCGTGGCGGCGGCATGCGAGGAACTCGGGGCAACGACGCGCGAGATTGCGCAGAGCACGTCGCAGGCGGCTTCTGTTGCGAGCACGGCCGTGACCGTGGCGACGGATACCAATGACACGATCGCGAAGCTCGGTCAGAGTAGCTCCGAGATCGGCAAAGTGATCAAGGTCATCACGTCGATCGCGCAGCAAACCAATCTCCTCGCACTCAATGCCACGATCGAGGCCGCGCGCGCCGGTGAAGCGGGTAAGGGATTCGCCGTCGTCGCGAACGAGGTGAAGGAGTTGGCTAAGGAGACGGCCAAAGCCACCGAGGACATCGGGCAGAAGATCGAGACGATTCAAACCGACACGCAGAGCGCCGTGGAGGCGATCAAGCAGATCGGCCAGATCATCGGTGAGATCAGCGATATTCAGAACACGATCGCCAGCGCCGTCGAGGAGCAGACCGCAACGACGAACGAGATTGGCCGCAACGTCTCCGAGGCCGCGCGGGGCAGCAACGAGATCGCCGGGAACATCGCAAGTGTCGCTGAAGCGGCTCAACTGACGGCACAGGGTGCCACGGATACGCTCAGTGCATCCCGAGACTTGTCTTCGCTCGCTGAGAAACTTCTCACTCTCGTGTCCCAGTTCAATCTGGAATCGGATGACTCGAAGGATGAGTGATGGACACCGTGGTGTGCTTTCAGTTCCGCAGGCATTGAACCAGGAGAAGCCAGGTGCGCGCGCTCATCATCGACGATTCAAAGACGATCAGGATGATCCTTTCCAAGATCCTCAAGGGCTTGGGCTACTCTGTGACGGAGGCCGGCAACGGACGGGAAGCACTGGACCGTCTGGAGTCTGATGGGCCACCGCAGCTGGCCCTCGTCGACTGGAACATGCCCGTCATGAATGGGCTCGATTTCGTCCGTGAAGTCCGTGCTGACTCATCATATTCGGAAATGTGTTTGATGATGGTGACGACAGAAGTCGAGCAGGACCAGATGGTTCGGGCTCTCGCGGCCGGTGCCAACGAATACGTGACCAAACCGTTCACTCCCGAGATCATCATTGAAAAGCTTCGTTTTCTCGGGCTGGCGGGGGATGCCCAATGAACCCGATACGCATTCTGATCGTGGACGATTCCGTCGTCGTCCGCCGGTTCTTGAGAAGCGCGCTTCGGGACGACGCGACCGTCGAAGTCATCGGGGTTGCGGCCAACGGTCGTCTCGGTCTTCAGCAGATTCGACGTTTGAGTCCGGACCTCGTCCTGCTCGACATCGAGATGCCCGAGATGAACGGACTGGAGATGCTCGAGGAGTTGCGAGGTTTTGACCGCAAGACTCCCGTCATCATGTTCAGTACATTGACCGAGCGCGGAGCTTCCGCGACACTCCAGGCTTTGAGTCTCGGTGCCAGCGATTACGTGACGAAACCCACGAATTCGAGCAGCTTGTCGACCGCCATGGACGACGTGCGTGCTCAGCTGCTACCCAGGATCAAGGCATTGGCTGGAGTCTCGCCCGGAAAGCCGGTCCGTGAAGAAGCGACGCCGACTCGCCAGGAGCGGGCTCCACGCGGGCCGAGACCCTCTGGAATCTCCGCCGTCGTCGTTGCCGTGTCCACGGGCGGACCTGAAGCCCTGGCTCGAGTCATCCCGATTCTGCCTGCGGACTTTCCCGTTCCCGTTCTGATCGTGCAGCATATGCCTCCCGTGTTCACGCGAATGCTCGCCGAGCGATTGAACTCGAAATCGGCGCTGACGGTCAGAGAGGGGTTCGACGGCGCCGTCG
>CAZLGG010000096.1:0-15363 GCA_964559135.1 uncultured Planctomycetia bacterium
TGGGTTTAGACCGGCGTGAGCCAGGTCGGTCCCTATCCGGTGTGGGTGTAGGAGAATTGAACGGATCTGCCCCTAGTACGAGAGGACCGGGGTGGACGAACCTCTGGTGTTCCAGTTGTCGCGCTAGCGGCACAGCTGGGTAGCTATGTTCGGAAAGGATAAACGCTGAAAGCATATAAGCGTGAAGCCCACCGTGAGACGAATTCTCCCCATTAGGGCCGTGGAAGACGACCACGTTGATAGGCCAGATGTGTAAGCACGGTAACGTGTTGAGCTGACTGGTACTAATAGCCCGATTGGCTTGACCATTTTTCATCGCGCTGAGGATTCCGAAGCACGACGGACGCAAAGGTGATCTCACTATTCTTCCTTTTTCAGGTCGCGTGGAAAGCGCGGCCAAAGCGGTTGCCCGGTGACCATACCTGAAGGGCCATACCTGTTCCCATTCCGAACACAGAAGTCAAGCCTTTAGGGCCGATGGTAGTGCAAAAAACGCGAGAGTAGGTTATCGCCGGGCTTATCATTCAGCCCCCGTCGGGGAACGACGGGGGCTTTTTTTTTGCCATCCCTGGATTCAGGGCCTGAGTCCTCGCACAGTGAGGGGTCGAATTCCGGAGCGAAGCAGATGTTGAGTCGATTGAAGATCGCAGAGTGCAATGGTGCCGTCCACGACGGCGTGAACTGGCTTTCCCATGAGTCGAAGGGAGAGGTGGTGTCCTTGAACCCGAGCACCGGAGAACCCATCGCCAAGGTGGCGAAGGCGGGGCGGGGTGATTACGAGAGCCTCGTGGGCGGCGCTATGGCGGCCTTCGGCAAGTGGAAGATGATGCCCGCGCCCGAGCGGGGCGAAATCGTGCGTCAGATTGGCGAAGCCCTGCGTGCGAACAAGGCGGACCTCGGTCGCCTCGTCTCCATGGAAGTCGGGAAGATCCTCAGCGAAGGTGAAGGGGAAGTCCAGGAGATGATCGACATCTGCGACTTCGCGGTGGGACTCTCCCGGCAGCTCTACGGCAAGACGATGCAGAGCGAGCGGCCCCTGCACCGGATGTACGAGCAGTGGCATCCGCTGGGGCCCGTAGGGATCATCACCGCGTTCAACTTCCCCGTGGCCGTCTGGGCCTGGAATGCCGCGATCGCCGCGGTGTGCGGTGATGTGGTGATCTGGAAGCCCTCCCACAAGGCGCCGCTCTGCGCGGTCGCCGTTCAGAACATCGTGGCGGAAGTGATGGAACGTCACGGCCTGCCCGGCGTTTTCAACATGATCGTCGGGGGGCGCGAAGAGGTCGGCGAGCCCATGACGGGCGACCGTCGCGTGCCGCTCATCAGCGCCACGGGTTCCTGCGCCATGGGGCGTCGCGTGGGCGCGCGGGTGGCGGAGCGGCTGGGGAGGAGCCTTCTCGAGCTCGGCGGCAACAACGGTATCGTCGTCATGGAGGATGCGGACCTGGATTTGGCCCTCCACGGTATCCTCTTCGGCGCCGTTGGAACGGCCGGACAACGGTGCACGTCCACGCGGCGAATTTTTCTGCAGAAGAGCATCGCCAAGGACTTCACGGCACGGCTCGTCAACGCCTACAAGTCGGTGCGCATCGGTGATCCCTTGGACCCCAACACCCTCATGGGCCCGTTGATCGATGACGGCGCCGTCGACGACATGATGCGGGCGGTGGCGGCGGCGAAGGAGGAAGGAGGCGAGATCCTTTGCGGTGGTGGAAAGGTCGACGGCCCGGGCTCCTTTGTCGAACCCACACTCGTCAAGGCCCATCCGGACATGAAGATCGTCCGCGAGGAGACCTTTGCCCCCATTCTCTACATCTTCGAAGTCGAGGACTACGAGGAGGCGATCCGCCTCCACAACGATGTCGATCAGGGGCTCTCGTCCGCCATCTTCACTCTCAACCTGCGGACTGCGGAGAAGTTCCTCTCGGCGGCCGGCAGCGATTGCGGCATCGCCAACGTCAATATCGGAACGAGCGGCGCCGAGATCGGCGGAGCGTTCGGCGGCGAGAAGGATACGGGCGGCGGTCGTGAGGCCGGGTCCGATTCCTGGAAGGCCTACATGCGGCGACAGACGAACACCATCAACTGGTCGACGGAACTCCCCCTCGCTCAGGGGGTCCACTTCGACCTCTAGCGCGGCATAGCTCAGGACCGGGGGGGGGGCCCGCTCCTCGCCCGGTCCTTGGGGCCTCGGAGGGGGAGGAAGGGGATCGGGATCTCTCGGCTCCTCATGCCCCATGCCTCTCCGTGTCTTGGCATCTTCGTGAAAGACCTCTTTCCCTGGAGTCGGCGCGTCTCGTTCCGTCGGAGCTCGTCGGGGATTCATACGGAGCGCAGGCAACTGGTGCCGAAGCGTCGGCGGGCGACACGTCTCCAAAAAATGCTGAACTCTGGGGGCCCGGTGGCGTCCAAGGTCCCCGTAATCCAAAGGGGACGACTGCTGCCATGTCGAAGACCATCGCTTGTGTTGTTCTTGGTTTTATTCTCGTCGGCGTCGCCGCGACGGGTCTGCGCAATGTCGCCGCGGAGGACCGCGCCCTCCAGGACCGGCTGGACGAGGCCCGTAGCGCCTTCGACAAGCACAACTACAAGCCGGCCCTGAAGGCCTACCGAGCCGCCCTTGCCGAGGCGTCCAGGCCGTTAGAGCAACGGGCCGAATGCTACCTGCGGATCGGCGAGTGCCTGCGCCGTCTGAAAAGGTGGGACGAGGCTCTCGATCACCTGGACTTCGCGAAAGGTCGCCCCTTCTTTCTCGGCACGATCTGGGAAGGGCGTGTGCTGGCTCTCCGAGGCCAGATCGCCCTCACGATGCCCCACTTCTACTACAAGAAGGGCAAGATCGTCTCCCGGACCGAGTGGATTCAGGGGGCCACCTACTACTACACCTACGTCGACGACCTGCGCCTCGGAATGAAGGACCTGGAGCATGCCGCCAAGGTCTTCGACGGCTTCGCGGACGCGGAACTGAAAGCCGCGAACCCTGAGAAACGTCGTTTCGCGAAAGAAGCGGTCGCCGCCATGACGTCCATGGCGGAGGCTCTCGAAGCCTTCAGTGGCCAGGTCCGCGGGCTGAAGGGCCTCGAACCCTCGAAACAATTCCTGGAGGACCTCGCCAAGCATGACATCGGTTCCTACGGCGGCACCGATCCTCAGGCCTGGTATCGCCGCGCCGAAACGCTCGCACGACGATTTGACGCCATGGAGTTGGCTGCCCGTTGTCGACACCTCGAGGCCATGTGGGCCAAACGTCTGCTCGATCACGTCGCGGTTCACGAGACCCGAGGGACGGACGACCTCGTCGAGGTGATCGTTCGCCTTGGAGGGACGGACGAGGCGCCTATTCTCGTGAAGATGCCGCGGGAGAAGAACGTCTTCGATCTTCTGCCACGTTTGGTGAAGGACTATCCCGAAGCGAAGATCCTCGACAGCTCCATCTATGCGCTCATTCGCATCTGCAACGACTGGGGACATTACACCAAAGCGCTGAAATGGATTGCGAACTTCCAAAGGAGATTCCCGAAGAGTCTTTGGATCTCCGACGTCGCCGCCGTCAAGCAGGAAATCCTCTTTCCTCGTTTGTCCGTTTCGAATCCGGAAACGGTTCTCCCCGGAGGAGTCGTCAAGGTCGCTCTGAAGACCCGCAACTTGACTCAGGTGACTGTTTCGGCGCACCGCATCCACTTGGCTGACTTCCTCCACTCCCGCGCCTATCTCTCCAATCCCAAGGCGTCGTTGCAGAAAATCCCGTCGCTGCTGACAGGGCGTCTCCATGATCGCTACGTCGAGCGTCGGCCGATCGTGACCGTCTCGCGGGCGACTCCGGACCAGGGCGAGCACCGTTATCGCGACTTCACCGTCGAATTGCCTCTTGCCGGTCAGGGGGCCTACCTCATCGACGTCTCGGGAGACGAGGTTTCTCGACGCGCCATGGTCGTCGTCACGGACCTCGCCCTCGTGAGGAAGATTTCGAGCGAGGACGCGACCGTTCATGTCGTCAACGCCTTGACGGGAAAACCCGTCGGCGATGCCAAGGTCCTGATCCGCCAGCGCCACACCGCGCGAGGCATTTTCGGACGCTACGAGAAGATCACCTATTCCTGGACGAAGAGCGACGGCAAGGGACTTGCGCGCCGGGTTCACGAACCCGCGAAGGGGAACTGGATCTACATCGAAAGCGTCGCCGTGCGGGATGAGTCCTTCGCATTCGGCGGTTTCGAGGAAACCTTCGACGAGAAGGACCAGAAGGCATCCACCGTCGTCTACGGCTTCACCGACCGGCCGGTCTATCGCCCCGACCAGATTGTCCACTTCGTGGGCGATCTCCGGCGCAAGGACGGTTCGGTCTACGAAAACAGGCCCAGCTTCCCCGTGCGGGTCAAGGTGAGGGATACGAAGAACAACGTGATTTTCGACGAGATGCTGTCGACCGATGAGGCGGGCTCGGTGTCGGCTTCGATTCATCTCGGCGAGGAGCCGCCCCTCGGCCGTTATCGAGTCGAGTACTTCTCCGGAAACCGGCGCCTCGGTTCGCACGTTTTTGCGGTCGAGGAGTACAAGAAACCGGAATTCGAGGTGACCGTGGACGGGCCCGATGAGCAGTTCAAGCTCGGTACGGACGTGTCTGTCACGATGAAGGCGGTCTACTACTACGGGGCTCCCGTGGCGGGGGGGAAGGTCACGTACCGGATCTTTCGTCGGCGGCTCTTTCCCCGCTTCTCGCGCCCCGACCCCTATCGCTGGCTGTATGGCCGCCGGGAGCGGAGTGGATTCCGAGGCTTCCGGAATCCAGGACAAGAATTGGTGCTTCAGGGCGAGGGAGTTCTCGATGAGCAGGGTCGCCTCGTCGTGACGATTCCCACGAAGGCGTGGGCGGACAAGTATCCGGACGAGGACCATGAGTTCGAGGTTCAGGCGGACGTGACCGACCTTTCGCGCCGCACGATTTCCGGGAGCGGTCGCGTGCTTGCGCCGCGTCGCGCTCTCTTCGCCGACGTGTCCGTGCCGAAGGGCTTCTACCGGGTCGGTGAGACGGTCGCGGCCGAACTTCAGGCAAAGACTCCCAAGGGTGCTCCCCAAGCGACGACGGGCCGACTGGACGTTTTCCGCGTCCGAAGCCGCCTCGTGAACGAGAAGTTGGAAGAAGAGTTGCTCCAGGTTCAGAGTCTGGAGGCCAAGACGGCCGAGAACGGTCTCGGACACGTCTCCTGGGTCGCCGATGCTCCGGGCCGCTTCGCTCTGCGCTACACGACCCAGGACAAGTTCGGCGATCCCGTCGTGGCTGAGTTGCGCGTGTGGGTCCATGCTGATGGGTACAAGGGGGGAGAGGTCCAGGTCAAAAACGTCGAGCTCCTCACCGACAAGGACGAGTACAAGCCTGGCGAGACCGCCTATCTCATGCTGACGAGTCTCTTCGACGAGGGGTCGGTCCTTCTGACCGTCGAGGCCGATCGCAAGATCCTTTCCACCTCGGTCGTCGAAGTGACGGGCCGCACGACGGTTTTGGCCCTCCCCATCACGGCGACTCATGCGCCCAACGTCTTCGTTCACGCCGTCATGATCCATGGAGGCCGGGCCTATCAAGCCCATCGCGAGGTTTTCGTGCCTCCGGCGGACCGTTTCCTGGATGTTCAGATGCAATTCAGCCGGGTCGAGTATCAGCCGGGCGCGGACGCCGTCCTCGAGATCACGAGTCGCGACGGGCAAGGTCGGCCGGTCCCCGCAGAATTCGCCGTCAGCGTTTTCGACAAATCGATCACGTACATTCGTCCCGACGGGACCCCCGACATCCGGAGATTCTTCTACGGCAAGCGACGCACCTTCTACGGACAAAGACGGTGGGATTCCAATCTCACCGTCTCTCTCGGCTTCTCCTTCGGCGGCGTGAATCTCCACGCGCCGCGGTGGAAGAAATACCGACGTCACGGATTTCCCCCCGGGTGGTCGATCCAATTCGACCCCATCCAGAGCCTTGGGAGATTCATGAACGCACCGTCCACGCGGGCGGGGTGGGCCGCCAACGCGCCCGGGGCACCTGGCGAGGAGATGGAAGAAGAGTCGGGTGACGATGCCTTCTCCAAAGGCTTCGCCGTGGATCAGCGGGCTGGCGCTCCGGAGGCCTCGATGGAACTCGGCGCGCCCCCAAAGGCCCGTCGCGCCCGCGGTCGGCTCGATGCGAAGGACGAGCGAGACTTCGTCGGGAAGGCGTTGCAAGCCGGCGGCCGGGCGGCTGCGGAACCCGTACTCCGCCAGAACTTCTCGGATTCCGCCTTCTTCGCCGCGGCCGTTCGCACCGACGCCGACGGCAAGGCCCGCGTGACGTTCAAGATGCCGGATTCCCTGACGACCTGGATCGCCGTGGCACGTGGGTTGACGAAGGACACGCGGGTGGGCGAGGCCAGGACGGATGTGCGCACCAAAAAGCGCGTCCAGGCCCGCCTTCAAGCCCCTCGCTTCTTCACCGAGCGCGACGAAATCCTCGTCTCGGGTCTTCTCCGGAACGACTACGACGCCCCACTCCAGGCGAAGGTCAAACTGGACCTGAATGGCGGGACCCTCGACGCGAAGGACGCCCTCGAGAAGACCCTCGAGATCCCGGTCGGCCGGGAGATCCGCGTGGACTGGCGCCTGGCGGTCGTGGACGCCGGGACAGCCCACGTCACCTTGAGCGTGACCACGAAGGAGGAGGGAGACGCCATGCGCATGTCCTTCCCCGTGTACCCCTATGGCCGCAACAAGATCGTGACACAGATGGCCCGGTTGGCACGAGGGAACAACACGACCTCGCTCCTCGTCAACCTCCCAGCGGAACGGCGCGGCGGTGAACTGGAAATCGTTCTCGAACCTTCCATCGCGGGTGCGCTGCTGGAAAGCCTCCCGTATCTCGTCGAGTACCCCTACGGCTGCACCGAGCAGACGATCAGTCGCTTCTTGCCGGCGGTCTTCGTGACGAGGACGCTTAAGGACATGGGAATCTCTCTGGACGACATCGCCCAACAGCGTCAGGACCTTCTCAATCGGGAGAAGCTGGCCGGTGCGCGGAAACTCTCCCCCGTCTACTCCTCCGCCGAATTGGCTCGGATCGTGCAGGCGAGTCTCCGGCGACTCACCTCGATGCAAAACAGCGACGGTGGCTTCGGTTGGTGGGCGGCGGACCGCAGTTCCCTTCACATGAGCTGCTATGCGGCCTATGGGTTGACCGAGGCGAAGAGCGCCGGAATCACGTTGCCCCCCCGCATGCTCGAGCGGTGTTTGGACTACATCGCCAACGAGATCCGTGACAACCGATCGTTGCCCCAGTTGGCCTACGCGGCGTTCGCGCTTGCGCGGGCCGGCCGCCCCGTCCAGAAGCTTCTCGATCACGTCTTCCAGAATCGGGACGATCTCTCTAACCAGAGCAAGGCCCAGTTGGCGCTCGCTCTGAGGGCGTCGCGACGGGTGGCCGACGCGAAGATCGTCATGGAAAACCTCCGAGACTTCGTCGAGGAGGATGCGGAGAACGAAACGGCCCATTGGGCCGGCGGCTCATCCTGGTGGTTCTGGTGGAACGACCCCATCGAGACGAACGCCTTCGTGCTGTGGGCTCTGAGCGAGTGCGATCCGACGTCTCCCTACGCCCAGCCTCTCGCCCGATGGATGGTCAACAACAGGCAGGGCAATCGCTGGAAATCCACCCGTGACACCGCTCACGCCGTCTACGCTCTGACCCGCTTCATGAAGGGCGCCCTCGAGCTCGATCCGGACTATGACGTCGAGATCCAGTACGCGGGACAAACCTTTCGCCGCCACGTCGACAAGAAGAACATGTTCGCCTTCGACAATCGCATCATCATCCGGGGGGACGCCCTCGCCGCCGGGACGAGTGATCTGAAGATCGCGAAGAGGGGGAAGGGAGTCCTCTATGCGACGACGCGCCTCTCCTACTTCTCGACGGAGGATAAGATCACAGGAGCGGGCTACGAGATCTTCGTCAACCGTCGCTACGAGGTGCTCACTCCCTATGAGAAGACGGTCCAGCGAGGCGATCGCAAAGTGAAGGTCCTGGACTACCGTCGGCAGCCGATCGCCGACCTCGCCCAGGTGCCGGCGGGCTCTCTCGTCGAGGTGATTCTCGAGGTCGAGTCCAAGAATGACTACGAGTACATCATGATCGAGGACAAAAAGCCCTCCGGTTTCGAACCCGTTCAGCTGCGCTCGGGAAGTCGCTACGCCAACGGCCTCTGCTCGAACATGGAGCTTCGCGACGAGAAGGTGGTCTTCTTCGTCACCTGGTTGCAACAGGGGACCCACGAGATCCGCTACAAGGTGCGCGCGGAGATCCCGGGCAAGATCCACGCCATGCCCGCCTTCGCTCAGGCGATGTACGCGCCTCGCCTCTCCGGCATCTCGGACTCCTGGACCTTCCAGGTGATCGAGTCCGGCCAGTAGAGCGCCCCCCCGTTCGCCCGCAGGGATCGGGGCGTCTCGTCCCGCCCATTCGCCGGAGCGAAATCGCGCGATCTTCCTCATCGTGCCGCTCCACCCCATGATCGGGTGGAGCGGTGATGAGGAGTCCTCACGACATGAACGTCCGATATCTCACCTCGGCTCTATGCTTGGCGTTCTCGGTCGTGCTCTGCCCGGGCCAGAGTTTTCAACCCGGCGACGTTTCCAAGCTCGTCTGCCGGGTCATCCCCCCTCGTGGGCGGCACGCCGATCAGCAACCCCTCGTCGTCGCAGTCACGAACCGGGGCAAGTTGACGGCCGAGCCCGTCAGCTTCGACGTCTTCATGGACTTCCCGGAGGACGGGAGCGGCCGCCTCCACCACCGCATCGATCACCGCGCGGGACGCCAGGTCTGGGGGCGCGCGGGCCGGGCCATCCCTCCCGGCGGAAAGCTTCGCTACTGGCTTCCCGCGGTTTGGGGAGGGAAGTCCTTGCTTGCCAAGACCTCGGTGACGGTGACGCGAGCGTCTTTCTTTCGAGGGAAGGGTAGAACGAAACCGCCCGTTCGCATCCTCTCGCTCGAAGACTTCAAGACGGTCGACGACTTCACTCACCAGCCCGTGAAGCGCACCCAGGCGATCGTTCAGAATCTCACGGACTTTCCTGTCGATGTGGTCTTGCGGGCCACCCCCAAACCCAAGGGGCCACCGCGTCTCTTCGCGGCTCATCTGGCCCCCCGCGCGAAGCGTGTCCTCGGCAACGACGCCAACCGGGATCTGATGAACGAGCCCGTCGACCGCACGCCCACTTTCGGGATCATGGAAGGTCGCTTTTCGTCTCTCGAGGTGGTCGACTGGAGCGTTATCGTCGACGATGGGGCGGCGTTGGCGGAGGAGCTCTTGGAGCCGGCGTGGCGCAACCTCTACCGCTGGCCCGCCACGGCGGAGACGGAGGTGGTGGGGAGGGCCTCCTTCGCGCTCTGGAAGCTGCCCGTCGACGAACCCCTCGAGGGTCGCGTTCGTTTTCGATTGAAACTCGGCGGGCCCGGATCGCGTCTCGACGAGGAGCCTCCTCTCGACCCCGCGCTCCAGGCGCAGCTGTTGATTGACGTCGGAAGGAGCCTGCACCCCATGACGCATCGTTCCTTCGAGGAACTGAAACGTCGCTGCTCATTCATCATGGTGAATGCGTTCCTGGATGGGAGCGTACAGGTGTGGGCTCGCCCGAGAACCCGTCGCACGTACGTCCTCAAGGAGCCCATTCTTCTGCTGCGAGACGGTCGCATCCAGCGAACGGAAGAGGTGAACCCGTGGTTGCGGCGCGTGACGACGATCAAAAACATCGAGCTCGCGGACGGCCGGTATGCTCCGACCTCCATGGAAACCGTGACCATCGCGCAACTCATTGCTCGACCGCCCCTGGTCTTGGAGAAGAGGAGCTGGACCTATCGAACACGGGACGGGATCGTTCAGCCGGAAACGGCGAAGCGAGAATCCTTCGATGGACTCAACGGCACGCAGAAGTATCGCACGGAGCTCTCGTTCGAAAAGATTGCGCTCGAGGGTCCGCGAGACGCCGGCGTCCCCGAAGGGGAGGGGCTGGCCTTTCTGCGGAGCGCTTGGGAGAGACCCTACCGATACCCTCCTGGAGCCGTGACCCTCGAGGGGAGCTTGCGCATCGACTGCGAGAACACCCGGGAGGACTGGGCCTTGTCGCCGCGGATCGAGGGGCGTTTGAAACTCGAAGGATGGACCGGTCGCCCCAACGCTTCCCATGTCCCCTTTGCAATGTCTCGACTGCGTCCCAAGGGCCGGTTCTCGGCGTCGGCGAAACGACAGATCGACGATCTGTTTCGCGCGAGAATGTCCATCTGGACCCGCCAGGATTTCTCCGGTCGTCCTCTTTTCGACGTGTTCTTTCGGGGGTGCAAGATTCACGCTCCTGACGCGGAGGGGTGGCTGAAAGTCGAGGGGCACGAACGCGTGGCGGCTGTCAGGATCGAGAAGGGGCTGCCCGTCGCCGTGCGGGACCGGACGGGCGCGGTGCACCGCCGCCGTTTCACCCAGGTGAAGGGATTCCTCGTCCCAGTGGAGACGAGGTGGGCGTTCGACGATCGCGAGGCTTCGGTCATGGTGACGTACCGCGGGATGGGACCGGGTCTCCTCGTGCCCCGTCGCATCGTCCTGCGCGACTGGTTCCTGCCCGGCTGGGGCCCGGAAGTCTATGACTTCAAGCTCCGGAAGCGGTGACGATTCTGAGGGGGCAGGAAACGGTCAGCGGCCTGGCGGCCGTGAGGCGAGGGGTCAGTAGCGGCGGATGACGCCGATGACGACGCCTTGAACCTCGACTTCGTCGGCGGGGACGATGATGGGTTTCATGGAGGCGTTGGCGGGCTCGAGGCGGACCTTGTCGCCCTCGGGCCAGAAGTTCTTCAGTGTGGCTTCTTCCCCCCGGACAAGCGCCACCACGGTTTCCCCCGGGCGGGCCGTCGGGCGAGACTCCACGATGACCAGATCTCCGTCCTGAATGTGGTCCTCGATCATGGAGCGTCCCTTCACTTCCAAAAGGAAGCAGGGGCGGTCGGGAGGAAAGAGACTCGTGAAGTCGAAACGGGTTTCCTCGGCGACGGCTTCGATGGGAAGGCCGGCGGCAATCCGGCCAAGAAGGGGAACCTCCGGCCAGGCGGCTCCGGGCTCGTCGTCGATCAACTCGATGGAGCGAGCCCGATGCCGCTCGGTGCGAAGCTTCCCCTTCTCTTCCAGGGCGCGGACGTGCTGGTGAATCGTGACCGTCGCCACCCCGAAGGCTTCCCCCAGTTCTTCCAGCGTGGGGGCGTAACCATACTCGGCGATGTAGGAGCGAATGTGCTCGAGGATGGCCTTCTGTTTCGGGGTGAGGGTCATGGACGTCTCCGGGTCAAAGGGCGAGAGCCAGCAGCATGAGAGCGGCGACGCCGCAGGTGAGGAGGATTTCGTTCATCAGGTTCTTGAGGCTCATCTTGCTTCTCCTTCCAGGTCTTGTCCAGCGAACTTCTGGAGATTTCAGGGTCATGGTTCTCTACTTCGACTGTGGAACCTAATAAAACACGAAAAATGATCGTAGTCAAGTCGATTTTCGTGAAATATTCGGTTTCATGGCGTGGGGGTTCCCCTTGATGACCCCATCCAGGCTCCCGATGATGGGGCATGAGCCTTCATCTCCAGGCCCTCGTGGCGCCCGATGCGAATGACGTGGACATCTTGGACACCGACCTGTTGATCCTGGGGGGCGGCGTGGCCGGGCTGTCGGCGGCGATCGCAGCGGGCGATGGACTCGAAATCCTTTGTGCGACGAAGGATACGTCGCATTCCTCGAACACGGATCGGGCCCAGGGGGGTGTGGCGGCCGTGTTGAGTGACGAAGACAGCGTGGCGTCGCATCGGGACGACACCCTGTCCGTCGGAGCGGGGCTTTGCGACCCGGAGGCGGTCGAAGTCGTGGTTGGCGAGGGGCCCCGTCGCATTCGCGATCTGGTGGATTGGGGCGGGGATTTCGATCGGGAGGGCGAGAAGCTGCTCCTTGGCCTCGAGGGGGGGCACAGCCACCGGCGGGTCGCCCATGCCCACGGGGACCGCACGGGTATGGAGATCCAAAAGACCTTGCTCCACCGCTTCGAGAAGCTCGCGAAGGCGCGGCTGTGGGAGCATGCGTTCGCCGTGGATCTTCTCGTGGAGGACGGCCGCTGCGCGGGAGCTCTGCTCTGGAAAGACCACCGGTTCGTGGCCGTGCGGGCGGGCTCCACGATTCTCGCCACGGGCGGGGGGGGGCAGCTCTACCGGGAAACCACCAACCCTCCCATCGCCACCGCCGACGGCTGCGCGATGGCGCTGCGGGCGGGCCTGCGCCTCCGGGACATGGAGTTCGTTCAGTTCCATCCCACAACGCTCTACGTCGCCGGGTCGGCGCGGCATCTCATCACGGAAGCGGTGCGGGGCGAGGGTGGTTACCTGCGGGACATGCACGGCGAGCGCTTCATGGTGAACTATCATCCCGATGCGGAGCTGGCGCCTCGGGACGTGGTGTCCCGCTCCATCGTGCGGCACATGGCGGCCACCGGCACGAGCCACGTCTTTCTCGACCTCACTCATCTCGATGCCGGCTACATTCGAAAGCGTTTTCCTCGCCTCGTGGAGACCTGCCGTCTCTACCACCTCGATGTGACCCAAGAGCAGATCCCCATTCATCCGAGCGCTCACTACATGATGGGGGGGATCGCCGCCGACCTGCACGGGCGCACGTCGTTGGTGGGGCTCTACGTTTGCGGCGAAGTGGCATCGAGCGGCCTGCACGGGGCCAACCGACTCGCCAGCAATTCGCTCCTCGAGGGGTTGGTCTTCGGGCAACGAGCGGGGGTCGCCGCGGCGGGAGAGACCCGAAGACCTTCCCGCCGCTGGGCCCTCCCGGGGCGTCCTGATTTCACTCTCGACGGAAGCGTCATCAACGCACCGGACATGCTGAACAGCATCAAGAGCCTCATGTGGCGCGACGTCGGTATTCTTCGCAGCGGACCGGGGCTGGACGGGGCCGTGAAGACGCTCCGGAGTTGGGGTGACTACCTCATGCAGTGCGCCTTCACGACGCCGGAAGGATGGGAGTTGGTCAACGTCCTCATGGCCGCCGAGGCCGTCGCCTCGTCCGCGGCGCGCCGCAAGGAGAGCCGCGGGGCGCATTTTCGCAGTGACTTTCCCGAACCCGCGCAGGGAGAAGCCGTTCATGGATGGCATCCTCCCGTGGAGGAGAATTCTTGAACCGCACGACCCAGGAAACGCGCCAGGAAAAACGCCGGGAGAAGGGACTCCTCGTCGGGGCGGGTCTCGATGACTACGGCGAGAGCGGCAATGTGCCGGCCTTGGACGAGTTGGCCGAACTCGCCGCGACCGCGGGCGTCACCGTGATTGGACGTTTCTGGCAGCGGCGCGCCAAACCCGACTCCGCGCTCTACGTCGGCAAGGGCAAGGTGGAGGAGATCGCTTCGGCCGCCCGTGAAGACGGGGCGGACGTCGTTCTCTTCGACAATGAGCTCTCGCCCCGCCAGGTGAGGAACCTGGAAAAGGAGATCGGTTGCAAGGTCATCGATCGCTCCGAGATCATCCTCGACATCTTCGCCACCCACGCCCAGACCTTGGCGGCGCGCCTGCAGGTCGAGTTGGCTCAGCTTCGCTACACCCTTCCTCGCCTGAAGCGCATGTGGACCCACCTGGACCGGGTGACGGGGCAGGGCGGCGTGGGCAGTCGCGGCCCGGGCGAGAAACAGATCGAGACCGACCGCCGTCTCATCGATCGCCGGCTTCAGCAGTTGGAACGGGAGATCGAGGAGATCAAGCAGCGCCGCGAGCGTCAGGTGAAGACTCGCGACGAGGAACTCACGGTCGCCCTGGTCGGCTACACCAACGCCGGCAAGTCCACATTGATGAACCGTCTCACGGGAGCCGGTGTCCTGCAGGCGGACATGCTCTTCGCCACCCTCGACACGAAGACCTCCGACTTCGAACTCCCCAACGGGAAGCGCGTCCTCCTTTCGGACACGGTGGGGTTCATCGACAAGCTGCCTCACCACTTGGTGGCGAGCTTTCATGCCACCCTCGAGGAAGTCCGGCAGGCACGGCTTCTTCTCCACGTCGTCGACGCCTCGCACCCGGCCGCCGAGCGTCAGATCGAGACCGTCGACCGCGTGCTGCGCGACGAACTCGAGGTCGGCGAGGCCGAAGAGGTGATCGTCCTCAACAAGATCGACCTCGCGGCTGAGCCCGCCGCCCTCGCGCTTCTGCGGGAACGGCATCCCGAGAGCATCCCGGTGTCCGCCGTGACGGGGGAGGGGATGGACGCGCTGATCGCACGGATTCAACAGTTCGATGAGCGATCACGGGAAACCCTCACGCTGTTGCTCGACGCCGCGGATGGAAAGACCCTGGCCGAGCTCGCACGGCTGGGTGACGTTCTCGAGACCCACTACGAGGGCGAGAAGGTCCGGGTGGCCGTCAATTTGCCCAAGGAGGTCACGCCTCACTTCCGCCGGTTCGCCCTCACGTCCTGACGCTCGCCCGCGGAGGGCGTTAGGATGGCCCCGTGACCAAGGGGAGAACGGGACATGGCCGGGAATTGGTTCGCATGGGGAGCGTTGTTGGCGGGACTCAGCGTGGGAGCGGGAGCCTTCGGCGCCCACGGGCTGGCGCAGAAACTGGACGCCGACGCCCTGGCGGTCTGGAAGACGGCCGCCGAGTACCAGATGTATCATGCTCTGGGGCTCCTCGCGGTGTCCTGGGCCGCCGACCAGTGGGACGGAGGGCTTCCTCGGGCCGCCGGTTGGTGTTTCCTCCTCGGCATCCTCTTCTTTTCCGGGAGCCTCTACGCTTTGGCGTTGACGGGCATCAAGGTCTTGGGAGCCATCACCCCCCTCGGAGGAGGCCTTTTCCTCGTGGGTTGGGTGCTCCTCGCCGTCGCCGCCTTCAAGGCCGGTTCCTGACCTGTCCTTGCCGCGTCCGGAGTCGCAACGTCTCGTTGCGTCGCATGTCATCACGGCATCGCCCTTTGGAGCGCAGAGCTTGGCTTGGCACGATGAAGCTTCCTTCCCCTGGATCCGGGTCGTCCCCTTCCCGCCCGTGCTTCGGCTGGGGAGGAAGCGTTCGTAGCCTCTTCGACGTTCAGGTTTTTCTCTCACGGAGGCACGGAGCCGCAGAGAAGGCGGGTGGGGATCGTAGGCTGCTCGAACCGTGCCGCTCCGTGCCTCTGAACCTCCGTGAGATGTCGTCTCCCATGGGGTGGGGGCGTCCCCGTCCCGTCGAACGTCGTTGTTCGGCGGACCGGGCATGGGCAGCTCGCACGGCCAAGAAAACGGTGGCGTCTTTCTCACCGACACGGTGCTTCAAGTTGTCGTATCGGCTCTGTGGCCGACGCGAGCGGCTG
>CAZLGG010000097.1:0-15347 GCA_964559135.1 uncultured Planctomycetia bacterium
CATCGACGCGGTCACGGGCGATTTCGACGAGGACGGCATCTTGGATGTCGTGGTGGTGTCCAACGTGTCCCAGACCGTGATGCTGTTTCTGGGGCAGGGGGGCGCCAACTTTGCTCCGGGTGTCGTCGCCCCCGGCGTGTCCAACGGAACCTCCGTGGATGCGGGCGACATCGACGGAGACGGCCATCTCGACATCCTCGTTTCGTCCTACGGTGGGACTCATGCCTTCTTCGGCGATGGACAGGGAAACCTCTCCCTTCACTTTCCTGCGGCGGGCGGATACGCCCTCACGGAGCACGCTTGCTTGGTGGACCTGGATCGGGACGGGGATCTGGATGCAGCGAGCGTGGAACTCTACGGGAGCCAGTTGCAGATTCGCCTGTTCGATGGTGGAACGTTCGGCCCCCTGCAATCGTATGCGTTGGGAGGTTTTCCTCGCGATATTCTCGCCGGGGATCTCAATCAGGATGGGTTGGAGGATCTCGTCGTCATCGAGGCTTCCACGGGGGCGGCCCGCGTGTTTCGCGGCTTCGGCGACGGATCCTTGGCGGCGCCTCAAACCCATGCCGTCGGGCTGGCTCCCTGGCCCGGGGTCTTGGCGGATCTGAACAATGATGGTCGTTTGGATCTCGTGGCCGGTCTGACCCAAAACCAGACGGCCGATCCCGAGCTTGCGGTTGCCCTCAACACGACCCCACCCGGCCCGTGGACCTATCTGCCTCCCGCCTTGGCCGGCCAGGCCGGACTTCCGTTGCTCCATGGATCGGGCTCTTTGCAATCCGGCGCTTCCTTCGGGCTCGATCTTTCTCACGCCGCGGCTTCGACCGCGGCCTACCTCGTCGCAGGGGCCTACCGCGCCGATCTTTCCGTGCTGGGAGGGGTGCTCATCCCTTCGCCGGACACCCTCGTGGGCACGTTCCTCACCTCGTCCGCGGGGGAGGTGTCGCTTTCCGCGAGCTGGCCCGCGGGTGTTCCCGCCGGGACGACCTTCTACCTGCAGTACGTGATCTACGACCCCCAGGCCCCCCAGGGCTACGCGCTGTCCAACGGACTCCGCGGTCTCGTTCCCTGAGTGGACAGAGGGAGTTTTTCGCTCCTTTCCTCCAAAAATCCACTATGATGGCCGCTTCCATCGCGCCGCCCACCTCATCGAGATGGAGGTCATCATGCTTCGTTCCCGGCGCGCATCCGTCTTGTCGGCGACGGTTTGTCTGTTCCTCCTTGGGGTGCCTCTCCCGGGACAGCTCCTCCCTCCGAAGGGACAAAGGCTCGTCGACGTGCCCGCGGTCCAGCTCACCCGGGTCGACCAGGGTTTCACCTTTTCGAGTCCCAGTTTCGGTGTCCTGCCGAACGGCCAGACCCATGCTCAGGATACCCTCGTCACGTTCCTGGGTTGGCAGTACCTGGGCTATTGGGACGCGAACCGCAATCTGACGTTGGCGCGGCGCAAACTTCCCGTCGGTGCCTGGCAACGTATCGTCTTCACCGACTACCAGATTCCCGGCCAGGACTCGCACAACGCCGTTTCCGTGGGGATCTGTCCCGCCGACGGCACGATCCACCTCTCTTTCGATCACCACGTCAACGTTTTGAAATACCGCAAGTCGGTCCCGGGGTTGGCGACTCAGCCTCACGGCTTCTCATGGACGCCCGCGTTGTTCGGGCCGGTGACGGACACGCTGGACCCCGCCATGGGGCCACTTCCTTTCGTCACCTATCCCCGGTTCTTGCAGACGCCGACGGGCAACCTTCAATTCGTCTACCGGGAATTCACAAGCGGCAACGGGAACACACGCATGGTGGACTATGACGCCGCGACCGGGTCGTGGTCCGGAGACCGCAAGATCACGGAGCGCACGGGACCGCACAGCGATCCTCTCGCCGGGGCCTCCAACGCCCGCAGCGCCTATTTCAATCGGATCGATTACGACGCCAACGGGACGTTGCACGCCACCTGGACGTGGAGAGAGTCGGTGCCCGACGGCCAGGGCGGTGTCCTCCGCTACAACCGGGACATCTGCTACGCCTACTCGGAGGACGGGGGCCACGTGTGGTACTCGGCGACGCATCAGCAGGTGGCCGACGCGGACGCCGGATGGCCGATGGACGGCAACTCCCCCGTCGTCGTGGTGAGTCTCCCCGCCGCGTGGGGGCTCCTCAACGATCAGGCCCACGCTGTGGATGGCCGCGGACGAGTCCACGTCGTGATGTACCACAAGGATCAGCCGGACACGGTGGTGAGCTTCGCCAATGCATCCAATAGCCACTACTACCACTACTGGGGGGAGGCGGACGGCACGTGGCACGCTCAGGCGTTGCCCTGGATCGGGGATCGCCCGAAGATGATCACCGATGGGGACGGCCGGCTCTTCCTGACGCACCGGATGTTGCTCTTTCCCGGTCTCGCCGTCGAAATGGCCACGCCCGATTTCGACTATCTGGACTGGCAGCGGGTCTTCTGGAAGTCCGGATTCTTCGGCAGCACGGCCCACGTGGACCGCCCCCTCTTTCGCGATGCCGGACTCATGAGTGTCCCTCTTCAGGAGTCCCCCAGCAGCCCAGGCGCCGCATCGTGGGTGGACGTCGTGGATCTCGACGGGGATCAGGTCTTTCCGCCACCGCGGCGGTCGGCGGCGGTCACGCGGCGCACGGATCTCCTCACCGAGCAGGATGCCCACGTCCGAAACGGCGTCCATGCGATGACGAACTTTGGCGGCGCGACCTCGTTGCGGGTTCAGGACTCGACGTCCGCCGACGAGCAACGGCTCGGATTGCTGCGATTCCACTTCGCCGATCTGATGCACAAGGGCGCCGTCGTTTCCGCGACGTTGCACATGAAGGTGACGGCGTCCGGACCCACATGGCTGCCGGCGCAACTGGGTGCGCGGCGGTGTCCTCAGGACGTCTGGTTCGAAAACGGCGTGACGTGGCTGAACCGTCCGCAACCTCTTCCCTCGGCGGCCACCTATGTTGCTGAAAGCGGCGGGAATGGAGTCGTCTCCATCGATGTGACTCCCATGGTGCAGTCGGAGCTTCGCGGCGGCGGGCAGCGTCTCACCATCGAACTCGCCCAGGCTTCCACCGATGCGGGGAGTTGGGTCGATTTGGAGGCCTTGGAGGCCTCCGCCGGAGCGGCGGCGACGTTGGTGGTGATCCAGAAAACCGCCATCGAGGCCGCCGCCGATGCTTACGTGCGCGGCGGGGTGTATGCGGCCACCAACTACGGGGGCCAGAATCGTCTCATCGTCAAGGAGGACGGGAATCCGGACTACGATCGTATCGCCTTTCTTCGGTTCGATCTGGCGGGGCTCGCCGGAACCGGTCCGATTCGCAAGGTCTACCTGGATCTCGTGTCGACGGTGATGGGGCCCCGGGGCGCCACGACGCCCTATCGTGTTCATCACGTCCCGAACGACGGGTGGCAGGAGATGACGGTGACCTGGAACAGCCGTCCTTCCTTGGGCGCACCCCTGGCCGTCCACTTCGGCCGACCTCGCCTGCGTTGGGACGTGACGGATCAGGTCTTGTCCGAACTCGCCGGGGATGGCGTCCTCTCCCTCGGGATCGAGAGCACTCGGGAAGGCAGCGCCCGGATCCTCCATTTAGGAGCCCGTGAGGCCGGGCAGGCCCTGCGTCCGCGATTGTTGGTCGAGTACTGAGCGCGTCGTCCCGAAGGGGTCAGAGGGGTTCGAATTCCACGAGAGCAACGAGGAGTTGGACGAGGAGGACGGCCAGGGTGCTCCAGATGATGGTTCGCGTGACGGAGGAGGCCACGTCTCGGCCGCTCTGCTTCCGTGATGAGCCCTGGAACCAGGCGACGGCGGCGATGACGAGCGCCGAGAGTTCCGTCTTGAGGAGCAGCCATCCCGTGCCTTCGGGAAGGGTTGTGCCCGTGAGGACGAAACGATCGAACTCCTGGGCCCAGAAGTGGGTGGACTGCTCGGGATGCACCAGGATGAAGACGGCGAGGCTGGCGTAGCGTGCCGCCAGATAGTTGGCGGCAAGCAGCAGAGGCATGCCGAGAAGTTGAGCCCAAAGAGCGTTGGTGAAGAGGTAGCGTTTCGGGTCGACCCCGAAGGAACGCATGGCCTCCAGCTGTCGACTGTGGGCGCGATGTCCGAGGTCGGCGGAAAGAGCCGCGCCGTTTCGGGCGGCCACGAGGAGCGCCGTCATGCCGGGGGCCATGATGCGAAAGAGCGCAAACCCGATGGCGCCCAGAACCCGGTCGAGGAGGAGAGGTTCCGTATAGGGTTTGAACGGCAGAAAGCTGAACGTGAACCAGGTGATGATGAGTCCGAGAATCGCGCCCGCGACCGCCACGTAGAGAAGGGCGGAGCCGAGCGTGGTCAGGCGAAGGTCGTAGAGAAGATAGCGGAGCCCCCAACGCCCCCGCGGCCACCGCGGGACGAGGGCCCAGGCGGTGAGAGCGGCCCCTTCGATGATTCGCCCCGTCCTGTCGAGGAAGGAGAGAACGCCGGTCTTGCATCGGGTGGCCAGGCCTTGGGCATCCTTCGGCTTGGGCTCCTTCGCCGGCGTCCCGCCCGTCTCACGGAGCGCCTCCAACGCTTCCTCCACGCGGTCGCGTTCCACCTCACGAAACCCCTCGATCCGGGGGTCGAGAAGGATCACCCGATCCGCGATGCCGCGCAGCGCGGTGAGGTCGTGAGTGACGACGATCGTCGTTTTCCCGTGGGCATCATGGGTGGCGCGGATGCGGGCCGCCACTTGCGCCGCCATGGCCGGATCGAGTCCCGAGGTGGGCTCGTCGAAGAGCAACAGTCGAGGGTCGTAGGCGAGTGTGCGCGCGAGGGCGCACCGCTGCTTCATGCCTCCGCTCAAATGGGCCGGGCGGACCCCCGCGGGGAGATCGAATTCCTCCATGAGAGATCGGGTGAGAGCTCCCGAGTCCGCAGGCGCCCCCGGCCGGTGGTCCAGCCCGAAACGGATGTTCTCCTCGACGTCCCATTCATCCAGAAGGCCGAAGTCCTGAAAGACGATGCCCGCGTCGTGGCGGTCGGCTTCGTCCGCGGCTCGCCCGAAGATGCGAATCCGGCCCTCCACCGAGAAGCCGGGAGTGCGGCGATGGAGGAGCCCCAGCAGAAGTCGCATGGTGAGCGATTTGCCGGCCCCCGAAAGGCCCACGAGAAGGACGCACTCGCCCGCTTCGACGCGGAGCTGGGCGTCGTTCAGGACGCGCTTCGCGCCGGCGTGGAGCGTGAGCCCTTCGATGGAAACGGCCGCGTCTTTTCTCACCGGACGCCTCCGGCGTGCATGGGGAGCGTCGAGGGAGGAGCTCCTCCCGTCTCGCCCGGGATGAGGCGGGCCCATCTCCGATCCTCTCCCAGGAGTTGACGCCTGAGGACGCGAGCCAGATCCGGGTTGATCCCCCGGTGGTCGTCGTCGAGAAGGATCTCGTCCGCGATGCCGCGGATATCCGGTTCGACGGCGGCAAGGAAACGTCCGAGGGGTTCTTTCAAGGCGGGGCGACTCCAGGCCTCCCGCAGCACACATCGGAATTCCTCATTCTTGACGACCCAGTCGTCGAGGAGGCGAGAAAGAATCGTCCGGACTTGGCCGTCGGACTGGAAAGCCTGGAAGGCTCCAGAGAAAGCGTCGGTGACCCGGGGATCGCGAAGCATCTCTTGGATCAACCGCACCCCGGCGGCCTTCAACTCCGGGAGATGACTTCGCACGATGGGAAGAGCTTTCTCCTTCAGGAACGCGCGGATCTTCAGCTTCACTCGGTCGTTGTCGGTGAACGGCAGGGCCTGGACGACCACGGCCCACGAGAGCGCCCAGACGGGGAAGGCGTCGAGGATCTCATCCTGGATGGCGCGGACGGCGGGCTCGGAGGCTTCGACGGCGCGGGGCCAGATCACGGATTGGAAGACCTCGCGGAGATGGCTTTCCCATGCGAGGTCCCTGAAGAGGCGACCGAGGGCGTCCAGGTCCTGGCGGCGTTCCTCGAGGACAACGGGCAGAGCTTTCTCGAGTGCTTTCGCCAGATCGCCGGCCAGGGTTTCGAGCCCCGGTCGGATGTCGGCGAGGAATCGGCGCTTCTCCCGACTCCACCCCGCCCGAGAACGCCGCCCAATGCGGTCCAGCCGTTCAGGCGGAAACAACGTCGCGAAGACCCATTCCAGGTTGCCGCGCGTCTCGTGCCAGGCAAGCCGGCTACGCTGTCCGACCATGTCGCGAAACTCGGGGAAAATGACCGCGCGCCATTCGCCGTCATCCGTGGAGCGAATCCTTCCCACCTGAAGGAGGCCTTCACGCGTTTCGATCATAACGGGAGCGAGGTCGGTCGGTGTGACGTTGCCTGTGAGGGTGATGGGGAGATCCACAGGCGCGCGGAAGAAATGCCCGAGAAACCTCTTGGCCCGAGCGGCCCCGGGGTCGGCCCGCGTGCCCGCTCGCCAGCAGAAGGGGATGAGAATCAGCCAGGCGCCCAGCCCGAGCGCGATACGCCGTCGCGAAGTCATGGCTCGTAGGATACGTCCCACCGGGGAGACCATTCCAAAAAGGATGTCTCTATTGGGGGTCGGATGGGTCGCGAGGAAGGCCCTCGAAGAAGTCCACGACGCCGGATTCGAGGCTGTATTCGGCGCCGACGACGAGAAGGCCGGATTCCCGTCCGAGGGTCTCCAGCAGCTCCGAACCGTGTTTCAAATGGTCGACGGAGGCCCGGATGTTCGCGCGGACGGCCTCGCGGATGAGGGTGTCCGGGTCCCTCGAGGACGACGCTTCCCAGAGGGGATGGATGTGAGGGCGAATGCGGTCCACGATGGAACGGAGGTTGGGAGAGGGGGGCGCTTGCGTGTCCGTCAGGGCGCTCAGCGTCGCTGCGACCGCGCCGCAGCGGGAATGACCGAGGACCACGACGAGGCGGGTGCCGAAGCGATCCGCCGCGAACTCCACGCTTCCCACCTGGGACGGCGCCACGATGTTGCCCGCCACGCGAATCACGAAAAGATCCCCCAGCCCCTGGTCGAAGACGATCTCCGCCGGAACACGGGAATCGGAGCAGCCGAGAATGATGGCGTGGGGAGCCTGCCCCCGGACGAGCGCGAGCCGCCGCGACGCATCGAACTGCGATGGGTCGCGCTCATGAGACTCCACGAACCGGCGGTTGCCCTCACGAAGTCGTTGCAGTGCGCGTCGTGCCGAGATCACGGTTGCAGCGGGGCTCCGCAGTTGTCACAGAACCTGGCGTCGGGGTCATTGGGTTGCGAGCATTGTTGGCAGACGATTTCGCCGGGCAAGCGTTCCCCGCAGTTGTCGCAAAAATTGGCATGGGCGTCATTGGCTTCGCCGCAGGTTGGGCACGCACGGGTTGCAACTTCGGCCGGTGGGGCGCCCTCGCGCAAGCCCGAGCCGACGGCGGCGGCGAGATCGCGAACGGCATCCTTCGTTCCGTGGGCGACGTCGTTGAAGACGTCCTTGCCCACCGGCGTCACCTCGCCGGCGACGTAGCGGGTGACGGCTCCCATGAACGCAAACTGGCAAATCCCGGCGCCGATCACGATGAGGGGGAGGCCGAGGAACGCGCACCAGAAAAAACGTGGTGGGCTGAAACTGCCGAAGGCCCTGAAGAAGCTGGCCATCCCGATCAGAGTGAGGACGATGCCGGTCAGCAAGATGAGGGGGCCGATGAGCCGGAGGAAAGAGCGGGTCTGCACGTGCTTGGGGGATGCGATGCGTCGCGGCATGGAAAGACTCCTTCGAAAGGTTTGGGGGGAGGTGAAGCCGAGAACCGCCCGAACCCCTTTCGCTGAACCGACGAGAAGTTTCCCTGTTTTATACCATGCGGGGCCGTGAGGCGGCTCCACACCGGCGCGACGGGGAATATTCCGCGAAGATCGCGAAAGGGGGGTGCCGGGGCGTGACCCCTGGGCTGCCCCGTGTCAAAATGGGGCCGCAATCCTCACCCGCCTTGGAGAACGAGACCATGGGACTTTGGGACAAACTGCGCGGCGAACTCATCGACATCATCGAGTGGATCGATGGTGACGGCGAGGTCTTGGTGCATCGCTTCGAGCGCTACGGCAACGAAATCAAGTACGGCGCGAAGCTCGTCGTTCGCGAGGGGCAGGCCGCGGTGTTCATCAACGAGGGCGCGCTGGCCGACGTCTTCGAGCCGGGTACCTACACCCTCGAGACGAAGAACCTGCCGATTCTCGCCACGCTGAAGGGTTGGAAGTACGGGTTCGAGAGTCCTTTCAAGGCCGAGGTCTACTTCGTCAAGACGAAGCGAATGACCGACCTCAAGTGGGGCACGAAGAACCCCATCATGCTCCGCGACGCGGAGTTCGGCCCCCTGAGGTTGCGAGCGTTCGGGACCTACGTCGCCAAGGTCAAGGACCCGGCGACATTCATCCGCGAGGTCGTGGGCACCGACGGCAGCTTCACGCCGGAGGAGATCACCTCCCAGTTGCGCAACTACCTGGTGTCGCGTTTTGCCGACGTGTTGGGGGAGAGCCGAATTCCCGCTCTGGATCTGGCCGCCAATTACGTGGAGTTGGGCGACTTCGTTCGCGAGAAGATCTCCCCTCAGTTCGAGGGCTACGGCGTCGAACTCATCGACTTCCTCGTCGAGAACATCTCCCTTCCCGAGGTGGTGGAGAAGGCTCTCGACGATCGCACCAAGATGGGCGTCATCGGAAACCTCAACGCCTACACCCAGCTCAAGGCGGCGGACGCCCTCGAGAAGGCCGCGACCCAAGAGGGCGGCGTCGGGGGACAGATGATGGGTTTGGGCGTGGGCTTCGGTCTCGCGGGACAGATGGGGCACACCATGATGGGCGCCCAGAACGCGGGCGCCGCCGCGCCGCCGCCTTTGGCCACGCCGGCTTTTTGGGTGGCGGTGAACGGCCAGCAGACCGGCCCCTTCGACATGCAGACCTTGGCGGCCCAGGTGCGGGCGGGACGCCTCACAGCCGAGAGCATGGTCTGGTGCCAGGGGATGGCCGAGTGGAAACCGGCTTCCCAGGTTCCGGCCCTCCAGCGTCTCTTCGGGGCGACGCCTCCTCCCCCACCTCCGCCGCCGCCCGCGCCTCCCCAGGGATGACGAACCATGGCTGACGAGCCCCTGGAGACCGTTGAGGAGGGGACAGAAGAAGACGGTCCCAGCCACTTCCCTTGCGCGCAGTGCGGGGCGGAACTCACGTTTCGCCCCGGCACGGAGTCCCTGGTCTGTGAGCACTGTGGGTACACGAATCAAATCGGCGGCGATCCGGAGGAGGGCGAAGAGCAGGATCTGCTGAGCGCCTTGGCGACTCTCGAGGACGCGGGCCAGACGGACGCGAAGACACTACTGCGCTGCGATAGCTGCGGTGCGGAGATCGAGAAGCCTTCCACCCAAACCTCTTTTTCCTGTCCCTGGTGCGGTGCTCCCATCGTGTCCCAGGGACGAAGCGTCACGCGGCTGCGGCCGGGGGCGCTTTTGCCTTTCAAAGTGAACCATGACGAGGCGAGCCAGGCCTATGCTCTTTGGCTCTCCAAACTCTGGTTCGCGCCGAACGACGTGAACAAGTACGCCCGCAAGAAGGGCCGATTCCGCGGGCTCTACATGCCGTTTTGGACCTTCGACGCCAAGGCGGATACCCGTTATACGGGCCAGCGGGGCGAGTACTACTACGTGACCGTTTCGTACACGACGACGGATTCCAACGGGAACGTCCAACACCGAACGCGTCAGGAGCGGCGTACCCGCTGGTATCCGGCCGCGGGGCTCGTTCACGACGCCTTCGACGATGTCCTCGTGGCCGCCAGCCGAGCCGTTCCTATGAAGTTGCTGGCGAAGCTCGAGCCCTGGCCCCTGAAGGAAGTGTTGCCCTACGATGACGCTTATCTGGCCGGTCTGGATGCGGAGTCCTACACGGTGCCCCTGGATGACGGTCTCGCCCAGGCCAAGGAGATCATGAAGGACGGCATCCGCGGCACGGTCCGGCGGGACATAGGTGGCGATGAACAAAGGATCATGTCCATGCGGACGCGGTGGGACGACTTGAAGTTCAAGTACATCCTCCTCCCCGTCTGGGTGGCGTCCTTCCGCTACCGGGACAAGGTCTACCGCTTCCTCGTCAACGCCCGCACCGGCGAAGTTCAGGGCGAGCGTCCCTACAGTGCCTGGAAGATCACTTTCTTCGTCCTGGCGATCCTGGCCGTCATCGCGGCCATCGTCATCATCGTGAAGAGCCAGGGGTCATAACGGACGACTCGCGGGTCAGCGGGATGAGGAACTCGGACGCCTCAGTCGGTGCCGCCCGCCGCCGCGGGGGCGCCGAACTTCTTCCAGACGACACCTCCCACCGCGGCCAAGCCGCCCAGGAATGCGATCCAAAACCAGAACGTCGTGCCGGCTTCGACCATTCCGCTGGACGACTCGGTGCGCGAGAAAAAGGCTAGGGGGCCGAGGATGAATCCAAGGGCCGAGCTGATCAACGGCAAGAAACCTCGAAGCGGTTGCTTCACGTTCGCGAACAGCTGGGGCGCCAGGAGAGTCAGAACGGCCGCGGTCCCGAAGATCACGGCCATCCAGCCGTGCCAGCAACCCACTCCACTCGTGGAATGAGTTTGGGCTCCGAAGTCGATCACGTTGTTCGCCATCCCGGGCATGGCCGCCGTATTGATCCTCGCCGTGAACCATGGGAAGAAGGCGAAAACGGCCATGACGGCTCCGCCGACAGCCAGCATCCGGTCCTGAAGGTCGAACTCGTTCCAGAGTTTCTTGAGCTGTTCCATGGGCGGTCGTCTCCTTCGATTCCCAGTCTGCGGCAATCCCCATGCCGCGTCCAGCGAGAATTCGGCTCTTTCCGCGAGATGGGCGGCGGCCCTGAAGATAGACTGTCCAAGACCCATCGGACTTCCCGCGGACGAAGGAGCGAGCCCTGAGAACGAATCGACTCATCCACGAAAAGAGCCCCTATCTCCTCCAGCATGCCCACAACCCGGTGGACTGGTATCCCTGGGGCGAGGCGGCCTTCGAGCGGGCCCGGGACGAGCAGAAACCCATCTTCTTGTCCGTGGGATATGCCACATGCCATTGGTGCCACGTGATGGAGCGGGAGTCCTTCGAGGACGACGACATCGCCGGGTTCATGAATCGCTACTTCGTGAACATCAAGGTGGATCGGGAGGAACATCCCGACGTGGACCAGATCTACATGAACGCGGTTCAGAGGATGGCGGGGCAGGGCGGCTGGCCGATGTCCGTCTGGCTGACGCCCGACCTGAAACCCTTCCACGCCGGGACGTATTTTCCTCCCGAGGATCGCTGGGGGCGCCCCGGCTTCTTCTCGATTCTCAAACAGATGGCGGCTCTTTGGGAACGGCGGCGCGACGACGTCGTGAAGCAGGGCGAGGCGGTCGTCCAGGCGTTGGGGTATCGCCCGGATGCCGAGACGACGACCACTTTGAGCCCCGACCCGATCCACCATGCCGTGCTCCAGTTGGAAAGAGGCTACGACGCCACTTGGGCCGGTTTCGGGGAGGCGCCGAAATTCCCTCGAAGCACCACCCTCATGTTGATCCTCCGTGACCGCCTCCTTCGCGACGACAAGAACGATCGGCGCTTGGGGATGGTGGACCGCACCTTGGAGATGATGTGGCGCGGCGGAATCTTTGATCATCTGGCCGGGGGATTCGCCCGCTATTCCACCGACGACATGTGGCTGGTTCCCCACTTCGAAAAGATGCTCTACGACAATGCCCTGTTGCCGATGGCCTATCTGGAAGGATGGCAGGCGACGGGCAAGGAGCGTTGGCGTCAGGTGGGCGTCGAGACCTTGGACTGGGCCTTGAACGAGATGCGGGACGCGGGCGGCGGCTTCCACTCGGCTCTCGATGCCGATAGCGAGGGGGAAGAGGGGCGATTCTACGTTTGGGATCGCGACGAGGTGCGGGACATCCTCGATCCCTGGGAGTTTTCCTTCGCGTCCCGCCTGTTCGGCTTGGATGCGCCGCCCAATTTCGAAGGCAAGTGGGTCCTTCATCTCGCCATGCCCTTGGAAGAGCTGGCGAAGGAACTGGAATGGGGCGAAGAGAAAATGGAGGCGTCCTTCCGGGGCGTTCGCGCGAAGCTGCTCGCACGTCGCGCCGAGCGGGAGCGGCCGTCGACCGACGACAAGGTCCTCACCTCCTGGAACGGGCTCATGATCGCCGCCATGGCCCGGTGCGGGGCGGCTTGGGAGGTGAAGAGGTTCGTCGCCGCTGCCCGCGAGGCCGCGGAGTTCGTCCTCGCGACGCTTCGTGACGAGCAAGGGGGGCTGCTGCGCCGATACCGTGACGGGGATGCCCGTTATGCGGGGACGCTGGAGGACTACGCCTTTTTCACCTGGGGGCTGCTTGAACTCCTCGAGGCCACGGGAGAGGCGCGCTGGCTCGAGAACGCGACGGAATTGACCGAGAAGGCCATCGATCTTTTCGGCGACGAGGACGAAGGCGGCTTCTTCTTCACCGCGGCCGATGCACCGCACATCATCCAGCGAATGAAGGACCCCTACGACGGGGCGACCCCGTCGGGGGAGAGCGTGATGGCCGTGAATCTGATTCGGCTGGCGTCGCTCCTCGATCGTCCGGTCTTGCTGGATCTCGCCGAGAAAACCCTCGTCGCCCATGGCGGGGAATTGAATCGATTCCCCATGGCCTACCCGATGCTGCTGATGGCGCTGGATCGCCACGTCGCACCGCCGGAAGAGATCGTCGTCGCTGTTCCGGATGAACTCGACGACGCCGAGGCCGTGTCCACGCGCGCGTTGCTCCGGAAGGCGAGATCCGCCTTTCGACCCCATGCCGTCGTCCTACCCCTGACATCGACGGAGCGGACTCGCCTGGAAACCCTCGTTCCCTGGGTGGCGGGCAAGGAACCGATGGAGGGCCGCGCGACGGCTTGGGTCTGCCGTGACGGCGCCTGTCGCATGCCGATCCATGACCCCGAGAGTCTGGATCTCGGATGATGTTTTCGGAGGATTCCTGGGGGCGCCGCAGTTGGTTTCCAACGGTGCTCTTTGGATGTCTCTTGGCGGGCGTTTTCGGTCGAAGTCTCGAGCGAGCATGGATCCAGCCCATCACTCACGACGAAGCCTTGACTTGGCTGAAGTGGGCGCGAGGCCCATGGCCGGGCCTCTTCGAGAACTACATCGCCAACAATCATCTGCTGAACACGGCCATGGCGAAGCTCTCCGTGGGGTGGTTCGGTCTGACCCCGCTCAGCCTTCGAGCGGGAGGGTTGTTGGGCGCGGGCCTTTTTCTTCTCGGTCTCCCGCCGTTGCTGCGTCGTTTGGACGGCCCATGGTGGCGCCTCCTCGCCGCCGGTCTGCTCACGGTCAACCCCCTCGTCATGGACTATTTCGCTCTGGCACGGGGGTACTCCCTGGCCATGGCCGGCCTGATCTGGACCTTGATCTCGGCGATGAATTACCTCTCGAGGGACCCGCGACCGCGCCGCTGGGCCCTCGGATTGGGATTCTGGGCAGCCTTCACGGCGTTGGCCAACCTGTCCTTTGCGTTTCCTCTGGCGGCCTTGGGACTCGTTGTCCTGGTGACGGACCTTCTCGGCTCGGGGGGCGTGCGCGAACGACTCGGCCGCGCTTTTTTCACTTGCCGATGGGCTGCTCTTCCCGCCCTCGTCCTGTCATCGCCCCTCGTCGGGCTTTGGAAGGGCGGCGCCCAGAGAGGCAGCTTCACCTTCGGGTCGCCGGATCTTCCCTCGATGACGGAAAACCTCGTCCGACTCAGCCTTTTCCATGGGGCCGACGTCCATCGCCATCAAGGTTTCCTCCGACCCCTTTCCCTCTGGCTCGAACACGGAGGACAGACCGTTGGCGAGGCCATCCTGGCTGTGGTGGCCCTGGGGATGATCCTCGCCTGGCCGCGGGCTCGTCGATGGGGAAACCGGGGCACGGTCGGCGCGTCGCAACTTTCGTGGCTTGCCGGGTGGGTGGTCGTGGGAACGGTACTTCTTCTCGTCGCGGCCCATCGTTGGCAGGGACTTCCCTATCCGAGATCGCGAACGGGGCTTCCTCTCGTTTTGTTGGTGACGGTCGTGATCGTCTGCGCGGCGCGGCTGCTGCCCCGGCTCTTGCGTGCGCCGACGGGCCTCGTCTTGGTGGCTCTTCTCGGCCTCTTCGCTTTTCGTACGTCGGAGGGACACTACGCGGACTGGGCCTATGATCGGGAATCCCTGGCGCGTTTTCGTTTCTTCGAGAGGTGGCACGAAGAGAAGCCCGAGCGGCCCCTATCGGTCCTCTGCGTCCCTTTCCTCCATGCTCCCGCGCTCGAGTTCTACGCCGACGTGTACGACGCGGATTGGCTCCGCGTCGAGCGTCTGCGTCCTTCCGACGCCGCGACGCAGCTCGCCTTCCCCTTCGACGCCATGAGTTGTCATCTTCCCCGCGGGTTGGCGGAGGGTCTCGCTCGCAGAACGCGGCGCCCGATCCTCGTCGACGATCCGACGACCACCACCATCATTCTGGGGCGCGTCCGCTGAAAGAAAAAAGCCCCCACGCGGCGCGTGGGGGCTTGTCAAGAAACTCGGGACGCATGGCGGAGTCACTGAATCGTGATGGGCAGCGCCGGCGAGACGCTGGGGACCGGGCAATTGGGATTGCTGAAGTCGATGGTCAAAAAGGCCATGTTGTAACTGGCCCCCGACAGCGCCGGGTCGTTAGGAAGGCTCACGATCGGGTTCGTCGTGGTCCCATTGGGGCCGAGGACGCCGATCATATTCACGAAATTGCCCTGCGAGCTCATGGAGTAGAGGAACAACGTGTCGATGTCGAGAGGAAAGTTGACGCCTGCGCAGGTGGGTACGCCCACGACGGTCGTCACGGACGCGGCGCAGAAGTAGATGGCGTTCCCATCATTGGGTGCGCAAAGATACAACGGGCGGGCGAGCCCAGGCCGCTGAACGCCGAGTGTCCCCATGCCGGCGTTCACGCCGCCGATCGTCAGCGGCAGACTGACCGTCGATCCGTTCTGCAGATTCATGGTGACGGTGTAGTTGCCGGGGGGCACGGGGTTGCCGAAGTTGTCGGTCTGATTCCAGGTGAAGTCGTGGGTCTGCCCCGGGGCGATGGGGATGATGATGAGAATGCAGACGAAGGGGCTGAAGATGGAATTCCCGTTCGCGTCCTGAACCGTGAACGGGCAAGCGCCCGAGTTCAGAACCTGATTCGTGTCGTTCGCGAGCGTGATTCGGATTTCGCAGCCGACGGGGGCCACGGGAGGGCTGACGGTTGCGGTGACCTGCGCGATCACGGCGGTCCCGGCCAGGACAAAGGCGGCGAGGCTGAATAGGTGGCGAAAAAGGCGCATGACGTTGCTCCGAATGAGAGGGATTCGAGGAT
>CAZLGG010000098.1:0-15218 GCA_964559135.1 uncultured Planctomycetia bacterium
ACACGCTTTCCAAGCGTGCTCGTTCGACCACTCCGACATCTCTCCTAAGAGCGGAGAGGCAGGGATTCGAACCCTGGGTCCCCTTGCGAGGACACCGGTTTTCGAAACCGGCCCGTTCGACCACTCCGGCACCTCTCCCGGAGGCGGCGCATTCTAACCCAGGCTCGTCGGTCATCAACGGTCGTCCTGGCGTCTCCTGCGAAAGAACTCTCCAAGGATCGCGGAACATTCCTCGGCAAGAACCGAGGGGACGACGATCGCTCGATGATTCAAGTTCTCGGTCTGCACGAGGTTGAGAACCGATCCGCACGCGCCGGCGCGGGGATCGGCCGCCCCGTAGATCACCTCCGGAATCCGAGCGAGAACCACGGCGCCCGAACACATGGAACAGGGTTCGAGGGTGACGTAGAGGCGGCAATCCTCCAGTCTCCAGTTCTCGAGGGAGGCCGCGGCTTGAGTCATCGCGATCATCTCCGCGTGCGCCGTCGGATCCTGCAAGGTCTCCCGCTGATTGTGCCCACGCCCGACGATGCGACCCTTGTGGACGATGACGGCGCCCACCGGGACCTCGCCCTCATCGAGGGCCGCCTCGGCCTCCCTGAGAGCCATGCGCATGTAGGATTCGTGGTTCGAATCGCCATTGAAGGGTGAATCGGAAAACATCCGCCGGGATGGTACCGGGGAGAAGTCTTTCTCGGAAGTGGTCCCACGAGCACGAAGGGCGCTATCATGGGGCATGCATCGAGCCCCGGAAATTGCCCTGCTCGTTCTTCTGGCCGTCTTGGGCGTGGCCACCCTCCTGTTGCTGGTCCTGGATGTCGATCTGGAGACCGCCGTCGACGGGGCACGGGCGGTCTGCGTCGGGCTGGCCGTGCTCCTCGTCGGCGGCCTGATCATCCCGTGGCGACGCCACCTTGCGCGCAAACGGGACGCGGAACGGAATCGCTCATGAGAATCCTCGTTGCCGCGGCTCTGTTGACCGGGGTGCTCGCCGCCCAGTCCGCAGAGTCGCCGGACCCGTTGGCGACTTTGAAGGTCCAGACCCTCGCAGCCCCCGGCGCGCGCCTCGAACGGGTGCGAGCGGGTGTTCCTCTCGCGCGCTCCGACGCCGTCACCGACGCCGGGACGCTGCGGCTGGAATCCGCGGGCGGAAAGGCCGTCCCGGCACGCATGCGCGTCCTCTCCCGCTGGGGAGGCAGGCCGGACGACGCGTCCCTCCCGATCAAATGGCTTTCGCTGACCTTCGCCGTGAACGCCGAGTTGGCCGACAGCCCCCTTCGACTCGTGCGGGGAGCCCCTCCCGAGGGAGGACTCCGCGTCCAGGAGGAGGAAGGCCGCTACACGGTGACCACGGCCGGTCTCACGGTGGTTCTGGCGGGAGGCGCCCGCGACCTCGTCGCATCGGTGCGAAACGCCACGGCGAAGAATCTCGGCGGCCCGTCGGGGCGCGTCGTGTTCACGAACGTCGAGGGCAAGACCGAAGACGCCACGCCGTGGGTGCTCCGACTCGAGGACAAGGATTCCGTAGCCGCCACCTTTCTCGCCACGTGTCGAGTCCTCGACCTGGATTTGGAGTGGCGTCTGCGCTTCGTGGACCGCGTCCAGGGCTGGACGAACGATTTTCGCATCGTGAATCGCGGCCCCTACGGGCACATGGGGGGAGCGAGCTCTCACCGGTATTTCCGCAGGTTGGGGATCACCCTTCCCAGGCTCCCCGGGGCGCACGCGGCCATCCTGGCGGGGACGCGGGTCACTCTCGGTGAGAAACCGCTCTGGCTGAGTCAGGTCCAGCGCATCCACCGGGAACGCAAACTGAACCCCGAATCGTTTCCCTTCCAGATCTGGTCCGGAACGGAGTTCGTCGGTTCCGGCAGGAGGGCCCCTGGAACCCTCATTGTCAGTGACGGGACGACGAGCATGGGTTTGGCTGTCGAAAGATTCTGGGAGAACGCGCCGAAGTCCATCAGCGTCTTCCCGGAGACCCTCATCCTCGACCTCTTCCCTGAAGGCGGCAGCGGTCCCCACTACGCAGGGCAGTACGGCGAACCGGGCAAAGGCTCTCCCGACCCTCTCTCGTTGAAAGCCTACCGATTCGAGGGCGCGCGGGCGAAAACGCAGCGCTTCCACCTGGCGTTCTCGCAGGGCGTCATCGATGAATTCGACCGGAGCCTCGCCCGCCGGGCGCTCCATCCTCTGCATGCTCTTCCGCCCCTCGATGCGTTTCTCCGCACGGGCGCGCTTGGACACCCGATTCCCCCGCCACGCAAGGACGACCCGGCCGCGGCGCGGTTCGAGAGGATGATGGAGATCCTCGTCAGCGACGGCGCGGCGGACACTCAACCGTCCCTCGGCCGCATCGGGTACCCCGCTTTCGTCGAACGGGGCGGGACCTATGGTCGACAGGTCTTCCGAGGTTGGTTCAACTTCGGCGACATCCCGTGGGCGGACGGTTACTGTTCCCTGCACTATGACTGGCCATACGTCGTCCTCTGGCAGTATCTGCGCACCGGCGATCCGCGATTCTTCGAGTTGGGACGGGATATGATGCGCCACCGCCTCGACATCGATCAGGACCACGACACCCGCTCGAAGTCTCGGCAGCGCGGGGGGCAGTTCTACGAGAAGGGCTACTGGCATGGGAACTACTATCACGCGACCCCTTCACACACTTGGATTCCAGGACCTTTCCTCTACTACCTCCTGACAGGTGACGAAACGGCCCTCGACGCCGTCCACCTGACGCGCGATTTCCTGCTGCGTTCGGAACCGGAAAAATGGAGCGGCGACTGGGGGGTCCGCATCCCGGGATGGACGGCGGACAATCTCCTCGAATGCTGGTGGGTCCTTGGGGACCGATTGGCGTTGGACACGGCGCGACAGACCATCGCGAACTTCGAGCGCATCGAGACCGAAAGGTTCGGCAAGAAGGGCTACGTCATCAACCGGCGCATGCGGCCCCCCAGCCTCCAGTCCTGGATGCACGCCATTTTCTTCAACGCCGTGGCCCGCCATGCGGTCCTCACGGGCTCCCAACGCTTCCATCCGTTGATGCGCCGGATGCTCGGCTTTTTCGACCGCCGATTGATCGTCATGAAACCCGCGCCACGCGTGTGGCGGCACATCGATCCGAGGGGCGACTACAGGAAAGACCTCTCCGTCCATCTGCTTTGGCCCATGGCCTCCTCTCTCGCCTGGGGAGGAGAAGTCTTCGACGACGATCAGCTACGGGATCGGGCGCGCGCCCTTTTCCGGGAAGCCGTGTTCCACCACCAGGGAAAAACGCCCTCCCCCATCGCTTTCCGCATGCTCAACTATCCGGGCGCGGAGTCGAAGATCCTCTCCAACATCGGCCTGTGGGGCGGTGTAGCCCTCATGTCCCTCTCCCCTTCTCGCGAGCGGTAGCGCATGAGCTCCAAGTCTGTCAGGATGCATGTCGTTCGCCGTCCGGCGACGTGTCTGTCATCAAGGAGACCAAAATGAACCGCAGAAAACTACTGGGCCGCGCCGTCGTGGGGACGGCGGCCCTCCTCGGCGCCCGCTCGGGCTTCGGACGATCCTTTCACATCCTCGCCCCCGGCGCGGACCCCATCACGTTGCCGAAGCTCCCCTACGCTCGCACCGCTCTTTCTCCCTACATTTCTGCCCGGACCCTCGACTTCCACTACGGGAAGCACCACGCGGGGTACGTCCGCAAACTCAATGCAGGCATCAAGGGGACCCCTTGGGCCGACACGTCACTGGAAAAAATCATCCTGGGCACCGCCGGAAAGACCCCCAAGGTCTTCAACAACGCCGCGCAGACCTGGAACCACTCCTTCTACTGGACGAGCATGAAGCCCAAGGGTGGAGGAACCCCCACCGGCCAACTCAAGTCCGCCATCGAGGCCTCTTTTGGAGACGTGGACGCCTTCCGAGCGGCGTTTCTGAAGGCCGCGGGGGGCCTTTTCGGGAGCGGCTGGACCTGGCTCGTCAAGAACGGCAGCAACCTGGAGATTCGCACGACGCGAAACGCCGGGACGCCTCTGGTCGATCACGGCGTGACCCCCCTGCTGACCCTGGACGTCTGGGAGCACGCCTACTATCTGGACTACCAGAACGGGCGGAAGGCCTACATCCAGGCCTGGCTCGACCATCTCATCGACTGGGAAGCGGCCGCTCGACGCCTCGGCTGAGCCGCGAAGGGCGCGACCCGAGGAGTGGAAAGTTTTTTTCTGCACTGCTATTGACAGTGCGAAACATGGCACTGTAAATTGCAGTTCGTCACTGATCTCGATTCTCCTTGGTCCGACGAACAGAGCGAATAGAGCCATGGGAATGACCTCGATTCACCCCCTCTCCTCCGATCCGTGCCGCCCCAAGCGGCCCGCCCTTACCCATCAGTCCTCGACGCCCCCAGGCGAGGAGCCCGGGAACTGGCGAGGACGGGATCTCCGGGGACGGCGCCTCATTTCCGCGAACCTCAAGGGATTCGATCTCAGGGACGTGGACTTCCGAGGCGCCGATCTTCGGGGCGCCGACCTTTTCCGAGCACACCTCGGCGGAGCGGATCTCAGGGGTGCCCACCTCGATACGACCAGGATCGTGGAGATTCGGGTCCCCGAAGACCTCTCCCTCGAGATCGTCAATCAGATCCGCCTTTTCGATTTCCGGTTCGGCATGACCCGGTTCGTGGGTCCCAACCTCCAGAACGAGCGCCTCGGCTGCCCGTATCGTTCAAGCACTCTTCGACCGATTCTCTACGAGTGGGGTTCCTGGACTTGGAACGAGGGACGCGGATGGGCTCCTCCGGCGGTTCCTTGGACGTTGGAAGAGATCATTGCCTCCGTCCTGGACGCCCTGGGTTGTCGTCACGATCTGCAAAGACCTTGTCGCTCTCACGACGGACGCGAGGGGACTCCTACGTCTCTCCCTCCGCCGGTCGCCGCCAGAGCTTCTTCGTGATGGTGGACACGGGGCCCGGAATCTCACTCGGATCGCGAACCCAGAGGAGATCATCCTCATTGCGGCAAACCGTCGATGTCCCGAGGGAAACCAGGCGGCAGTCCAAGCGATGCCGGGTGATCGTATGACGAGCCCGATTCAATTCGACGACACCATCGAGGGCAACCCGTACACCCAGTCGCCTCCCCACGAGCTCAGACAGCTTCGCGACGCCGTCGTCGAACCCCTCCGCCCAACACTCCGGCAACTCCCAAAACCCGGGCATCCGGGGCGCGTCATCGGGGCGGCGCCAGAACAACGTTCCTCGCCGACCTTCCAGATGCCCGGCGACGACCACACGATCGACCATCGCCGTCGCCACCTTGGGAGTCGGAAACTCGTCGATTCGCCCCTCGAGCCTGGCCATGCACGCGTTTCCCAAGGGACACGCATCGCATCGGGGAGAACGGGGCAAGCACACCGTGGCGCCCAGATCGAAGAGGGCCTCCGTGACCGTCGACGGGGCCGCGTGTTCCATGAGTTCGAGAACCCGGCTTTCGAACGCTCTCAGGCCTTGCCGCGAGGACACTCTTTCCGTCATTGCGTGGAGTCGCCCGAGGACGCGCTCGACGTTTCCGTCGACGGCGGGAATGGGCTGTCCGAAGGCGAGGCTGCAAATCGCCCCCGACGTGTAGAAACCGATCCCTGGTAGTTCGAGGAGTTCTTCCCGGGTTCCGGGAAGGTCGTCCCTCCCGCCGGCCACGAGCTGATCCGCGGTCTTCTTCATGGCGCGAAAACGGCGGTAGTATCCAAGCCCCGCAACCTCGGCGAGAACGTCCTGCTCGGAGGCTCGAGCCAAGGCGATCAAGTTCGGAAACCGCTCGAGAAATCCCTCATAACGACCGCGCACGGCGGCCGCGGTCGTCTGCTGCAACATGATCTCGGAGACCCAGACGGAGTAAGGCGTGCGATGATCGCGCCAGGGCAGGTCTCGTCCATTGCGTCGGAACCAGGCCGACAGCCGCCGCGCAAGGTCCGCGGAATCTGTCACTGAGTGCCGCCGCCGTCGCGCCGTTCCAGGCGACTTTGACTGGGATAGAACAACTGATCTTCAGGATCGAAACGCCCGCGCAGCAAGGTCCGCCCTTTCGGGCGCGGCGCGTCCAGATCGAGAATGAGGCTTCGGTCCTCCAGCACGAGGAAGCACGGGAGGCTCCGCTCTCCCGTCGGCGCCGGCTGAAGAGTTCCGATGACATCGCCGTCCGGGTGGAACCAGCCGCCCACGATGCGACCGGGGATGAGCATTTCATCCGGCTCGGGTGTGTGGGGCCCGGGAATCAGGAGGAGGGTCTTGGCGTTGAGGTATCCCCGGGCGGTCCAGGCCTCGGGATGGTCCCTGTCCAACCGGATGAGCGGACCGGAGACCTCTTCATCTGTGTCCACGCCCGAACACGCGCCGACGACGACTCCCATGATCAACGCAAGAGCGAGCTGCAATGACGATAAGCGAATCATGGGTCGGTCAGCTCCAGAAAAGTCGGCATGCGGGCCTCATGGGGGAGTCTACCGGGGGCCCCGGACGCCCTCAATCATCTCTCGGAGCGGGTCTGAGAGGCAGCGTGAGGGTGAACTGCCCCCCGCCACTGGGAGAGGTCCCCACGGTGATGCTGCCCTCGTGGTACTCCGCAAGGGCCTTCGTGATCGTGAGGCCCAACCCGGAGCCGGCTGAATGGGGATCGTCACCCCGCGCTCTGTGGTGAAAACTCTCGAAGACCCATTCCCATTCTCCAGGGGGAATGCCCGGGCCTTCGTCACTGACGACGAAATGGATGCGGCCCTCTCTCCGCTTCACCTGGATGCGAACGATGCCGCCCGCGGGCGAGAACTTCACCGCGTTGTCGGTGAGGTTGATGAGCATCTGCGCCACACGATCACCATCGAGAAGCACCCGCTCAGGAAAGACGTCGCTCTCGACGTCGAAGAGGACTCCCTTGCCCGCCGCCTTGTGCGCGACCACGCTGATGGATTGCTCAACGAGCCGATCGGGGATCGTCGGCGTGGGCTTCAATCGGACTCGTCCCGACTCGAGTCTCGAGAGTTCGAGGATGTCGTTCACCAGTTTGATCATCCGCTGGTTGTTGCGCTGGACGAGTCCGAGAAGACGGGATTCGACTTCGTCGGCGGTTTCATTCTCGCGGCAGAGGATCTCGAGAGCCCCGGCCATGGCCGCAAGCGGCGACTTCAATTCGTGAGCCACGATTCCGATCAGCTCGGACTTCATCTGCCCCTGCTGCTCCAGGCGTCGATTCGCCACGACGACGGCGCGGTTCAAAGTTCGAAGGGACTCATTGAGGCCGTGAAGTTCGAGGTCCTTGGCCACGAGGAGCCGCTTTTCCTCTGCCCGCGAAGCCAGTCCCCGACGAACGCGAACCGCGTCGGCCACAACCGTCGCGATCTCGCCCACCGTCGCGCCGCGGGGAAGTCGACGAATGAGCCCGCCACTCTTCTCTCCCGCGAGGGGCTGGGCCGCGTCGACGATAACGAGGGACGCGTCGGGCGACGCCGAGGCCAGAATCGTCAGGACCTCGTGGGTCTCACCCGTCTCCTCGAGCAGGACGGCCACGTCGATGCGAAACCGAGACGCGATCTCTCGTATACGAGCGGTCGTGGCCCCCCAGAAGGCGGCGTAGCCCTCGGCGCGGAGCTCGCGCTGCAATTCCCCACCCAGAGCGTCACCGACACCGTGAATCAGAATCGTCGCGCAGGTCGCGTCTTCGTCATCGAAGGTCTCGGGCGAATCGGAAAGTTCCCGCGCGAGTTCCGACGCGGAAACGGGGCGCTCCAGGAGCCGGCGACACCCTGCCCGTCGGAGTCTCCACTGCAGAAGAGGACGATCGGCGGGCAGAACTGCGACGATCGTGCGATCGGCGGTCCCCTCGGAACTCAGCAGGTGGTCCAATTCGCGCAACGAGGCCGAGGGATCGGAGGAGAGGTCCCAGACGAGAGCGTCCACGTCTTCCGCCGCTCGAAAGGGTTCACCGCTCCGGCTTCGACGGGCGACCTCATGACCGACAGGCCCAATGACCTCCGCCAGCGAAGGAACCGCATCGAGGCCTTCAATGAGTTGAATGCGCGCCATATCGACCACGGTATCCCGAACCGCGGAGCGTGAAAAGCCGCGGGGACCCTCTCGCGTCAGGAGACAGCCACCTCACCACGACAGCGTGCGTTCAAGGCCAGCTTCGCCAGGGTTCGCGACGCCGCTCCGACATCCAGAGGAAGCGGCAAGAAGGCATCGAGGTGGCGCGTCGCGGGAGTGGAATTGGCCCACCCCGCGACGAAGGGACGCTCCTCGTCGGGCAACCTCTGGAGTGCCTTCAACGCTTTCAAATCCGCCAGCGAAGGTTCGTCCAAATCGAGAAGGACGATGTCCGGCCTCGAGTCTTCGGTCGTCATCTTGGTCATCCAAGAGCCCGCCGATGTCGGCTCGGACGCCTCGACGGTCAAATCGTTCGTGCGTGCAAGATCCAGCAGAAGCCGTCGCTGAAATCCGTCCTTGGCGAGAATCAAAACTTGGGGATTGCGCATTCAGGGCCCTCCGGCTCGTTCCCCAACCGCTGCATCCATTGTCGGTCCCGGCGGCGCCGAGGTCAAGCCCCTTGGGCGATCGGAGTAAACGCCGGCGGTCCCCGACTTCAATGGATTCTGGATTCTCGGGCCAATCGCATGTGGTGGAGACCATGAATGACGTGAAACCGGGCCCAGTCCCTGGGGGCCATGAGGCCCAACCGAGGATAGGCGAACCACGGTGGGCCGACCGCACAGCTTTCCGCGCAGAGGGAAACCCACGCCTCCCGCTCGTCTCGGAGGAGCTGGACCAGCTCCTCGGGGGGGACGATGACGTCGGGGGCGCCCACCGGGGCGTCGGGAAGCTTGGACGGAATTCGAAACGTCGCGAAGACGAGGCGACGCAGGGCCGTCGCTGTCCAGGCGGGCGCCTCGGCGGGCGAAGAACCCTCCTCACTGTTCCGAATCAGACCCTCACGGCTCCAAACCATCGTCTGAAGGACGTGCAGACCGTGTTCGACCGGCGTCCAGCCTCTCCAGGCGCCGGCGTCATCGACACGTCCCCACGCCTGGAGGAAGCGATGCCAGTCGAATTCGACTCGGACGAGGTCCTCGACCATTCTTGGATCCGCTGGCATGGACGAGGATAACGGCGAATCCTCCCGTCCCCCATCACGACCGTCGAACAGGCGTTCTGAAGCCGGTGTGCGCGGAGCCGATTCTCGCCGGAGACCGCCCCAGGCATTCCCGATCCAGGACCTCCCTCGGGAATGCCGAAACTGCTATGGTGCGCCGCACCGTCGTTCGCCGAGGGACTTTCATGAAAACGCCTCGATCCGTTTATGCCGGCACTTTTCTGATTGCCGGGAGCATCATCCTCTTCGAGATCGCGCTCACGCGGGTCTTCGCGATCATGATGTGGCACCACTTCACATATATGGTCGTGTCCATCGCACTCCTTGGATTCGGAGCCGCGGGAAGCATCCTCACCGCGACGCGAGAAGCGGACAAAAAAGGCGACCCGACGGGCTCGATCGCCATGCTCTCGTCCGTTTTCGGACTCGCGGTCATGCTTTCGCTCGGTTTTGCGACGAAGGTCAACATCGACACTCTCCGCATCACCGAGGACAAGTCGAACCTCATAGCGCTCCTGCTTTTCTATCTCATCATCGGGGCCCCGATGCTCATCGGCGGCCTGGTCATCGGCAAGCTGCTCACGCGGATGGCGGCGGACGTCAACCGCATTTACTTCGCCGACCTCGTGGGCTCGGCGGTGGGAGGAGCGGCAAGCGTCTACCTCCTGGAGAAAGTCGGCGCAGGTCCGACGGTCATCGCGGCGGGCTTCGCGGGATGCCTTTCAGGACTGTTTTTCTCCTGCGCGGCGCAGTGGAGACACCGCATCGCCACTCTCGTGTTGTCCGCCGTGGGCGGCGTGGCGCTCATCGGGATACTCGGGGGCAGTCCGACACTTCACATCCCGAGGATGAAATGGCGCATCCCTGACGCCCCGGGAAAGGAACTCTACGACCTCGCCAACGGCCGCGTCGAGACGCGGATCCCCAGTGCCACGGCGGAAGTCGAAGTGACCCCTCCCTTCGAAGCTCACCCCATGATCGGAGGGAACTTCTCTCCGCTCAATCGTCAGAAAGTCGAGGCGCGCTTCGTTGCCCAGGACGGGACCGCGCCGACGATGCTCTACGGCGACGCCTCGAACATCGCCAAGTTCCCATTCCTGCCGGATACCCAGGCCGGATCCGCCTATGTCTGTTTCAAGGCTCGAGGGGCCGAGTCGCCCGACGTGCTGGTCATCGGTGTGGGCGGCGGCGTCGACGTGATGGTGGCCCTCGCGAACGGCGCACGACATGTCACGGCCGTGGAGATCAACCAGGCCATGATTCGCATGGTCACGGAGTTCTATGCGGACTTCTCGGGTGGCCTGTTCATTCCGGGAGCCCATCCTTTCTCCGACCGGATCCAACTCGAGAATGCGGAGGGGCGAGCCTGGATCCGCCATGGCGACGCCAAGTACGACATCATCCAAATGAGTGGAGTCGATTCGTTCACCGCTCTCTCGACCGGCGCTTACACGCTCTCCGAGACGTATCTCTACACCGTGGAGGCCGTGAAGGATTTCTACTCGCACCTCAACGAAGGCGGCTATGTCAACTACTCACGCTTCATCCTCGACCGTCCGAAGAAGCCTCGTGAGACGCTACGACTCGCCAACATCGCCCGAGAAGCCCTGTCGGAACTGGGAATCGAGGACCCCGCGTCGTCCATTGCCGTGTTCCAAGGGATCGACTGGGCTTCGACCATCATCAAGAAGGGAGCCTTCACGAGGGACGAGATTCAGGCGTTGAAGCACTTCGCGGAACGCCTCGCGTTCCGGGGTCTCGTTTTTGATCCGTTGAAGATCCCCGGAGAGGACTTCGACCCGCCCTCTGATCAACTGAGCGGCGTGCGAAGCTATTTCTCGAAGGCGCTCTCGAAAACCGTCCCCGCCGAAGCCATCGAGAAGGCAGGGGGCATGAGTTCACTACTCGACGTCTTGGGACAAGCCTACGACCTCCAATTCCAGGGCCGAACGGCCGAGTCGTCGGCCCTCGTCAACACGCTCGAGGGGAACGAGGCTCACAAGAAACGGCTCATGGGGCTCATCTCGGGAGCGGTGAGCTGGGTACGAGGCAACAACGAGCATTTCCTCCAGACTCGTCGGGACTTCGAATCGCTCATGCGCAGCGACGACGCCGGCCGTGCCAAGTTCATCGATGACTACGAATACAATCTGACTCCGTGCACGGATGACCGCCCCTTCTTCTTCAACTACTACAAGTGGCGCACGCTGCTCGAGGGCGGAAGCGACCAGGGAGAGTCCACGGCCCTTCAAAACCGCTATCATCCGGACTTCCCCGTGGGCCACACGATCCTTTTGATCTCGCTGGCGCAGATCCTTCTCATGGCGGGCGTTCTCATTTTCTGGCCGATTCGCCATCTGGCCCACGCAGGCATTCGGACGAAAGGGAGCTTGCGGTACTTCAGCTTCTTCGCCGCGCTGGGTCTGGGTTTCATGTTCCTCGAGATCGCGCTCATGCAGATGCTCGTAGTCTTCTTGGGGCACCCCACCTACTCGCTCAGCGTCGTCCTGAGTTCTCTCTTGGCCTTCGCAGGGCTGGGTTCGTTCCTGGCCGGCAAGATCCGACACATGGGACGCAGCCAGCTGTCTCTCCTCATGCTCGCCATCGTCGGTTCGATCGGTCTCACCGTAGCCGCCATTCACGGCGTTCTCCCCCACCTGCTGGCCTGGCCCTTCCCCGCCCGCGTGGCGGTGGTCGTTGCCCTGCTCTGCCCTCTCGGACTGGCCTTGGGAACCGCGTTCCCCTCGGGCATCCGCATCCTCAGTCGCAACTGCCCCCAGCTCATCCCATGGGGTTGGGCCATCAACGGGTTCCTCTCGGTGATGGCCTCCATCCTCTGCATCGTGTTGTCGCAGGAGATGGGCTTCACGCGGGTGATCTGGATCGCCGCCGGTCTCTACGTGGTCGGGTTCTTGCTCATGAAGCCGGAGGTGAAGGGCGACGGCGGAGCCAAAAGAGCGCCAGCAGACACAGCAACGCAGTGACCAACGCAATCATCGTCGAAAGAGGGATCCCGTGGGGCGGGTCCCCCGGGGATGCCGGTGAGTCCGCAAAGAGAATGCGCCGGTCCGGATCGCCACGAAAGAGCTCGGTGACGCACCGAAGAGCGGCATAGCCGAGGAAATAGGTGAAGAGGATCTGTCCGTCGAAGCGCTTTCGCGGGCGGAGGAAAAACCACAGCACCGCGAAGAGCGCCAAGAGGCCCAGGGATTCGTAGAGCTGGACGGGGTGAACGAATACGCCGTTCAATCCCCGTCCATGTTCGAAGCGCACCGCCCAGGGCAAGGAACACCGATGGCCGTAGCAGCAGCCCGCCAGGAAACACCCCAGGCGTCCGAAGGCATGGGCGAGCGGAGCAGGCAAAGCGAAGATGTCGAGACCCTGCAGGACACCCAACCCCAGCCGCCTCGACTGCCAGGCCATGACGGGCGCCGCCGTGAGCAACCCTCCGTAAAAGACGAAGCCGTATTGGAAATCGTCCGCGTCCGGAGCGCGCTCGCCCAGCAGAGTGAGCAGGTAGAGACCCTTGCCCCCCACGAATAGCGCCGCGATGAAGACAAGTAACGTGGACGTCGTTCGTTCTTGGAGGCTGACGAGACCCAGGCGGCGCGCCTCTTTCCCCACCAGCCAGGTCCAAAGGACAAGACCTATCCCGATCATGAGGCCGTAGCCGTTGACGCTCAGCGTCCTGCCGAAGAGTTCGAAATGAAACAGTTCAGGCAGCAAGAGATCGGCCCCCCGTGGGGTGGAACGGAAATGCACCGGGAACGCGAGGCTTCAAGACGGCCTCTTGGGCGCATCATCGGTGTTTCCCAAGCCGCGAGCCGCTTCCACGAGCCGCCGACGGCGCCTGAAACCGGCGAAGTCCATACCCGCTTTCATCGCCACCGCCGCCAGCGCCGCCGCGGCAAAGGTGGCCGGGACGAGCAGAACCACGGCCACGGCGACGAGGACGAGGAGGGTCAAACTCCCGATCAGGCGCCGCGCTTCCTGCAGTTGGATGCTCCCCAGCAGCTCTTCCCGCAGCTTCGAGTCGGCGGCCATGAACCGGTTCTCGGCGATTCCGATGGACCAAAGCAACTGCTCGTTCTCGCTGGGGTCTGAACGAGCGGCCAAGGCCTCGACCTCCTGGTCGGACAGGAGGAGTTCGACGCACGCATCGTGTTCCGGCGCGGATGGGGCTGTCATCGTCGGCGCCTCGGGGCTTCACCCTTGTTCTGCGACGACTTCGCATAGGCCTTCCACTGAGAATCCAACCAGCCGAGTGCGTCCCCTTCCTTCAGTCCGAAGATCTCCTTCGTCCGCCCTCGGAGGCGCTCGACGAAGCCGTCCTTCTTCCCCGCTTCGAAGCAAGCCGCCCGCAACCAGAGGACCCCCTTCTTGCCCAACTTCCGTGCAATGAAGTCGAAAAAACTCCACCCCTTCGCGAGGTCCGGATCCTCCATGTCGGCGAGGTCCATGGACACCAACCTGTGGAGGGGGGGGCCCTTCGAGAGCGCCAACTCGTTGAACGCCGCGCGGCGGCCTTCGGCCACCGTCTTCTTGCCCTCCGGCCCCGCCGCACGGTCGTAGGTCTTCACCTTGAACGCGATGCAGGTGACGGTGTTGCGTCCGAGGTACTCGAAGGATGTGTAGTACGCAACGCCTTCCCGCATCCAAGCCTCACGACTGCCCGGCGCACCCCTGCAGAACTGGATCTGCATGAGGTCGTGTCCCAACCCGTGGGACACCTGCCCCTCGAAGTCGTTCTGCTCCCTCAGCCGCCAATAGTGGAGGTAGGGGAAACCGTGCAGCCCCCTCGCCATGGTCCCGCGGGCTTGGAGACGCCGCTTCTTTCTCTCCCCGGTGCCCCACGACCCTCCGAGATAATCCGTGTAGTACCTCTCGTAAGCCTTGTCCGTATCCGGCACCCACAAGAACACCGCGAATACGCCGTCCGGAGTCTCATCCTGGATACCGTCGTCGTCGTCGCTCTGAGATACATAGGGGTCGCAGAACTCGCGGCGGAAACCCTCGATGATGTTCTCGGCGAGTTTCAACAGGCTCTTGGCCGTCCCGGGCTCCATGGCTCCCGCGGGAAAAAGTAGCCGGACATGCTGACTCTCGAAAGCCTTGTAGTCGGTTCCCGAGATCTCCAGGGCGGCCTCCGTCAAGTCCTCGGGCGCGGGAATCGGGTGGATGGACTCGAGCGCCGACTGGGCCCGCTCGCGGTATCCATCGTCCTTCAGACGCTTCGTCTCCTTGGCGATGTCCGCGGCGACCTTCTTGGCCGGTTTCTCGAAACTCAACGCCTCGAGCCAGATCCGAAACCGTTCCATGCGGTCCAGCAGATGGCGCTGCAGGCGGAACCACTCCTGGGTGGCCTTCTTCGTCTTCTTGGTCTTTTTCCGAATGGCGGCGATTTCCTCCGAGCGTAGCCGGTACTCACCGGCGATGCCCGGCAGAGTCTGGTCCTCCATGAGGAAGCTCGCCGTCCTGGAACCGGCCAAGTCGGAACGCGGAATGACGACGAAGGAGCGCTTGCCCGTCGGCTGGAGTTCCCCCTTCTTGCCCGTCTTGTAGGGCAGCCTGTCCGGGTGGCGCGAATCCAGAACCCAAAGTTCGATGCTGGACTTTCCCACGATGTTGATGGAGCCGGGCTTGATCACGAGGCCCGCCTTGGGCTCGCCGACGACGAAGTATTCGCCGCCGATCCGACTGAGATAGGTCTTGTACCGCCGCTCGATCTTGCTGTCGCGGAGGCGCACTTTCAGGATCTGCGCCGGGACGAGGCCCGAGAACGCCAAAAGGAACGAGAGAAACAAAAGCCGGTTGCGCATGAAAGAGCATCCTTGATGGGCCGGAGCCGTCGGGTTCGTCATTCTATGCATTCGGTGTCCGAGACATAAGGCTACGGCGATTGGACCGCTCGGCGGAGCCGACGCGGCGGGACGTGGACTTGGCGAACCGCCGTCGAGCCCCCATGATTCCTCCATGATCAGCCCTGACGAGAGCCGAAGCCGCCGAAATCGCTGGATGACCGTGATCACCGTGGCCGCCCTGCTGGGCCTCTCGGTCGCGGAGATCCGCCGCATGAATCGGCCTTACGAGCACGAC
>CAZLGG010000099.1:0-15157 GCA_964559135.1 uncultured Planctomycetia bacterium
GACGATCCCCAACGAAACCGTGAACGTGGGCAGCTCATGGACGAAATTGGTGGTTCCGTCCAAGGGGTCCACGATCCACACGGGCTTGCCTGAATCCATCGTTGCCCGCTCGTCGCCGCGGAAGGACTCTTCCGCCAGGATGACGTGATCGGGAAACCGCCGGCCGATTTCCGAAATGAGGAAGGCTTCCGACTCTCGGTCCGCCACGGTTTGGAGGTCCCGCTTGCCCTTGAAGTCCACCTCACCGTCGGCGAGCCGGCCGAAGTGGCTCATGAGGATGCGGCCCGCCCGCCGCGCCATCTCCTCCAGGTGCCCCCCTAGGTCACGATTCGGACTCATCGGCCTCTCCTTGGCTCCGCCGAAGCGTCTTACGGATCTCGTCCCAGTAGGTCATGCGCCGGGCGATCTCCTTCTCGTGACCGTAGGGCGACGGTTCGTAAAAGCGGGTTCCCTTCAGGGCTTCGGGCAGGTAATCCTGATCCGTGACCGCCTCGTCGAAATCGTGGGGATAGGCATAGCCCTTCCCGTAGTCCAGCTGTTTCATGAGTCGCGTCGGCGCGTTACGAAGCGCCTTCGGCACCTCGTGCACGCCGCCCCTTCGCAAAAGATCCATGGCCGCGTTGAACGCGGCGTAGACCGCATTCGACTTGGGCGCCGTGGCCATGTAGACGGCGGCTTCCGCGAGGGCGAGTTCGCCCTCGGGGGATCCGAGCAGATGAAAACTCTCCCGCGCCGCCAAAGCCAGAGCCAGAGCATTCGGGTCCGCCAATCCCACGTCCTCGCTGGCGAACCGAACGATGCGACGCGCGATCCAAAGCGGGTCCTCTCCCGCCGTGAGCATCCGCGCCAGATAATACAGCGCCGCCTGGGGATCGCCTCCCCGCATGCTCTTGTGAAAGGCGCTCATCACGTTGAAGTGATCTTCCCCGGCCCGGTCGTAGCGGAAGCTCCGATCCTTGAGGGAACGCTTCACCACATCGACGTCGATCACCCCGCGCGAGAGATTGCCCTTTTTCTCCTCTCTCAACACGAGCGCTTCCAGCCGATTGAGAAGACCCCGGGCATCGCCGGGGCTGGAATCCAGGAGCAAATCGATCGCCGCGTCGGTCACTTCGATGTCGGCCGGCAATCCGGACCGATCGCGATCCTCGAGGGCCGACACGAGAATGCGGCGCAGGGCGTCTCGATCCAACGGTTCGAGGGTGAACACCTGGCAACGGGAAAGAAGAGCTGCGTTGAGGGCAAAGGACGGGTTCTCCGTCGTGGCGCCGATGAGGATGATCGTGCCGTCCTCGATGTGAGGCAAGAAGGCGTCCTGCTGGCTCTTGTTGAAGCGATGGATCTCGTCCACGAACAACACCGTGCCGCGGCGGGAGGTCTGCCGTTCCCAACGCGCCTCCTCGACGACGCGGCGCACGTCCTTCACGCCGGAGAGCACGGCACTGAAGGATTGGAAGCGGTGATCCGTCAGATTCGCGACGAGGCGAGCCAGGGAGGTCTTTCCGCAGCCGGGAGGCCCCCAGAGGACCATGCTCGCGACCTGACCGGTTTCGAACAGGTCGTGCAGGAGACTCCCCGACCCCACCAACTCCTCCTGTCCCACGAGTTCATCGAGGGTTCGGGGGCGCATCCTCTCCGCCAGCGGCGGCATGGCCGGTCGTTCGTCTTCCAGATCATCGAAAAGGTCATCTCGACTCACGCCGGCTCCTCGGTCCACGGTGGAATCCTAACATGAGGCCTTCGTCGTTCGCGGCGCTTCCCACTGGGTGGCATGGAGGAGCGACTTCATCGGAATGAGCCGCGACGACTCGTTTTTTCGTTAACGAACGGGAATCCCTGGGGTGAGGACTTCTGAACGCGGAGGATGAGCCCCATGGTCTCGACATCTCGTCTGAACCCGAAAGCCGAACTCGAAGTGAGGCAGCTTTGGCCCCAGGCATGGGGGCTCGCGGCCGCCATCACGGGCGACCGCCATGCCGCCGAGGATCTGGCCCAAGAAGCGATCCTGAAACTCCTGTCGACCCGCTCGACCATCGACTTCGACCGTCCGCTCCGCCCTCTTCTGTTGACGATCGTGCGACGCCTTGCCCTGGATCACGCGGGGAAGCGCTTGCGAAGACCCCAGGCCCTGTCGAACGAGAGCATGGAGGCGATGGACGACTCCCCCGACGAACCGGCCCAAAGACATGAGAGGAGACGACTCCTCTTGGACGCCCTCGACGAACTGCCACCCGTCTGGCGGGCCGTCCTCTGGCTCCGCGATGGCGTCGGGGACTCCTACGCCCAGATCGGCGAAATCCTGGAAATCACGACGGACGTCGTTCGCACGACGCTCCACCGCGCCCGCCGCCGCCTCCGCACCAAGCTGGCGCCGAGAATGGAGGATCTCTCATGACCATGCCATGCCGTACCGTACAGGAAATGCTGACCCCCCTTTTGGACGACGAACTCGAAGCGTCCGCAAGGGTCGCCGTGGAGGCCCATCTCGCGACATGCTCCCTCTGCCAGGATGAGCGAACGCAGATCATGGAAGTCTCGAAATCGACCGGGGAGGTCTTTCGCGAACTTCTCATCCAGGCCCCTCCGTGCCCCCTCGAGCTCGAACGTGCGCCCGAGTCCCGGCGGGGGAACTCCAGGAGCCGTCCATGGGCCTTCAAGAGCGCCGTCGCCGCGGCCGCCATCCTCCTCGTGGCTCTCGTGATCGTGTTCTCGCCGAGGGAAGACAAACCGCTTTCCGCGGCGGAGATCCTCCACCGTGCCACCCGGGCTCTGGCCGATCGCGACGACGCGGAAGCTCTGGTGACGTTCAAGACGCCGTTCTTCAACGCTTTGTCGAGCGACCCGAACAAGGAGCCCGACACCCCCCGATTCCGGCTCGTGGTGACCCGTGCGAACGAACTTCTCATTCAGCCTGTCGGCAAGCGCGCCCAGACGGACCCCACGGCCGGCTTCGACGGGAAAGTCTTCTGGTCCTACGACCCAGAGAAAAAACAGGTCGAGATCATGTCGGAATCCCAACTCGCGAAGGAATCCGAGACGGGCACTCCCCGCGCGGCACCGCAACTCATGACGAAAGACGGCCGATTCAACCCGAAGATGCTCCTCGACTTCGTCTCGTGGAAGCGATTCGGTCACCTGGATCAGGATTTCAACTGGATCGAATCCCATGCCGGGTTGGAGGGCCGCAGGGTTTTCGAAGCCAAGGTCATTCCCCATGATCCCGACGACGAATCTCTCCTGGCGAAGAACGTCCTCGTCACGCTGACCCTCACGATCGACACCCGCAAGGACCTCGTGGAATCCATCCACATCGTCTATCGCTGGTTCGGTGCCGACTTCCTGGCCTGCGATTTCGACCTGGTCGCGGTGGATCAACACCCCCCCGCGGCGCTTTTCGACTTCGAAAACCACGTCCCCAAGGATGCGAAACGCATCCGGTCGGATCAGGAGCCGAACTCGAAGCAGAAGCAGAAGAGCAAGACCGTGCGATGACCGGAGCCGAGCCGGACACTCCGCGCCACACCCCGTTTTCGTCGTCCGAGCACAGGGGTAAGCTCATGCCATGGACGAAGCGAGAAGCAACCGTTTCCCCGAGGAAGCGAGCCAGATCGTGGCACCCAGTGCCGATCTCGCAACGACGCTGGACTTCTTCCAGCAGGAGCTGGGTTTCCGCCTGGAGATGATCTTTCCCGCCGACCGGCCGCGGGTGGCCGTGGTGGCGGGACGGGGCGTTCGGCTTCGCCTCGACGCCCAGGCGGCAGGATCGCCCGTCACGGTGCGAATCCCGTGCGTGCCCGGCGAGGAACCCCGCGTCCTCATCGCGCCGGGTGGCACCACGGTCGAGATCGTCGCACCGATCCCTCCTCTCGAGGTACCGCCCCTTCGGCCCGCGTTCGTCGTCATGGATGCACCCGGGAAGGACGGGTGGAACCCGGGGCGTGCGGGCATGCTTTACCGGGATCTCATCCCGGGCCGGCAGGGGGGGCGCATCATCGCCTCCCACATTCACATACCTGAGGGCGGCGCCGTTCCGGACTACGTCCACTTTCATCGGGTACGCTTCCAGATGATCTACTGTTTTCGAGGATGGGTGCGCGTCGTATACGAGGACCAGGGCCCGCCCTTCACCTTGGAGGCCGGCGATGCGGTGCTTCAACCGCCGGGGATTCGCCACCGCGTCTTGGAATGCTCACCCGGTTTGGAAGTGGTCGAGCTGAGTTCTCCCGCCGCGCATGCCACCTACACCGACCCCGATCTCGACTTGCCCACAAAGACGGTTCACAACGACCGGCTCTATGAAGGGCAACGGTTCGTCCATCATCGTGCGCAACGGGCGGCGTGGAAGTCCGACCCTTGGTCCGGCTTCGAGCACCGCGATCTCGGATTCCGCCTCGCCACGGATGGCCTCGCGACCGCGCGGGTCGTCCGTCTTCGGGCCCCCGCGGCATCCACCGACCTCACCCACGACAAAGAGCTGCTCTTCCTCTTCGTACTCCGGGGACGCGCCACCCTCGTCGACGACACGCAGTCCTCTCATCCTCTCGCCACCGCCGCTTCCGCGGTCATCCCACCCGCACGCGCCTTCACCCTCACCGACCCGAGTGACGACTTCGCCCTGCTCCGTGTCCGGATGGGGAGTGATGCATGAGAGCTACGCTCGAGGGGACGAGGACGTCCCGGCTTCCAAGCAAGTTTCAGAGCTTGGCGAGGAGGCGGCAGATCTCGTCCTGGACGTGGCGGAATTGGGCGACGGGTCCGTCGTTGTAGAGACCCGCGAAGACGAGCCAGCGGCCGGACTTGGTCTTGACGTAGCCGGAAAGGGCGCTGATGCGGGAAAGGGTGCCCGTCTTCGCGGCCACCCGGGCTCCCAACTCCTTCATCCGCTTACGCAGCGTGCCGGAAGCACCGGGGTGGGCCAACGCATCCTTGAACCACGGCCCGTGTTCGCTCCGATGCACCATCGCAAGGACGCGTGCCAACTGGCGTGCGGAGATCAGGTTCGCCCGCGACAGCCCGGAGCCGTCGGCGATGCGCGTGAGCGGCTCCAGGACCCCCGCCTGGCGCAGCGCCTCGCGGGTCGCGGTGGCCGCGCCGAGAAAGCTCGCCTCCTTCTTGGACGCGAGAGCGATGTGACGGAAGAAGATCTCGGCGTAGAGGTTCTGACTCTTCTTCAGCATCACGGGCAGGCAAACCGAAAGCGGCGTCCTATGGACGTAGAGAACGTGTTTCTTGTCTCCCGGCAGCGGCCGCTCCAGGCGCCCGAATCCACCGTCGACCTGGACACCGCCCATCTCCAGCGCGCGGATGAACGCCGCGGCGAAGTAAAGAGCCCCGTCGTGGACATTGGCGTCATCGCGGAACGGCCTCTTGGGCGCCCACAGCTTGCCGGACACGGTGAACACGTCCTTGTCGGCCGGCCGAGCGAAGATGACGTTGTGTTCCTTGGCATTCCGCGCGGGCGTCAAGCGGTTCACGATCTGACCGTAGCCCACGTCGGGATCGAAACGAACCCGCGGTTTCCCGCCGTCGAGATCGCAGACGAGATCGATGCGGTTGTCGTTGAACGGAAGGGCCGTCACCTCCACCATCCAGGTGCGCCAAAGGTCATCCTTCGGCCAGACGGGCCCCGTTCGCTTGCCGGTGAAGAGGCTGTCGTCGACGAGCACGCGCCCCTCCAGACGCTTCAATCCCTTGGCCTTCAAGGCCTCCACCAAAGGGTGCAGCGCAGCCAGTCCACCTTCTTCGGTGAACGTCTTCGAAAAGGTCGGGTCGCCGCCACCGCGGACGACGAGATCTCCGGAAAGGACTCCATCCTTCAAAGGCGCCGTGGAGAGGATTGTGGTCTCGAATTCGAACTCCGGCCCCCGCAGACCGATCAAAACCGCGGCCGTGATCAGTTTTTCGTTCGACGCCGGAACAAGGGTGCGCGTGGGCTCAAACTTGAAGAGATACCGACCATTGGCCGGGTCCAAGACGGCGACCGTCTTCTTGGATTTCTTCGGGAGGGTGCGAAGCAGGGCGGCGAGCCGCTTGCGCAAGCCGGTCTCCGCCTCGGGCGAGAGCAGGGGCGGCAACGTGGTCGGCTGGAGCGACTTTGCCGGAAGCTCGGTGGGACCGGTGTCGCGCCGAAAATACGCAGCGCCGACCAATCCGATCGCCACGAGTCCGAGAATCACGACCCAGCGGAGTCTGTTTTGATTCGTTGGCATGATTGGGATTCTACTCCGTCCCCAACGCCCACAAAACGCGTTGAGGGGATCGGACCATGGGAACAGCCGTTCCGGTGGATTCCCGACCTCAGTCGGCGTATCCCTCCGGGTGTCCCGCGTGCCATTGCCATGCGGTGCGAACGATCGTGTCGAGGTCGCCGAATCGTTGGGTCCAACCCAGGGTCTCCGCCGCGCGTCGGTAGTCGGCAACGAGGACGGGCGGGTCGCCCGCTCGCCGCCCCACGACCTCCCGCGCAATCGGGCGGCCGGTGACGCGCTCGACCGTGTCGATGACTTCCTTCACGGAGTAGCCCTTGCCGTTGCCGAGATTGAAGGCCGTGCTCTCGCCGCCGTTTTCCAAAGACGCGAGGGCCAGGATGTGGGCGGAGGCCAAGTCGACAATGTGGATGTAGTCGCGAACGCAGGTCCCGTCCGGAGTCGGATAGTCGTCTCCGAAAATCTTGATGTCCGGCCTTTTCCCCATCGCCGCCTGGATCACGAGCGGGATGAGGTGGGTCTCGGGGTCATGATCCTCACCGATGCTCCCGTCTTCGGCCGCTCCCGCCGCATTGAAATAGCGAAGGGCCACGTAGTCCAGTCCGTAGGCCGTGTGGTAGTCCTTGAGAATCCACTCCACCATGAGCTTGCTGCGGCCGTAGGGGTTGATGGGGTCCTGAGGGTGCGTCTCGTCGATGACGTCCTTGACCGGGTTTCCGAACGTGGCCGCTGTCGAGGAGAAGATGAAGCGCTTCACGTCGTTGCGGAGCATGGAGCGCAACAGTCCCAAGGTCTGCCGGACGTTGTTGAAATAATACTTCTGCGGGTCCTCGCAGGACTCGCCGACGTAGCAGTTGGCCGCGAAGTGGAAGACGGCGCGAATGGGACGCTCGGAAAAGAGCTTGTCCAGCTTGGCCTCGTCGCCGAGATCGCCTTCGATCAACTCCGTCGGACCTACGGCCTGACGGTGCCCCTCGCTGAGGTTGTCGTAGCAGAGGGTCTCGAAACCCTGGCGGCGCAGTTCATGGAGACAGTGGCTACCGATGTAGCCGGCGCCCCCGACGACGAGGACGGGTCCTTGGGATTCATTCATGGCGGGCTCGGTCCTTTTCAGTGCCAACGCTCGTCGAAGTCCGGGGGCTCCGCTTTGCGATAGCGGTCCCTGTGACGGCGGTACCAGTCGTTCCAACGGCGACGATTCTTGGCAATGACTTCCGGCGTGATGTCTTCGGGTAGAATGCGCTCGATCCAGGCCAGGGTCAGGCTGTTCAGGCTGTCATGGATCTGGCTGAAGACGTAGGGATCGTCCTCGTCCTGCAACGCGAGAATGAGAACGGGAACGACGGAGCGAGCTTCCCATCGTTTCAGCAGGCTCGCTGCCATACCTCGAACCCGTCGATCATAGGGCTTCTCGACGAAAAGCTCGATGAGATCCCTCACCTTGTCACTCCAGCCCCACCGAACCGTGAGCTGCTGGAGAGCCTTCGCCTGGATGATGGGATCGGGGTCCTTGACCGCATAGGAGAAACCCCGCTTCAACAAAGTGTTGACGCTTTGGCTGGGAGCGGGATTGGGAGCGGTGGCAAGGAACATCATCGCCTGCCTGCGCTTTTGCAGATCCGGGGAGGTGAGGAGGCGGCTGACCCAGTCATCGAGGTGGAGCGTGCGGTCCTTGGGGTCGGTCACGGCGGGCTGCCTGCGGAGATGCGCCAAGAGGCTCTCCAGTTGTTGCCGCTCGGCACGTGCCAAGGAATCCCCCCCCAACTCCAGCGCCTTTTCCAATTCGTCCGCGGCATCGGCGTTGCGCCCCATGCGCTCGAGGCAATCGGCGAGGGCCCGGTGGTACCGCTCCTCCTTCGGGTAACGGGCGATGATCTTTCGGTACTCCGCCGCGGCGTCCTTCCATCGCCCCATGCGCTTGCAGCAGAAGGCCTTCATGCCGAGCACGCGCTGATCGTCCATTCCTTCCCGCTCGAGAGCGCTGAGTTCGTCCAGGCAAAGCGGATAGTCCTGCTGGCGGCGGTAAACCTCGGCCAGCATCAGGCGCGCCTGCTGGATGGCCGCGGGGTCGGGGCTCCGGCCCCGCTTGTCGGAAACCAGCTCGGAGAGGACTTTGGCGGCATCGGCGAAATCGCCGCGCTGAATGAGGGCCTGGGCCAAACCAAAGGCGGCCTTCTCGAAATCGGGATTGATTCTCAAAGCGGTCCGAAACTTCTCGACGGCCGCATCGAACTGCCCCTTGTTGGAGTGGTAGACCCCGAGTCCGTCCCACGCCCAATAGAAGAATCGGTCGATATCCAAAGCCTCTCGGAATTCCAGGAACGCCGTGTCGAGATCGCCCAGCAAGCCCATGAGCCGCCCGTAGAGGTAGTGATCCACGGCGCGACCCTGGGTCAAGCGGCTGCGATACAGGGTCTTCAGCTTCTCGACCTCTTCCGGGGAGCCGGCCAAGCCTTTGTCCTGCTCCCGAATGGCCTCGACGACCTCGCGTTGAAGCTGAGGCCAGAGCCTTTTCGCCCGCATGAAGGCCGGATCCCGCTGGAGGCGGTTGATGCCCAGGTCCTTGAGGGCCTGTTCGTACTCACGGATGACGGGGTCGTCGCCTCCTTGCGCCGAAAGCTTCGGAAGCCACAAGGACAGGACGAGGAGAATCAGCGCTGCATCTCTCATGACACTAAACACCGCCAGATAAGGACTTGGGTGCGTGAAGCCGCATACTACCAACCCAGAGGGTCGCTCCAAAACGAACCGGGGAGCCATCGGGGTTCAGACGAGTGGGTCTCGCGGACGATAGCTTGAAGCGTCAACGGAAGGCATTTTGAGCATGCAAGACAAGATCCCACAGGACCGCCGGGTTGCCCCACGCTCCGCTGCGGGATTCCTCATCAGCTACACGGACGTGGCCGAAACCGACCCCAACCGCATCCTGGGGATCGCCGTCAGCATCGATCTCAATGAGTTCGGGCTGAAGCTCCAATCCACGGAGCCCATTCCGTTGGGAGAGAAATACCGTTTCAGCGTGGCCCTCGGAGACGATCTCATCGACGCCGTCGGCAAGGTCGTGCACGTGGAGCGCGCTCTCAACGGGACCTTCGAGATGGGTGTCGAGTTCATCGAGATCTATGCCCGACACATCGAAACCATCAAGAAGCACGTCGCCCACCGCTCGGAGATCGGGTAGCCCCCCCCTCTGACATTTCCCCCCGGTTTTGGTAGAAACGACGGATGACCACCGTCTACCAAACCGACATCCCCGAAGTGCCCCTGAAGGCGCGCGGCAAGGTCCGCGACATCTACGATTTGGGCGATCAGCTCCTCATCGTCGCCACGGACCGCGTCTCCGCTTTCGACTGGATTCTGCCGGATCCGATCCCGGACAAGGGGAAAGTCCTCACGCAGATTTCCCTGTTTTGGTTCGATTTTCTGAGCGGACTCGCACCGAACCACGTCATCACCGGAGACGTGGATGCGATGCCGGACGTCCTGCATCCCTACCGGGACGTCCTGCGGGGTCGATCCATGCTTTGCCGGAAAGCCCGTCCCTTCGACGCCGAGTGCATCGTGCGGGCCTACCTGGTGGGGTCGGGTTGGAAGGACTATCAATCCACCGGGTCCGTCTGCGGCGTGCCCTTGCCGCCCGGACTCCACAAGGGATCGAAGTTCCCGGAGCCCATCTTCACCCCGTCCACGAAAGCGGAACAGGGCCTCCACGATGAGAACATCGACGAGACGGTCTTCCGTCGCGTCGTCGGCGAGGACAACGCGAACAGGCTGAAGGAGTTCTCCCTCGAAGCCTTCCGCCGCTGCTCGGACTACGCGGCGGAGAAAGGCATCATCCTCTGCGATACGAAACTGGAGTGGGGTCTCGTCGGCGACGAGATCATCCTCATCGACGAGGTCTTCACTCCGGACTCGTCGCGCTTCTGGAAGCAGGAGGACTGGGAGAACACGCCCGAGGGTTGCGACCCGCCCAGCTTCGACAAGCAGGTGATTCGCGATTGGCTGGAAACGACGGATTGGGACAAGTCCTCCCCGCCGCCGAAGGTGCCGGACGACATCCTCGAACTCGCCAGCGGCCGCTATATGGAAATCTACGAGAGGCTCACCGGTCGACCTCTCGAGCGCTGACGCACGGACCAAGGGAGACTCTGCCATGCCGGACCCCCGCGTATTGATCATGATGGGAAGTTCGTCGGACTTGGACGCCATGCGCCCCTGCGTGGAGGTCCTGGACGAGTTCGACGTCGCCAATGAGGTGGTCGTCGCCTCGGCGCACCGCACGCCGCACAAGGTCGAACAACTGGCCCGCGAGGCCGAGGGCCGCGGCATCCGGGTGATCATCTGCGCCGCCGGAATGTCGGCTCACCTGGCCGGCGTCGTGGCCGCATACACGATCCTTCCCGTCATCGGCGTTCCCATGGAATCGGCGTCTCTCCGGGGCCTGGACGCCCTTTACTCCATCGTGCAGATGCCGGGCGGAATCCCCGTCGCCTGCATGGGTATCGGATCCCATGGAGGCAAGAACGCCGCTTACCAAGCCATCCAGATCCTCGCTCTTCACGACGAAGCTCTGCGTGAGAGGCTCTTTCAGTATCGCGACGAACTCTCCGACAAGGTCGCCGCCATGAATCGCCGGGTGCAGCACGAGCTGGGCAGGGATTGATGGGAACCGTCCCCGAAACCCTTCGTTGGATCGGTGACGAGGCGGGGCATTGCGAACTGATCGAGCAGACGCTCTTGCCGTTGCGTCTCGAACTCCTCCGCGTCGAGGACTTGGAGACCATGCGCGACGCCATCCTGAGACTGGCCGTGCGCGGCGCCCCGGCCATCGGCATCGCGGCGGCCTACGGAATCGTCCTCGGACTGCGGGGCCTGGAGGATACGGCCTCGCGCGACGACATCGACCGGGCCTTTGCCCAGGGGCGGGAGCGGTTGGCTTCGGCTCGCCCCACGGCGGTCAACCTCTTCGCGGCGTTGGATCGCATGGAGACGCGGCTGAGACACGAAGGAGACGCCTCCCCGCGCGAGGTGCGTCGATCGCTCCTCGAGGAGGCCCTCGCCATCCATGAGGAGGATCGCACCATGTGCGATGCTCTCGGAGAGATCGGCGCCACCTTGGTTCAGGACGGCGATCGCCTCCTCACTCACTGCAATGCCGGCGCCCTCGCGACGGGTGGGCGCGGCACGGCCCTCGCGGTGATGTACACGGCCCACGAGCAGGGGAAATCGATCTCCGTCTGGGTCGACGAGACCCGCCCCCTTCTTCAAGGCGCTCGCCTGACGGCATGGGAACTCGGACGCGCCGGCGTTCCCGCGACCCTCATCTGCGACGGCGCGGCGGCGTCGCTCATGGCCGCGGGTCGCATCGACCGCATCTTCACGGGCGCGGACCGCATCGCTCGCAACGGAGATGCCGCCAACAAAATCGGCACCTACGGCGTGGCGGCCCTCGCCAAGATGCACGACATCCCCTTCTACGTGGTGGCCCCGTCCACCACCTTCGATCTCTCCCTCGCCTCCGGCGATCTCATCCCCATTGAGGAGCGTCCCATGGAGGAGGTCACCCACGTTCTGGGCCGATCCGCGGCGCCGGACGGCCAAAGAGCCTACAACCCGGCCTTCGACGTCACGCCGGCGACCCTGATCGCGGGCCTGGTCACGGAAAAGGGGCTCATCGCCCCGGTCACTGAAGCGGGAATCCTCGAACTTCTTTCCTGAGAATGGCTTGCGCGGCCCACACCCGGAGAATCCGCCTCCGTCGTCGCAATATCATTCTTTTCAGATACGAATCATATCGCCCGATAAGAACAGTGTCACGTCGTTCTCCCGCCTGACCAAGGCGGGCGGAGCGATGGGAGCCGCCGCGTGCGGGACTCCGGACAGCGCCGTGCAAGGAAGGCCGAGGCCCTTTTTTTGGAGGACCCCTATGGCCCGAAGTGAGGCGAAGGTCCCGGAGGCGCCCCGACCGGCTCGGAAGACATCTCATTACTCGACGGAAGTCGAGGACGAGACCTTGGAGTTCATTCGAGCGATCGAAGACTTCAAGCGCAAGAACGCACAGCCGTTTCCGAGTTGGAGTGAGGTGCTGCAGGTCTTGAAAGGTCTGGGCTACAGCCGACAGACCTGAGACCGCAAGACCGGTGACTGTCGTAGAGAGAGAGTCGGCGGTGGAAGCTCACGAGCTTCCACCGCCGTCCTTTTTTCCCCGCCGGAACCCAACAAACCCAAGACGCTCCACCTGCCGGCAAGGCCTTTCGCCCGCGGCCTGCTTGGACGCCACGGCTCAGCCGCCACAGTCCCAAGCATGCCATGGACGGGAAGATTTCGGCGAGCCAGGCGTGGAACGAGGGAGTCGGCTCCCGTATCCAGGGAAGAATTCCCGATTCCGTCACAGTCAAGGAGAGATACCGATGAGAACGACCCTAGCGCTCCTGGCGGTCTTCGCCCTCCCGCTCGGGCTGGCCGCTCAGGAGGGGAATAGCCCGTGGGAAAAGCTTTCGAAGCAGTTCGACAAGAACAAGGACGGCAAGATCACGATGGATGAACTCGGCCGAGGCAAGACCTCGTTCGATCGTCTGGATCGGAATGACGACGGTTCCATCACCGCCAAGGACTTCGAACGGCGAGGGCGCCGAGGCATGGGCATGTCGCCCGCCGAGATGAAGAAAATGTTCGTGGGCATGACCCTCGATCGTGACAAGGACGGCAAGATCACCAAGAAAGCCTGGGATGAATTCGTCGCGTCGTGCGACGCGGACAACAATGGCGTCTGTACCAACGACGAGCTGAAGGAGGCAGGCGTCCCGTCAAGACGTTTGCGGTTCATGAAACGCATCCTGGACGGAAACGACGACGGAAAGATCCAGAAGGAGGAGATCGCCGGAATCTTCTCGGAACTCGACAAGGACAAGAGCGGGGATCTGGGCAAGGATGAAGTCACCCGTTTCCGCAATCGGCGCGGAGGACGGAGACGTCGCGGCGACCGCGGGGATCGGGAAGGCCCGAAGCTTCCGCAGGCCGGTGAGCCAGCCCCCGACTTCGATCTCCCCGTCCTCGGCGACAAGACCAAGACGGTCAAGCTCTCCAGCTTCGCCGGAAAGAAGCCGGTGGCCTTGATCTTCGGCTCGTACACGTGACCGCCGTTTCGAAGCGAAGCCGGTCGGCTTCTCGAACTTCAAAAAAAATACGGCAAGGACGTCGAGTTCCTCCTCGTTTACATCCGCGAAGCGCACGCCATGGATAGCCGCAGCCCCACGGATTTTGGCGGCGTCCTCGACCCCAAGGACGACGACGAACGACAGGACGTCGCGGAGACCTGCGTGACGAAGTTGAAACTCAAGAGCATGAAGGCTGTCGTGGACCGCGTCGACGACAAGGTCAACAAGGCGTACGGCGCCTGGCCCGACCGTCTCTATCTCGTCGGCAAAGACGGCAAGATCGCGATGGCTGGAGGCAAGGGTCCCTTCGACTTCAAGCCCGACAAGCTGGAAAAAGCCATCCAGAAGGAGCTGGAGAAAATCAAGACCGCGCGCCCCCAGCGCCGCCTTTGACACCCCCCTCCGGCTGGCCGGCCGGGCCCAGAGCGACAACGCCTCTGACTTAGGGGGCCGCAGACACAGGGCGGGATTAGAAACACGATACCGACAGCTCCAGGGAAACTCCGGCATCCGCAAGAATGCGTAGGTCTGCAGGGCATAGTTCAAGGGAGATCACATTTGCCCCGATGTCGTCGCGCGTCACGACGAGGTCAATACAAATGCTCATCCCGTTCGCGACGGCACGCTCGACGACCGATCGGCAGTCGGCGAGGAATCGTCTGATTGATCGCATCTGCTCCGGCCACCTGCCGCCTTCTAGGATCATGCATGAGACGCCATCGTTTCGAAGGACTCTAAGTGACGCATCGGCATCCGGCCAACACAGATTGACTGCATCCCTCAGCCCTTCAAAGAAGCGCTCCTCGTCGTCGTCGATGGAAGTATCAGGGGACTTCAAGAAGCGAACGACGCTCATCATTTTCGACGACCTCCCTTGGTCAACCACTCCCTGAAGACATCATCCATCTGCTCCGGCGCAAGGCCTGGATTGTCCCGCCCCACCCCCGGAGTCTTTTCCTTGGGCTCCCCCTATGTCTGGGAAGTTGAGGCATTGGTTCAGGGCCGAGGGGCCCCCGGCCCTTGACTTCCAGATGCGCCGCCCGGCATCGCCAAAACGTCAGACATTCCGGAATTCACACTCCAGACTTTCCGGAACCCACAGGAGCCGGAAGCCGTGCTCGCCGATGCGATCCCCGGGACGAGTAGGCTCGCCAAGACGCAGAGGAGCGCGAGTAGGGGCGACCGGTTTCGCATCAGACTCAGGCCTGCGTGCGCCGCCGGACCACGTCTGGAACGTTGCCCCGAATCCACTGGCGCACCTCATCCTCCGAGGTTGTCAGGGCACCGCCCTTGCAAACAAAGAACTCGAAGATGTCGACGAGGTCATCGCGCTCATAGAACTGAACCTTCAGTTCGGCCGTGTACTCGTTGGCGTCCGGCTCCGACACTAACAGCGTTGGTCCTGACCATGTCAGACCGGCGCCCTCAAGCATGCTTCTGCATCGATCGAGTTCCTCTCCGGCCACGACGCGGATGCGCTCCACTCGCTCGACCACCGTCATTGTCCTCCTCCAGGAACTTTGGGGTACTCGATCCACTTGTCAGGAAACTGCCTCTCCATTCCGTACTTCCCGATGTGTGTCTGGTGCTGGTGGATGACTTGGCCATCCTTCGTGACCTGGTGTGTCACGGAGTTCGTCTTGCCGTCGAGCTTCTCGATGACGTGCCGAGAGGAAGCGCCGTCCGCTCCCGGTGTCTTGCGCTCGATGACCTCCTTTGTCCACTTGCCTTCCGCCTTCGCGGCGGCGGAGAACGTGTCGATCGCCTTGGCAAGGGCACCAGCGAAAACGACGG
>CAZLGG010000100.1:0-15130 GCA_964559135.1 uncultured Planctomycetia bacterium
CAACATCGAACGGAATCTCCGTGTGAAGGAAGCTGTCCGTCCGAATAACACGGTGCACGGCGGTCGATCCTTCCGTGGAAATAACGAGGGAGCCATGCCGCGTACATCGGACCACCATTCGCGGGGGAACCATCCTCCCCCATGCTCGATGTTCCGGTCATCAAATGAAGTTTGCTGTCTTCGATGCGCGCCGGAATCAATTGTAGCGCTTCGCTCGGTACCATTCGCAGGGAGCACCTTTTTTCGTGGTCTTTCGACAACGCGCCGAAGCGGGAATTGGTGATGGCTTCGTAGGCCGAGCGCAGCATGCCGCGGAGGCTCGAGGCCGGGATCAGGGGCTTGCCGTCCGCGTCGGTGCGGAGCGCATAGGTCTTGTGGTCATTCTCGGGAACCGGTGGCGGATCGGTGTCCGGAACGAGCAGGGGTGTGACCGCCGTCATGGTGACGCGGATGCGGCCGGAGAATCGGTCCGGCTCGTAGCGGTCCTGGCGGACGGGGACAGCGTCGCCGAGATCCGCATCGTCGGTCTTGCGCGGCGGTGCGGGGATGAAGTTGTAGGGATTGTGGAAATCGCGTTGGTGCCTCCCCTGATGGCGACGGGCGGAGCCGTCGGGGCGCGGTCGGTTGTCCGTCCTGCCCTTCTCTCGGCCGTGGTCTCCGCCATGAGCCTTGTTGCGCTTTTGCCCTGCCTTGCGACGTCGCGCTGACCCGCCTTGACTCTGGGGACCACGACGTCTCAGGGCCGGGGGCTCGAAGTCCATCCCCACGGGGCGAACTTTCTCCGGCTGTCCATTCACCATTTCAAACTCCACCTCTTGTCCAGCGAAGCCCTTCGGGTTTTCGGCGATCGGTTGCGACAGCTCTTTCCTCGCCGCATTGTATCGCGTGCCATCACGTTCAATCGTGGGCTTGCCTTTCTTGCTGAGGACGATCTTGCCGCGTTCGAGGGTCATTGTTCCACTCCGTCCTGAGGGTCACGAGTCGCGTCGCCGCCACCCGGACCGCGCCACTGGCGGGGTCTTGCCGCCAGAAATGCCGCACGTCGAGGCGTGCCCGCGCGACCCGACCCTTCCCCTCGTTCCGTCCGATCGCCAAGGGGATCACCTGGCAAGACCCCGTGCCGTCGGTGATCAGGGTGAATCCATTTTCGCCTTGTTCCAGGACTTTGTGACCGCGCACGAGAATGGACTCGTCACGGGGGCGTAAGGGGTCGGGGCCGTCGGGTTTCGTTCCGTCGTCGAGAATGCGCCCGAAAAGCCCGCCATCGCGGCGCCAGATGAGAATCTCGCGGGTCGGGCCAAAGAGGCGCAGCTCCTGCAAGGCTGCGAGACGAATCTTGGGGGAGATGTCCTGCCGGATCTTGTCGTCGCCGGTGACCCACCGATTGTCTCGTGCCTCCCATCGCCCCCAGGTCACGCCGTCGTCGCAGTGGGCCAAAGCCCATTTGAGACCTTCAGCGTTTTCCGGCGCCATGCCACCAAGGAGCCACTTAACAAGCTCCGAGCAGACCTGATGGTCGAGGGGCGTGAGGGTACACCCATGGACGGGGAGTGAGGCTGTCGATTCGGCGTTCTTCATGTTGTGCCATCCTCTCTGCCGTGAGCCGCACCCGCCACGGTTGATGAAAGAATCGACGGTTCGTCGTGAAACGCCTGGATGGCCTCATCGATGCGGTCGGCCGTGTTGCTCTCCGGGGTTTTCCGGGGGCAGAGGGTGATGCACACCGGCGAGGGGACTCCGTCGTGGAAGGTGATCCAAGCCGAGCCGGAAAGCTGGCCGCGGCCCACGCTCGAGGTCCCACCGACGGGAAGCGTGCCGTCGAGAAGATCTTTGATCACGAGAAGGACGAGACCCAGTTCGCCGCGCCGCGGGTCTCGCAGTTCGAGACGCACCTGCAGGCGTCCGCCGACCTGGGTGCCCTCATCGAACAGCGCACCGTTCACCACACCGCCGGTGAAGCGATCGACGGCAATGCGCGTTTGGGTTGCGGGCTGGCCCCCCTCGATCACCGCTTCGCCGACGCGCAGGCGCGAGGCACAGAGCTCGAAGCCGGGGGGCGGGCGGGTGCCCTCGAAGCGGGGGCCGAAGAGGCGCTTCACCCACTCATCGGCGTCGTCCTGAGTGGCACGGATGGTGCGGGCGATGCGCAGGGCTTGACTGCGCATCACACCCGCCAGGCTCGTCCCGGAAAGGACGGGCTGTCCCGCCGTGTGGAGGTGGGTGACGTCGGGGTCGTGGGGACCGGCGCCGGGACTCCGTATCAAAATGTCATGGACGACTTCGAGATCGAGGTCCATGACGACGCGGCATCGTGCGTCGGGAAGAAGCCGTGGGGCCGGGAGGGTGTCCGGCTTCGCTTTCGTGAGCGCCTGGACGATGTCGCATGGTTCGTCAGGGTCGTGCCCTAGGGGGTCGTTCACGTCGCTGCGAGCCCATGTGGTCCACCCTACGGCCGTGGCGAGGTCGAAACGCCGTGCCCCCCAGGTGGCCTCGACGCGCCCCAGCCCGCGCGTGCGTCGGGCGCCAAACGATGTCTCCCCGTGGGAGAACGGGTCCAGCGCCGTGGCGAGGGCACAAAGCAGATCATGCTCTTTGTCGGCCGCCGAGGTCCCGCCACCGGGAATGAGGAGATCGACCCGGACGGGGAAGGTGGTGCCGGGGGGGAGGACCTCGTAGTCGAATTTCTTTCGGTCCTCCGCCGTCCCGGTGGCGGGATCGATGGCGACCCCGTCCCGAACCTCGACGGACCCTTGGTTGGGGAGCGATCCCACCGCGTCGAAAACGATGAGCGGGCTTTGCACGCCTTCATCGTCGCCCCGCGCCCCTCCAAAGAGCAGGGCGACGCTTTGCGGTTCATCCTTTCCGAAACCCGCGAGGCGGTCGGCGAGAGCGTTGCGGAGGGCGCCGGCGAAGGTCGTTCCGGGGAGAAGGGGCCGACCTTCTTTGGGGTCCCGCAGGATGGGCATGTCGGTGGCCTCGGTGGCTTCACCGCCCAGGTGCATGGCGGTTTTCAGTGTCAAGGTTCCGCAGATGACCCACCTCGCGGCGAGGGGCCTCGGGGGTATCGGATCGCCCAGGCGATAGGCGTTGGAATCGATCATGCGTCATGGCCTCCACGATTTCGGCATGCCAAAGCTGCGAGGACTCCATCGATCAAAGCGACGCAGAGCCGGCATCGATGGGACTTCAGGACGGCGTGGGCCGCCTCTTCGGTGGTCAGGCGATGGGACTGGGTGAGAGGGGCGAACAGTCCATTCCAGTCGAATGACGGGTTGTTGTCGCTGTTCGTTTCAGTCTCCAACGCACTCCTGAGCAAATCGACCAGCCATGGCCTCAGCGTCGACCCACCGATCTTGCAGCCCTCGAGCTGTTTCATCGCAGGCTCCTTGAAGGCGTCATCACCCTGGCCCAGCCATGTGGCCAAGTCGTTCAGTGCTTCCTTGGCGGTCGTTTCGTCGGACACCGAACGCAGGCGATTCCGCAAGCGCCCGATGAGACTGTTGGTGGGGAGTTTCTGGGCGGTGGAGGCCTTCTCTGCGGCCACGCGATCGAGTTCCTTCCGCACGGCCGAAAGCAGGATGCGTTCTTCGAGGAACGACAGCGAATCCTCCGACGACGACGGCGAAATCTGGGCTGCCGCGGACGGGAATTCGTAGGGCTTGACGGTCAGGCAAGCTTCGTCGGCTGCTCGGAGGAAGGCGATCCGTCCGAATCCTTCGGCCCGACGTTCCCCCAGGCTGGTCTGCTCCAGGTCCCGGAGTTCATTCAGCTCGATGTCGCGCTCCGCCTCCAACATGAGGACGCTGCCGGCGCTCACGGCGAGGGACTGGGGCAATTCCAGCCGCCACTTGCGGTTGAAGCCACCAACCACTTCGAAAGACCACCGGCGCCCCCGGAGGGCCAGGCCTTCCAAGCGGCGAGCCAGCTCATGGTCCACGGCGCTGGGATCGACCTGGCCGGTCTCGGGATGGCGTCCGATGTACGCCGACACGAACAGAAGACGCAGAGCTTGGTCTTTCTTGACATCGGAATGCAGACCGTCGGCCAGGTTTTCGTATTCAGCACTTTGGAGTTCACCAAAAGTCAGGACCGCTTCGCCGCCATAACCTGCGCGACGGGAGCGCCCGACGAGAATGGGTTTACGGAGGAGGTCTCGGAGTCGTCCGTCCTCGCCCTTGTCCAGCGCGGTGTCGGAAAAAGCGATGACTCCCCTGAAGTCTTGATTGGCTTGGAGGAACTCGTAGGCGAAGATCGTCCCCTGGGTGCCCTCGGGCCCCGGTCGCCCCCGGACCCGATCCCGTTGCTGGTGGAGACGAGCATCCATGCGGGGTGTGGCGACGATGCGGGGGCCGGCAGCCGGGGCGACAAAGGGGCCGGGTGGGCCCGTCAAGGCTTCCGGAGGCCAGGACGCCTCCGGCGCGTCGGGTGGGCCCTCCACGTCCCCGGTCCAGGCTGCGAGATCGCGGACCATCCCCGGGTTGTTCTTGATGCCGCGCCAGGATTGGGGCAGGGGGAGAGCACGCGTCTCGTTCACCTCCGGGTAGGCGTGCAGGTAGCACACGTCACCGGAAAGGATGAGGCGCCGAAAATCCTCGGAGTCTGGATCGACGTGCTGGGCCAGGAGGCGCCCCGCCACGGCGCCTCGAATCGCACCGCCGGGAATGAATGGTTGGGTCGCCGCGCTGTTGGGGTCACCCGAGAGAGCCGTGACGAGGGCAGGGGCTCGAAGTGTGAGCTGGTAGGGCAAAAAGCGTTTTTTCGTCATTGACTCGGCTCCATCGCGACCGCCACGTCGAGGTCGGCCCGGGTCGCCGCCACATTGCCGTTCAGTGACATCTCGACAAACCCTCGGCCCCGGTTTCTGAGCAGTCCGGCGTGCCGGGTCGCCAAGACGCAGAGTGCCAGACAGCGGCGGTCGTCGGCATTCGGCTCGTAGGCGTCGAGCCAAATCAGCGGTGCCGTGAAGACGAAGCCGCGTAGGACGACACGGGAGGAGCGGAGTGTCGTGCGGGCCGGGGCTCCGGTGCGGCGGTTCTCCGCCGTCTGGTAGCGGATGGCGGTGAAGGCTTCGAGAATGGTGTCTGGGGGCAAAGGCTTCTCCTTACGTTGCACCGCAGCCCCAATGGCGTCGCGCACCTTCTCCGGCGCGAGGGCATCGCCGATCCGTAGGCGGCCGACCTCGTCCATGGTTTGGCTGCACCCGAGGACCCGCTTGGCAGCCGGGACCAATTTGGGAAACAACGATCCCATGGACAGCCACGTGTCGCGGAGCAGGCCGCGAATGGTCTTGCCCCCGATGAAGGGAATCCCGGCGTCGTCGTGCTCGACCTCGATGTCCACGGCGCCGGCCGTGCCCTCGCCTCGGCCGAAAGTCGTGTCGGAGAGCAGTTTGATCTGAAGGGTCGAAGGTGGGGTCATTCTTGAGCCTCCTCGTCCAACGCGGCAGGCGGGTCGTCTTCTTGCGGCGGCAGTCCCGCGTCCAGGGCGGTGTCCCGTTCGAGTCGCAGATGAAGGTCGAGCAGTTCGATGGCGTCGAGGAGCGGGGTGGCCTGTCCACAGTGGCCATCAGCGGGGATACTTCCGGGCAGCGCCACATGGGAGTCGGTGGCCCGCCAGGCGGCGACGAGCTGCGTGATCGCGGTTCTTCCTTCGCGGATGGTGGCCGCCAGTCTCTTGATCCGGTTGCGGCGGTCTTTCCACGCGTGGTCGCCCCGGAATCCTTGGGCGTGGTTGGGACCCCCACTCCGCCCCGGCCCCAGCAGTTCGGTGTCGATCCACTCCCAGGACTGCGGACGTGTCGAGGGTGCCGTGAGGGGATAGGGACGCATCGTCAGGGCACCCTGCGGGTCGATGCGGTGGCGCTGGCGGTCCACGGTTTCACCGGGTCGGGCCGATCCGATGTGCCAGTCGATCCAGCAGCCGGTGTTGATCCCCAACGCGTCATTCTGCTCGGACCGGACGGTCTTGGCCTGCCGGCAGAGACTCTCCGCCAGCTCATAACTCCGATGAAACGGCGCATGGGCCTTCACGATGGCGACCCCGGCGCAGGCCGTCATCGTTTTTTCGTTGCCCAGGTGAGGGATCGCCTGAGCGTGCAGGTGGTGCAAGGCGGTCGCGGCCAGATCCAACGCAAGGCGGCCATCGCAGACGAAGGTGAGATCGTCGCCGCCCAGCAAGATGGGGCGTAGCGGTAAGAAGACCTCCTTGGGATCGGGGGACTCCGAATCCGGCCGGGTGGGGTGGTGCAGTCGAAAGCTGAGATGTTCCGGCGTGCCACTCAGCACACAGTGGCCGTTTTCGGCGTCGAAACGGATCTGTTCGGCGGCCCGATCAATGGCGGCCCTCAGGGCCTTGTTGACAGCGGCCTGAAGGGCCTGGGACCACTGACTGTATTGCGTCCTCACGGTGGCGTCGTCCGCCTGATCGTCGATGGCGTTTTCGAGCCAACCCTGAATCAAAGCGCCGATGCCATCGCCGTCGATATGGACCACCCCGATGCGGCTGGTGTCCCCGCGACTGCGGCCCATGCGATCGAGTTCGGTGGGAAAGCGAGCCGACCACCCCGTGGCATGGTTGAGTTGTACGGGCAGGAAATCATTCCAACGGTCGTCAGCCTCGGGGTGCTCTTGCCGCAGGGCCGCGATCCGGGCCGAAATCGGATGGCCGTCCTGATCCCTTTGGGTCGCCGGCAGCCCGGTGATGTGGCACGGCGCGGTGACACTCAATCCGAGCTGAGGCACCCCGGGGACCCGCTCGGTCTTCGCCACGGCGAGGTCGATCTGAAGCGCTTTCAGGGCCCACGCGAGGTGACCCGCTTCGTAGGGGCGATGGGCCACGACGACCTCCAGGCCCGGCGCCGTCTCTTGGAGCCAGCGGGTGTAGAGGGCCGTCCACGCCCGGCCGGCCGCGATGGACGGGAACTCCATGATGGCGTTCCCCCCCGCCGCGAGAAGGACCTGGGCCGGTTGGTGATTCTCCCACCGCTTCAATGTCTCGGCCGCTGTCACGTGATCGACCATCCAGGATGCGGCCAGGACGTCGCGCAACCGATTCGATCCGAACACGTAGCGCTGGATACCAAGAACGTCGACACCGGTGACAACAGGCATGATCAGCTCTCCAGCCAGTTCTGCAGACGAAATCGATCGGGGTGCCTGCCGCCGATGTCGGACCACATGCGGACATCGTCGAGGCCGAAAACCTCCGGCGTATTGCTGGCCTCCCAAACGTCGGCGACATCGGCGCGGAGGGCTTCCGTGGTCGGCGCGTCGGCCAGACACACCAGAGCGGCACGGGCCAGATCGCCTCCGAGGTGGCGGGCGCGCAGGGCGACTTCAAACAGCTTCGACTTGCAGAGCCCCTTCCGGGTGTCTGTCGTACAGGATATGAAGTAGGTCCTGAGAGAGCGGATCACCGCGACGTCGACTTCCAGATCCGCTCTTCTTGGACCTCTTTGGGCATTGACGCCCACGGTGACGGCGGGGGTCGGATCGAGTGCGAGGTCTTCGATCTGCCGGCCGAGCCAGTATTCGAGCCAGGTTCCGCCGAGGAAATCAATCCAGCCTGTCACCGCCCTCCTGTTCCTGTTGTCCGCTGCCTGCCGCAGTTTTTTCAGAACGGTCGGGGGGATGATGCCTTCGATGTCGGGTTCCCGCAGTCGCCTTTTGACCTGATTGAGATTCATCTCGCCGAGTTTGCATTTCTCGTCGTAGAAACATCCCGCGTTTGCGACGTCATCGAGGATGGCGCGAAGGATGGCGTCCTCATCCTCCAGGGTCACCGGTGGATCGAGTTCCGATCGCTCGGTGAGGGCCGCCCCGTGGAGGGCGAGCAGTGTCTCGAGGTCGAAACTCACGCCGAAAAAGTCCATCAGGCTCTCCGACGTGCCGTTGTCGCGTCGCAGGATGGGGGGCTGGCCACTTTGCCCTCCATCGAGATAAGAAGCGTTCTCGGGCTTTCCACCGGCCTTTTCAAACGCGGCCCGAGCATGGGCGGCCATGACCTTGGTACCGCCGGTGTAGTTGAGGTGTATCGACCCGCCACCGGAATCGGTCCCTTCCTGTCTGGCCAGCGCCTCGACGATCTCGCGGACCCTGCGGCAGTCGGTCGCGTCGGGAATGTGTGTGCTCCCCTGGTCGAGAAACTTGACGTTTTGGCCCATCGCTTCCTCGAGTTTCTGGTGCAGCCTGTCTCTCGCTGGTTGGGTTTGGTCCGTGTACACGAGGGCGACTTCGTTCGGCTCGAGGGCCAGACAAGTGAGGAAATTGGGCAGAGGACTGGATCCGACGAGGAGGATCAATCGTTTCGTGGGGGGCATGGGTGCGCGCTCCGCGTCAGCAAACCTGGATGGATCACCCATGGAGGCGTTCCGCGATGTCGAGAGCCTCACTAGGGGGGCCTATTCATAGAGGCGACCGCGGACCTTGTCAACCGGTCTTTCCTCCGCCTTCCGGCGACCCACGAAGGCCCGGCCCGAATTCATCCCCGCCGCAGAAAACGCTGGCTGGCCCAGTAGAAGAACCAGACGGCCACATAGACAACGCAACCCGCTATGCTCCAGAATTGCCACGAGGCGTCGCTGGCCTTCGTTGCGCCCAGGAGGGCCGAGAGGATGCTGAGGGGCGGTCCGATGATGGCGATGAAATAGAGGATTCGCGAAACGGTCCGTTCGTCCTTGCGTTCGTAGTGCTCGCGCAATTCTCCTACCTCGCGCGACAACTCGTCATGGATGTCTTCGGCATCCATGGCGTGTTGCATCCACGCATACAGCGCCCTTCCTTGCCGTTTGTTCGTGACCTCCGAAAACCAGTGTTTGTTCTCGAACGCCATGTAGGCATCCCACATCTTCTGCGCCGACCGGAGGTTGCCGTATAGGGCTTCGCTTCGGCGGACGAGCTGACCGAACATCATCGAAAGGCGCGTCTTTTGGAACGTGGCCAACAGCCACATGTTCAGATAGTCGCTCTCGACGTTGTGAGCAAACGTGTTGGTCATGAACGGCGTCGCAGTGTGCGACAGAAAAATGGCTCGATTCCCCCGCGCCACGCCTCGCCATGCGGCCCAAGGTCCGACGGAGTCTTCTGCGCGGATTCTTTCCAGTTCCCGCGCAGATGGGAGGAAGTCCGGGTCCGAGCTGTCGGCGGCCTCGACGAACTCGAACATCGCTTGTTCCTCGAGCGAGTCATAGGGTGGCTCCGCTTGTCTTGGGGGGGGGCCATCGTCACCGAGGCAAACGAATGCATAGTAGGAAAAGGCATCCGAGTAGACTTGGCCCATGCTCGTCGATGTGTACCGTGCGCAACCATCGCCACGCAGATTCTCGAGACGATCTTTGAGCAACGAAGGGATCGAGCCCATGCGCTGACCTTCCATATCGCCCAGGTCGGCCAGGAAGGCGTCGACCAAGTCCCGAGAGGAGAACGACGTTTCCCACCCCTCGGGACACCACTCGGCAAATTTCCAGTTGAGCGTGAGCTGGTGGACTGGGTGAACGTAATAGAGCATGTCGCTGAGTTGATCGGTATTCAGTCCCGAGGGGTCGTCGGGAAGGATCTGGACCTTCATCGCAAGGATGCCGACGGACTGGGGGAAGAGGGCGACGTCGGCCCAGTCGACACGCATCTGAGCTTCAAAACGATCTTCGTCCGCATCGAACACGAGGCGTGTCGACCGCAGGGCGCCGATCAGGTCCTTGCCGGCTGTCAGGCGCAGCACCGGATCGGGGCCCAGCCGACCGATCAGCTTGCTGAGGGGTGCGTTCTGGATGGATCGCGCTTCTTGGAGTTTCTTGGACGCATCGCCGAGGGAGAGGAGCCCTGTTTCCGGAAAGAGCATCTCGCGCACATGAGGCAAGAAGAAATAGGTGTCGTCCAGGATGCGCTGGAGACCGCTGTCGTCGAAGCGCGTCCACCAGTGCTGCCATGCCCCATGCCCATCCACGGCCGCCAGCTCGTCTCTCACGGTGGATGGGCTCAGCCGATGGCGGAACGGCAGGATGAGGACGACGAAATGCTTCTCGACGAGGAGTCCTGGTCGTTTCAAGGGATGAACCTCCATCTTGCCGAAGACTGTCCGGGGCTTGAGTCGAGGGCGGGACAGTCGACCCAGTGGCGCACGATCCTACACAGAATGGGCCTCGGCTGCGCCATCGCGGGCCTGTTGCTGGCCCGTGCCCTACGCTCGGGAGAGATCCCATCATGGCCGCCGTGGACGAAATCTGTTCCCTCGATGATACTCACTCTGGCGTCTCGATGTTCTCATTGGCTGAGAGGGTGTGGTGGCATGACGTTCGAGCAGTGGTCCCAGCAGGTGATACGTCGCCACGAAATCACCCCTGACAGCCCTTGCCGCGCGGTCGAACGGCTGATCGCGACCATCGGTCTTGTCGAGTGGTGCGTCCGATCCTCGGCCCTCATCGCCCTGGCCGTCATCGAGCAGACGCGACCACGCAACGAGAACGAAGACACGCGGATGCTCTTCGCCCGCCTCGCGGACCGTCACACTTTTGGTGACTGGCTGGAGTACCTCCAACTGGTCATTGACTTCACAGCGAGCAACGTCTCTTTGGCCGCCGAAATGCAGTGTTTGGAATTGCGACGCCTCGCCGAAGAACTCGTCCGGCGAGCGACTGGTGCCATGTGATGTCCTCGGTGAGAAACGGAACGATCCTGAGAGGCATGGCATGATTCTCTTGCTGGTTTCTTGTGCGGTGCCAACGGCATGTGCTGCCGCACCCCGGACAAACGCCGCCAAGCAGCATCGGTCGCTTGACGTCGAAGCCGACCGACTCACCGAGTTGCATAAGGATACCATCATGGGTCGGAGAATTCGTCAAGTCCGAGACGATGACGGACTCTCCCCCGCGCGACATTGGCCAGGGTGTTGGCGGCATTCTCATCTCATCTCTCGTCACGCCACCGGGGGCCCCCATGCCCGGAATCGAGGTCGTGGAGGACCTTGTCGAGGATGCGCTGGGGATCCGTCCAGCCCGTTTCGTCCTGCAGCGCCCGGCAGCGGGTGAGGAGGCGACCCAACTCGGGGCCGGATTGGAAGCCGCGGGCGACCAAGTGGTGGCCCTGTACCGCATCCTGGGGAGGAGCGGTCTCGAGATCCAGTTTGCGGACCTCCTCGAGAAAGCGGTCGCCGGCGGCGAATTGGCGGGAGAGGGCTTCGGGGGTGGTGCGGCCGAGATGGTCGGCGCGGGAGAGACGTTCGAGCTGTTGCATGCTGACGCCGGCCGTTGCGAGGCGGCGGGCGAGACGACGATAGGCCCGTGGTTTCGCCCCCTGTTCGGGGAACGTCGCCGGTGCCAGATGGTGCTCGACCATGGCGGACACCTGAGCGATGAGCCGCTTCGGTGCCCGCCAACGGCGGAGCAAAGCCCGCGTCGGCGGGACCCCGCGGGGGGCATGAGACGGGGATCGAATGCGCCCATCCCTGCATTCGGTCGTTGCGGGTTTGCCGAGATCATGGCAGAGCGCTGCAAACATGAGGGGAACGTCGGCGGGCTCGTCCTGCCGCAGGCGGGCCGCTTCGTCCACCACCATGAGAGTGTGGGTCCACACGTCACCCTCGGGGTGCCATGTCGGATCCTGGGGAACGCCGATCAGCGCGGCGATTTCCGGGAAGAAGCGAATCAGACCACAGGCGCGCAGAAAGGCGAAGCCCCGCGAGGGTTCCACGCCTCGGACGAGCAACTTGTGAAACTCTTCAAAGATGCGCTCGGCGGCGAGCTCACTCAGATCGAGAGCGCTGCAGAGGGACACAAGGGAGGCTTCTGGCGTCATCGAGAATCGTGCGGCGAATTGGGCCACCCGCAGGGCGCGCAGAGGGTCCTCGCCGAACGTTGCGGCATCGGTGGCCCGCAAGATCCCGGAGGCAAGGTCACGGCGGCCATCGTAGGGATCGAGCAGTTCCTCGGTGAGGGGATCGAATCCCATGCTGTTGATGGTCAGATCGCGGCGGCGGGCGGATCGAGGATAGCCCGAGCTCGGGTCCGTTTGGATTTCAAACCCGCGATGACCGGCGCCCACACGACGATCGAGACGGGGAAGCGCAAAGTCGGCATGGAGGCCTTTCACCTGAAGCACGCCGAATTGCCGACCCATGGGGATGACCTCACCGAATCCTGAAAGGACATGTTCGAGCTCGTCCATGGTGACGCCGTGCACTTCGATGTCGATGTCTTTCGAAGGAATGCCGAGCACCCTATCTCTCACCCAACCGCCGACGATGAGAACGCGGCCGCCGATGGTGCGAACAGCGCGGGCGATTGCGATGATTCTGGGGTCCGGGTTCACTGGCTGCTCCGAGAACGGGTCCGTGCCAAGGCGTTCGTGGTTGGAAGTTCCCACGGCGTGTTCGCAGGGGACTGGAGTCCATCCTCTCGAGCGGCGGCTCGACGTCAAGGGGCGGCGGGAGCGTTCCGTGTTCCTGATGGGGTTGGGTCTCCGTCAGGCGGTGGGCCACGGCGGGGGAAGAGGGCGAGTACGGGAACAGATTCGTGCTGCGATTCCTCACCGAAGGACTGGACGGACAGGGGTTCGATCTGGTAGTTCTGGTCCGTCTCGCCCCCCCAATTTGGAGAGATCGATCATGGGCCAGCTCATCGTTGCCCGCACGGCGCTTGTCGTTCCGATGGCCCTCACCCCACCTCGGGGAGGCGAAGCCACATCTTTCGCCGAACGTATTCAGCATCGCTCCTGGTGCGCGGCTCGGGGTCAAGGACACCCCGTTTGGCAAGAAGACGCCATCACCCTCGGCGAACTCGATGACACGGTGGAGGCGTTTCGCGATCGGGTGACGGGCGCCTCTCCAGATGGTTGGCGCCATTGGCGGGCGACGGGGCATGTCATCAACCTTCTGGGCCACGGTCGCGTCGGCGTGCAGACGAGGGGGACCCTCGTCGCCACGGCGAAGATCGAGTCCATCTCACTCACCCAATTCGGCGAGACCGCGGCCGCCTTGAGTTTGATGCTCAACTGGGAGATTCCGTCGACCGCCGAGGTTCTTGACCCTGATGCCCTGCTGGGCGCTCTTCGGGCTGCAACCCGGCTGAAACAAAAGGTGAGGCGACCCGGACGAAACGGCTTTTGTCTCGCGGCGGGGGCGGCCGCAGCGTGGCTAGACATCGAGGACCCTCGCTTGCAACCGTGGGCGACCCACGCCAAGGCGTTGGGCAATGCGCCGATTCAGCTCCATGCGCGATCGCTCACACCGCAACTTTGGGGCATGCTCTATCGCGGGCGTGCCATGTTCCTCGGAGACCTCGTCCGCTGGCTGATCGACGGATCGACTTGCGGTGCACGACGGGAACCGTCCCTCGTGGTCTTCGAAGGCACCTGGGCGACTCATCTCACGGCAGTTGTGAGAGAAACGGAAGGAGCCAACGTCACGAATGCCTCCCTGGCCGAACGTATTGCACGGGCGGAAACGCGCAGCCATGCCCATCCCGGGCTCACGCGGCGACCGGCCCAGGTGGACCGAGAGGGCCGCCTGTTTGCCTTTTCGAGTCTTGGATTTGGTTGCGTCTCCTGCTTGGCGGATCTGGAGGATGCCCGCGGGAAGTGGTTCGAGCGCACCGACTGGCCGTTCCGCGTGACGGGGATCTATCGATTCTTCTGGTTGGATGCCTTGGCGCGGCGCCTAGCGTCCTCGACGTTCTCCGAGGAGGCCGACGAGGCGGTGAGCCTGACCAACGAACGGTATCGAGCGTTTCGCACGGCGGCGTGTGAGGTTCTCGGGGGTCCACGACGCCGCGTTCTACCGAACCAGGTGGGAGCCCGCACCATCCGGAAACGAGCCGTGGTCGCGACCGGGGCGGTCCTGGTCATCGTCATCATTCTGGGCGTGGTTCGGACGCGCGACATCCTCGACGACCCGGGGGCCCGACCCGCGGCGAGACCGTCCGCCAGCCGGGGGCTGCCCACGGCGGTGGTCAGGGCCTGCGACAGCGTGGCCTTCCTTCGCACCATGTACAGGTTCCGCCTCAAAGACGCCATGCCCGGGGACGAACCCGTGGCCCGATGGGTCGAGGGCGCGGGCTTTCGATATGGCTCCCACGACATCGTTTCCTGTCGCCATGTCCTCGCCCCCTGGCTCGAGCAGGAGGAATGGAGCCATGCCGTGCCCGAGAGCCTCGAGACCGTTCACCTCGTCGGTTGGAACGACCAGGCTTTCGGTCAGAAAGAGGCTCGGAGGATGCTCGTGGCTCTCGTTGGCCCGCGGCATCGTCTTCCTGATGAGGCGACCCTGTTCAAAAGCAAGTGTCTTTATCTGACCAACGCCCACAGGGGATCGCTGTTCACCGATTCGTCCGAATCACGACCAGACCTGCTCGAGGACATCGCCGTCCTGCGACTTCCACCGACGAGTTCGGTTCTCCCACCAGGATTGTCCATCGCACGGGGCCCAGCGGCGCGACCGGTGGTCGGGAAAGAGTTGTGGCTCGCGTCCTATCCAGACGGCTCCCGACAATTCCTCGATACGGTCGTTCAGAACACGACTTGGGGTCGGATCACGAGCCATGACGCCTCTCGTGGCCAGTTCCAGGCCGACGCACGCTTTCAGCATGGATCCAGCGGTGGACCCTACCTGGACGCTCAGGGGCGGGTGGTGGGCATGGCCCAGCGATCCACCCACAAGAGCGGCGCATTCGGCGCCGAGGACGACGCCGACCCGCAGAATCTCGCATGGTCCGTCGATGCCGACGGGCTTGCGGTTCAGATCCGGGCCTTGCTCGAGGGGCACGGGCGGTGAAGGACGCTGTCCTGTCTTGGGGGGCCGGCGCCGCGGGTGGGCAGCGGGCCCACCCAGAGACTCTAGGGCGTCCTGCGGATCCGGCCTTCCAGGGCATCGAGATCCACATCGTCGCGGGTCAGCCGCAGACTTCGGGCGACCCCAATGCAGTGATCCAACTCCCCGATGCGAGCGGCCCCCACCGGCAGCGGTGCGCCCAGGGGCAGGTCTCGGCCCAAGGTGTCGAGCCCCAGGGCTGCCGCAACCAGGCTCAGGCCCTCGGCACAGGCGTCGTGGGCCGCCTGGGTTTCATTCGCCAGGTGGAGAAGTTGGCAGCCATTGATGAGGGCGATGGCGAGATTGCGGACGGCGTCGGGGTCTTGGCTCCAGGTCC
>CAZLGG010000101.1:0-14735 GCA_964559135.1 uncultured Planctomycetia bacterium
TCCCGATCGATGGGTTCTCAGGCTTGTGAATGACGGCTCGGCACTGCAAGATGCCCGGACCGTGTGGAGTCGTCGAAAAGCGTCGGTTGCGGTCCGTGGTGTCATCGCCCTGCTCGTCGTGCTAGGGGGGGAGGCCGTGGGGCAGGAAGAGGGGAGAGGCCCCGGTCGCTCCCCACGCTTCCATCACGCGGTGGTCGTGCACGAGCAGTCTTCGGATTTCCGCGGACTGGCGTCGCCGCCCGCGTCATGGGGTTCGAGGGGTGTGCGATTGCGCTGTCGCGGCGGGGGCGCCGCGTCGTACGTCTCCCAGGAAATCGAGGCTCCCTTTCCGTTCGATCGATTGCTTCCCTCCTGGAACGTGACCCTGCCTGCGAAAAAAGATGCGGGCTTCTCCGTGGCTTTGCGCGTTCGAACCCGGGACGGGTCTTGGTCTCCCTGGCTCGACGTCGGGGGGTGGGGCACACGCCCTGTCGACAAGGCCGTCGTGACGCGGTGGAAGGACGGGCGCGTGGCGATCGACGACATCGTTGGCTCGACCCATTTCGATCGCACTCAGTATCGGGTCTCGGCGCGCGGAGAGGGGGATGTGTACGTGAGGCGCTTCGCTCTTTGCTTCAGCGTCGCCGAGGTTGGCTCGAGACAGCGCCCGCTTTCCCCGAGAAAACAGCCCCCAAGACGGCTCTGGGCGCGGCGATTGCCCGTTCCCTTCATCAGTCAGAAGACCGACGACCCGCGAATCGCCCACCGCAACTGCAGCCCCACGTCACTGGCCATGGTGATGGCGTACCGAGGCGTGAGGAAGGACAAGAACGACGTCGCCCGTCGGATTTTCGATCCCGAGCACGAAATCTTCGGCAATTGGAATCGTGCGATCCAGGGCGCATACACCTACGGCGTGCCCGGATACCTCGCCAGGTTTGCCGACTGGGACGAGGTGAAAGCCATGATCGCTAAGGGGCAACCTCTCATCATCTCCATCAAGGCCAACAAGGGGGAGCTGACGGGGGCTCCCTACACGTGGACGGCGGGCCATCTTCTCGTTCTCTGCGGCTTCGACGGGAAGGGCGGAGTTCTCATGAATGACCCGGCGGCGGGCACCGCACGCCGCGGACAGCTCACCTATGCCATGAAGGAACTCTCGAGGGCCTGGCTCGAGAAGGGGGGGACGGCGTACGTCCTCCTTCCGCGTTCCTGAAGGGTCCCCGCCCGAAAAAACAGAATCGATGTACGTTTCTTCCTTGTCGTCCCTCCAGGGTTTCAGGGGAGTGGCGGCCATCCCGTGGCCCGGCTTCTGGAACTATTCAACGCGAGGAGGATGCCGTGAAAGTTATCTGTGGATTCGTTGCGATCGTGGTCTTGCTGACCGTGCAGGCCCCATCCCAGGTCACCTATGTCGACGTCAACGCCATGGGGGCTCAGACCGGCGCCTCATGGGCGGATGCCTACACGGATTTGCAGACCGCTCTGCTCGCGACCAACGGGGGGCAGATCTGGGTGGCCCAGGGCACCTACTACCCCGGGCCCGCGGGCCAGCGGGGGGCCACGTTTCAGTTGAAAAGCGGCGTCGCGCTCTATGGCGGATTCGCGGGGGGAGAAACGGCCCTGGCCCAGCGGGACGTCGCGGCCAACCCGACCGTGCTCAGCGGTGACATCGACCAAAATGACACCTATGGGGCCGGGGCGAACTGGTGGCAGTTCGCCTGGTCGGGAAGCCTGGGCAACAGTTATCACATCGTCACCGGGAGCGGCGTCGATGCCACGGGGGTTCTGGACGGCTTCACGATCCTGGCCGGGCGGGGCGACGGTGCGCCCTACGCCGGGGGGGCCGGGTTGTTCGTGATGGGTGGGAGTCCCACGATCCGCAACTGCACGTTCCGGTACAACGCCATCGGGTTCGGCTCCTCCGCGTGGTTGAGAAACTGTCAGTCGACCTTCGAGAACTGCGTCATCAAGGACGGGTACACCTGCAATTGCGGCATCGGGGGCTGGACGAGCGGGGTTCTGGCCGAGATGGGCTCCGATGTGACGTTCACCGACTGCGACTTCACGAATCACTACTACGTTTCGGCGCAGGGGCAGGGGCGGGGTGCCGCGCTCAGCATCGACCTCGATTGCTCCGCGACTCTAGCCCGCTGTCGATTCGTGGGAAATCAGACAGGCAACTTCTATCCCATCGGGGGAGGAACGGCCTACGGGGGAGGCGTCTACGCAGCGGGTGACATCGTGGCGGATCGCTGCGAGTTCCTCGACAACTTCGCCCACGCGGGGGCCGGTATGACGGCATGGAGGAACGCCACCATCACGAATTGCCTTTTCGCCCGCAACGAGGCGGTTCCTCATCCCAATGGGTTGGGGATCGAGGTTGGGGACTATGGCGCAGGTCTCCTCACCCTCGGATTCAGCGCGGCGAACACCATCCTGGTGGCCAACTGCACCTTCGCCGACAACAACACGAGCAAGGGCGGCGGCGCGGCCTTCTACAGCGCGGCCCAGGCTCTCGTGCGCAATTGCATCGTCTATGACAACTATGCCGATCCCGTCTTGCCCGGCGAGGATCCCATCTTCATCCTGAAGCAGCAAATCGCGGGCAACTATGACTTGCGGGACTGTTGCGTTGAAGGTCTTCTTCAGACCGAACCCATGGAGGACCCGCCCGATGCCACGAACTTTCCGGGTTGTTTCGATGAGGCCCCGCTTTGGGTCGACCTCGCGGGAGGCGACTATCATCTTCAACCGGCGTCACCGGCCATCGGGGCCGGCGATGGAGCGGTGTTGCCAGGGGGAACGTCCACCTTCGACCTGGACGGCAACCCTCGCGTGACCGGGATTCTCGACATGGGCTGCTACGAGTTCTCGGGTGCGGCCTTGCCTTCCATGGTGAGTACGAACTTGGTGACGAACATCCCCGCGTCCTACACGATTCGAAATGCCAATCCGGGTGAGACAGTCTACCTGCTGGGTTCCATCACGGGAGGCGGGCCCGGACCCTGTCTCCCTGCGCCGATCAATCTCTGCTTCGGCCTCAGCCAGCCCATCTCCCTCGTGGCGCCTCTGACGGCCAACTCTCAGGGGACCGCAGCCTTGTCCTTCACGCTTCCGCCCGGATTCCCGACGATCGACGTTTGGATGCAGGCGCTCATTCTGAGAGGGCCCGGCTTCGCGGATTCGGTCGTCACCAACGTCATCCACGAACTGATCCAGCCGCAGCCGTGATCAATGGGATCCCGCTCGAGGGTAGGCGGCCAGGCGCTCCTGAAGATGCTGGAGTCTTCTGAATTTAGTCACGGTGCGACCGACTTGCTCCCTGAGAACCAGCGTCAGGGCTTCGGCATCTCCTGGGCGATCCGTCTGCAGAGCGGTTGAGTTGGCGAAGAAAGAAAAGAGGGCCTGCAGGACCCCGTCGACGGAACGAGTATCTTCGAGCGTCAGCACCCTGTCGGCGCGAGCGAAGGCCGTCAGGCCGGCTTCGCAACGGGCAAGGAAATCTACGACATCGCTCTGCATGTTCGCTTGCTGGAAACTGTCGTGCATCAGAGCGATCCGCGCGCCCAGATCTCCGACCCTGAGCCGGGTTTCCTCCATTGAGTGAAACGCCTCGGACTCCTGTGCGTAGTACTCCATCACCAGAAGGAAGTAGGAGCGTTTCCTCTCGTCAAGACCATCCATGGTCATGATGAAACGACTCAGTCGCTTGGCGAAGTCCTCGCCGGCGTGATACGCCCGTGCTTCGTCCACGAGCATGTCCCGAAGATTGTCGCGGCGGGCCCGGACCTCGGCGGCATGGGTGAGTTCGTGAGCCAGGGTTACAACGAGTTGGAGCGGTCCTTTCAGAAACCCGGGGAAGAGTTCTATGCGCTTTTCCTCCGGCACCCATCGGGCTGCGACGTCGCTGCGCCCTGCATTCTCGTTGTAGGTGATCCGCGTCGTCCAGATGAGCGGGCGGCGCGCATCGTCGTCCTCGAGGATGGATTCGATGAGTTGCAGGGCGCCTCGAATCTGGGAGACGCTTCGGGCGTCGAGATCGATCGTCTCCTCCCCCCTGAAGGGCTTGCCAGACGCGAATCGATCGAGAGAGAAGAGGAACCGTGGCGTCCAGACCGTTTCCTCCTTGGAAGGCGAGGAAGGCTTTGACCCCGCCCCGCAGCCGAGGGCGAGTGCCGCGAGAATGGAGAGCAGAAGGCCTGGAAGAGAACTCGAACTGTGCATGTCGTCCCTCGCCTACCTCGAGGGGGCCGGAGGAGGCGATCTCCACCTGTCGTCGCGTCCTCCTGCGGAGAGTCCCAGCCATCGTCGAGGGGCAGGCACGTCACGTTCTTGCACGCACTTTGCAAACGCAGGGTCGCCTCGAGGATGCGTTGAGGGAGTGGGAGGTCCTTTACGCGCGTCGGCAGAGGATGCCTCTGCATGCTTGGGCGGTCGCGCGAGGGAGAGCAACGGTCCTGAGGGCGCTCGGACGGGAGCCGGAGGCCCGGCGCGCGTTGCGCTTCTTTCTGGACCGCCGGCTGCCGCCCCAGGAGAGACGTTGGTTGGATGCGTTTCTTGCGCAGGAGGGGCGCTGAAAATCCCGCGTGGGCGAGTCTGCGAAGGGGAAGTGCGATCAGCACACCTGCCGTCCCCGCCCGCGTTTAGCCTGGGCGACATGGCCGGCGAGATTCATTTGGCGGACAATTTGGATATCCTGCGGGGCATGCCATCGGAGTCGGTGGATCTGATCTACATCGATCCACCGTTCAACACGGGGAAGCTGCAAGCACGTCGGCGGATGAAGGTCGTCCGCGACGAGAAGGGGGGCGACCGTGTGGGGTTTCACGGGAAACTCTATCGTACCTTGGACCTCGGAACGTCCGGATGGCGGGACGTCTTCGACGATTTCCTCGGTTTTCTCTCGCCACGTCTGGAAGAGGCTCACCGCGTTCTGAAATGCCAGGGGAGTTTTTTCTTGCACCTCGATTATCGCGAGGTGCACTATTGCAAAGTCCTCCTCGACGAAGTCTTTGGCCGGGCATGTTTTCAGAATGAGATCATCTGGGCCTATGACTACGGCGCACGGACGAAGAAGAGATGGTCGGCCAAGCACGACAGCATTCTTTGGTACACGCGGGATTCCAAGAACTACACCTTCAACTTCGACGCCATGGACCGCATCCCCTACATGGCGCCGGGTCTCGTCGGCAAGGAGAAGGCCGCGCGGGGCAAGACCCCCACCGATGTCTGGTGGCATACGATCGTGAGCCCGAATGGACGGGAGAAAACGGGTTACGCCACCCAGAAACCCCTGGGCGTCCTCGAGCGCATCGTGAAAGTGCATTCCGACCCCGGGGATGTCGTTCTGGACTTCTTCGCGGGGAGCGGCACGACGGGGGAGGCGGCGGCGCGGAACCGGCGCGACTTCATTCTGGTCGACTCCAACCCGGAGGCCGTCGCGGTCATGGAGCGGCGTCTCGCGGCGTTCGAGCCCCGAATCGTGCGCCGTCGAAAAAGAGCGTCACCCAGCGGGCACTGAGGGCGTCTGGGAGGCGGGGGGGGGAAAGGGTTGCGCCGGACGGCGACACTGCGCCAGAGGTCTTGCTGACGATGTCTCCTCGGACGAGGTTTGGGACTCATGAACGAAGCCAACCGGGCTCACGAGGCTCTTCGCAACCACTTCGGCCACGATGCCTTCAAGCCGGGGCAGGAGGAGGTCATCACCTATCTCCTCGACGGGCATTCCGCCGCGGCCGTTTTCCCCACGGGCGGGGGAAAGTCGCTCTGTTATCAGCTGCCGGCTCTTCTGTTGGAGGGCTTGACCCTCGTGGTCTCACCCCTCATCGCGCTGATGAAGGACCAGATCGACGCCTTGGTGGCGCGAGGCATCGAAGCCGCGAGGTTGGACTCCTCCTTGAACCGCGACGAGTACGAGACCACCATGGCGAGCATCCGCTCGGGGGCGTGTCGGCTCGTCTACGTGGCGCCCGAGCGTTTCAACAACGAGAGGTTCCGCGCGTTCCTCCAATCCCTGCGGATCGCACTCTTCGCGGTCGATGAGGCCCATTGCATTTCGGAGTGGGGCCACAACTTTCGCCCTGACTATCTGAAGCTTGCGGAATTCGCCCGCGCGGCCGGTGCGGAACGGGTCTTTGCGCTCACGGCGACGGCGACGCCGCAGGTGTTGGACGAGATGTGCCGGCTGTTCGACATCGATCCCGCTCGCGCCGTGAGAACCCCCTTCTACCGCCCGAACCTCTCCTTGCACGTTCGCAACGTCGAGGCTCACGAGAAGGACGCCTTTCTCATTGAGGAACTTCGTGCCCACTCCGGGGGACCGTCCATCATCTACGTGACGACCCAGGGAACGGCGGAAGAGCTGGCGGAGAAGCTGGCGCACGAGGGCTGGAGCGCCCACGCGTACCATGCCGGGATGAGTTCCGAAGACCGCAGCCGCATCCAGGACTGGTTCCTTGCCTCGAACGACGGCATCGTCGTGGCCACCATCGCTTTCGGGATGGGGATCGACAAGCCGAACATTCGCTCCGTTCATCACTACAACGTCTCGAAGGGGTTGGAGAGCTATTCTCAGGAGATCGGGAGGGCCGGTCGCGACGGGGAGCCGTCCCGTTGCGTCACGTTCTACTGCCCTGATGATCTGGTCACCCTCGAGAACTTCGCCTATGGGGACACGCCGGGCGAGTTCGCCGTGCGGCGCTTTGTGGAGGAGGTTTTCGGGGTCGAGGAGCATGAGCTCGACGTCTCGCTCTACGCCCTCTCGACGTCCAGTGACATTCGCATCCTCGTGGTCCGGACGTTGCTCGTCTACCTCGAATTGGATGGATATCTGGAGGGTGGCACGCCCCTTTATTCCGTCTTCCGCTTCATTCCCAAGGCGACGTCCGAGGAGATTCTGGAGCGCTTCAACGACCCCGAGCGTCGCGCATTTCTCGCGTCTCTCTTCCAGCAGGCGAAGAAGGGAAGGACTTGGTTCCGCATCGAGGCGGACGCCGCCGCGAGGAATATCGGGTGCGATCGCATGAAGGTGGTGCGTGCCCTCGAATACCTCGGGGAGAAAGACCTCCTCGATTTGAAAGCGGAGGGCGTGCGCCATCGGTACGTGATCCGGAAGCGTCCGGAAGACCTGGACGCGGCGGCCGCCGATCTCCATCGCCGACTCCTCGCCCGCGAAGAACGCGAAATCGGACGCTTGCGTCGTATGGTCGCCCTCCTTCAGGATGATGGCTGCATCGTGAACGCTTTGAGTGCGCACTTTGGCGAGGTTCGCCAGGAACCCTGCGGTCACTGCACGTCGTGCCTCGATGAGACAAGGGGACCGATGCCATCCGAAGATCACGCACTCTCGGTGTCCTGGCCCGACACCGACGCCGTGCTGAGCGAGCACCCCGACGCGCTGCCCGACCCCCGGTCCCTCGCGCGACTTTTGTGTGGCGTCAAGTCTCCGGCCCTCACTCGGGCGAAGCTGAAGCGGCACCCCCTTTTCGGGGCTCTGGCACACGTCCCCTTCGCGTCCGTGCTCGCCCATGCTTCGAAAAACTTCCCCTGAACCGACGGCGCGAGGAGTCAGAGGGTGCGGAGGAAGTCGGCGACGAGGGCGGCAAGCCGTCCGTGAAACGTGTCCGTGGAGATGCATGTGAGGAGGGGGATCGCCCAGACGAGGTGACGTTCCGCGAACGCGCGAGCGGTCTCGGGGTCGCGGGCGCCGATTGCGCCCCAGAAGAGCAACTGGCAGCCCAGGTGGTCGATGGGAGCGCCAAAGGCGGCCCCCGCGTCGAATTCGACGCCGGCGCGTTCGGCGAGGATGCGCATGCTCTGGGCCGCGTTTCCCTCGTAGACGCCGCTTTCGACCAGCGACTGGACGGGTGGCGAGTGAGAAAGGGGATGGACGAACGTTTCGAAGAAACCGGCGGCGAGGCTCTCGAAGGCGGGGCCATCGTCGGCGGCCGGAAACTCCAAGCCCAAGTCCCGCAACATCGAGGCCGCGCCGCTTTGCTCGAGCTCCTCCACGAAACGAGGCGTGGGCTCCGTCAGCAGCAGCGTCGCGAAGAGCCGCGCGACCGCGATGTTGGCTTCCGGGGCATCCTTCTCGGTGGGCGGGCTCATGTCAGCTTCCGGATGCGGACGACGGTATCGTTGAAGGCCTGTTGTCCGGAAATGTAGTCGGGGGAGATGGGAAGAATACTGTTCTGGGCCCAACCGTTCCCCGTGTTGCGTCGCCACTTTTTCCGTTCACCGCCCGAAGTGTCTTCCCACCACATGTTCCGCTCCCAGTCGTCGTCGACATAGGACTGGAGATCCATGCCGGCGGACTGAGAGCCGATGGGAGCCTTGCGCTCGGCGCGGGCCACGCGCGTGTACTCGGTGTGCCCGAGGGAGTTGGAAATCGCAATGGCGCGAGGATGAATCCCTCTCGTGACGACCACGGGGATGCGCAATGTCCCGGTCTTTCCCGTACCGAGTCCAAGGGAGGCGAGCTTCCGATGGACGTCTTTCGAGCGATACCCTGTCAATTCCACCCAATCGCCGCTCTTCAGGCCGAACCGCTTGGCCGTCTCCGGGTGTATCCAGGCCGGGTTCGAGTGGACGATTTCCGAGCACCACTTGAGGTTCGCCGTTCTTCCGTGGTTGTGGACATTCCATTTGAATGACGTCATGACGAGTTCGTCGTCGCGAAGGTCGTCGTGTTCCGCCACGGGAACCCACTTCGGCCATGGCGGGATGTCATAGCTGTAGGGCTCGTGGGCGGCGGGACGGTTCTTGCCCTTGGAGTTGGCGAGGGCGACGAGGTCACTCACGTCCTCATTGCGGCCGACGCGCTCCACGAACGATGACTTCACCTCCAGCTTGCGGCTGGGGGTTCTGAAACCGACGACGGGACGTCCTTTGTGCATGATGCCGATCCCACGCCCGTCTTTCGTGACGATGCCGGTTTGAGGGTCGATCACGGCGCCTTCCATCTCGTCCTTGGAGAGGGGGCGAAGATACGGCTCCAGATAGGGTTTCTTCTTCGGATCCTCGAAGGCGCCCACGGAGGCGAAGAAGTCGAGAGGCTTCGCGAAGCGCGCCTTGTCGTAGGGAACCCGTGCGACGAACTCGGCCATGTCGTCTTCCACGGAACGACCCTCGGGGTACCATTTCTCCATCCCTCCGCCGATTCTTCGGGCGAGTTCGGGGAAGATGTCGCGGATGTCTCGGGCCTCTCCCAGGGGCTTCACCATCGGACGACGCATGCCGATGTAAGGGATCAGGTTGTAGGCGCCGCGGGCATCCACGTCCCACCGCTCCATGAAGGTTGTCCAGGGAAGGACGATGTCGGCGAAGGACGCCGTCTCGTTGAAGAATGGATTGATGCAGACATGGAAGCCGATTTTCTCTTCATCGAGGAAGACGTTCTTCGTGACCTGCGTTTCCGGCCAGGTGAGGGGACTGTCCAGGTTGTACGTCATGTAGACGTCGATGCGTGCGCGCTCCTGCTTCAGGTACCAGTAGACGATCTCGCCGACTCGCATGGTGTTCCAGCGATTGGCGAGGACGAACTCCGGAGGATCCGCGAGCAGGCTCGGTGTGTCGGGCTTCGGCGCCATCCGTGGAGGCCGCGCGTAATCCTTGTCGTAGCCGCCCGTATACATCCAGCAAAGACCGCCGGGTTTGCCCACACTGCCGACGAGAACATTGAGGAGAAAGATGGCGCGGTCGTTGAAATAGCCGTTGACATGAGCCGAGCTACCCCGGTTGCAAAGAGTCGTGGCGCGGGGTGCGGCGGCGGCGAACTCTCGCGCGATGCGGGCGATGTCCTTGGCGGGGACGGTACTGATCTTTTCGGCCCACTCGGGCGAGTACTCGCCGATCTCTTCCCAGAGTTCGTCCAACGTGCAGTTCGCCCAGGTGTCGAAGAAACTCCGATCGACGAGATTCTCCTTGATGATCGTGTGCGCCATGGCGAGGGCTACGGCGCCATCCGTTCCCGGAGCCGGCATGAAGTGTTCGTCGGAGTTTCCCGCCGTGTTGGAGAGTCGAACGTCGAAGGTGACGAGCTTGGCGCCGTTCTCGAATCTCCCCTTCTGGATTCGCTGCGCGCCGGCGACATGTCCCTGGTGCGCCTCGAACATGTTCGAGCCGAAGTTGAGAATGTATTTCGAGTGCTCGTAGTCGCCGAGGTCCCAGTCCGATTCGAAGAGATAGGTGAGGTTGGCCGAACGGCGCGCCGCGGAACAAAGTCCCCGGTGGTTCAGTTGCGTGTTCGTTCCGAAGGCTCGCAGGAACGCCGCAACGGCGTCCTTGCTGCGGCTGCGTCCCTGATGAAAGGCGAATTCCTCCTGCCGGCCTTCCTCGCGAAGACGGCGAAGACGCGTGGCGATTTCGTCCAGCGCTTCGTCCCAGGAGATGCGACGCCATTTTCCTTCGCCCCGTTTCCCGACCCTCCGGATGGGATAGAGCAGGCGCTCCGGGTGATATTGGTGATTCAAGCTGGCCTGACCCCGGGCACAGAGTCGACCTTTCGAGTTCGGGTCGGCCGGGTTCCCCTCGATCTTGACGATCCGCCCGTTCTTCACGATCCCGGTGATCCCGCAGACCGTTGAACAAAGCTGGCACATGCCGTGGATCTTCGTCACGTTCTTGTACTTGTCGGGGTCGGGGAAGTTCACTTTGCGATAAGGGCCCGGGAGCGCGCAGACCCCCGGCATCTCGACGGCGCCGATCCTGTAGGGGGTCCCGGCCTTGGACTTCCAGACGCGGAGGTTTTCGTCCTTCGACGGCTTCGTGAAGCCGGCGTCCTTCGCACTTTCGGTGTCGGCACAGGCTCCGAGACTCGTCGACGCGGCCAGCAGGGCTCCCAGCCGAAGAAAACTTCGCCGGTCCACGGGCTCATGATGGCGGGATTTCGTCATGACTCTTCACCCCACTGAAAGACACTGTAGGCGTCGTTGGAATAGCTTTGGCCTTCGGTCGGGATCTTGGATTCCCAAACCTCCATGGGACGAGCGTCGTCGACGACGAACCGCGTGCGAGGTCGGCTCTCCTTCTCGGAGCGCAACACTTCCAGGCGGGGGCCCTCCTCCTCGTCGATCCTTCGCTGCATGCGGGAAACCGGAGAGTCCGGGTCGTTCAGGTCTCCGAAGTACAGGGCCTCGCTGGGACAGGTCGCGACGCAGGCGGGGTCCATGCCGACCTCCAGTCTGTGGGTGCAGTTGTGACACTTGACGGCCTGGTTCGCGACGGGATCGATGTAGATGGCGCCGTAGGGACAGGCGTCCTTGCAGTCGGCGTGCCCCGAGCAGACCTCGTAGTTGACCTGGACGGACCCGCCCGGCCCTTTGAAGAGGGCCCCGCAGGGGCAGGCCTTGAGACAGGGGGCGTCTTCGCAGTGCTGGCAAGCCATCGGCACCATCACCCGGGCGAGCCCGCCCTCCTTCCGTTCGAAGTCGTGATAGATCGTCTGCCGAATGTAGTGCCCGAGCGGCACGTCGTTCTCCGCCTTGCACGCGACCTCGCAGCCGTGGCAACCGAAGCAGCGGCGCGTGTCGACGACCCAACCGTAACGCTTCCCGTCGTCCGGCGGCGTCATGCGGTCTTTCCAGTATTCTTCGGGGAGGACCTTCGCATGAGGACCCTCTTGCTGAGGACGGGCGGCCGAGGACGCGGCGAGTCCGGCCGCCGCGGCGGCGGCCGCGCCCTCCTTCAGGAAGCGCCTGCGGTCTTCCGACGGGAGGCCGTCGCCGAGAGGTTCACGGTGATTCATCTGAATTCTTCCAGAGATTTGGCGAAAGGATCAAAATCAAATCGAGGTCGGATAGATGGTCGGGAATGAGACGTCGGGATTCAGAAGCAAGCGTTCATCCGACCCGCGGACACCAGGACGGTGATCCTCAGGTGAAGGGGAGGCGGGCGTCGATCGTGCGTGCGCGGCTCACGACCGAATCCTATGCCTCGGCGCCGACAGGCGTCAAGGCGTTCGATTCGGGAAAAATGCCCGGTATGCCTTTTCAGGTCGAGGCTCCTCGTCCTCCGATCGCCTCGCAAACAATGGAGAGCGCGGTGACATCGATGGTCTGAGCCGCGTCGGAATAGGCGGTTGCGGGGTCGGTATGGGCCTCGACGAGAAGCCCCTGGGCGCCGCAGGCGAGGGCGGCCAAGGACATGGGAACGACTCGGTCGCGGTGCCCCGTGCCGTGGGAGGGTCGCTGTCTCGGACGATGCCTACACCCGAACGCACCACGTAGACGTCGTCCTTGTGTCAGATTCTTATTCGTCTCGGCGACGAGGCGTGCCTGCCCCGGTCAGAGGGTCGAAAGGAGGCGGTTGATGACGTCGAGGAGATCCCGTCGACCTTCGGACTTCGCGAGGCTCCGGCCCCGCTCCAGGACGCGTCGTGCCTCTTGCCGTTTCCCGTCTTCGAGGAGAAGAAGGGCCAGATCACGGGAGAGAGCCGCCAGAGGGACTTGCATCCCGTGTCCGGCACGTTCGACGGCCTGCATGGGGTTCGGGAAGGAGCGGGCAAGCTCCAGGACGCGGCTACGCCCTTCGGCGTCATCGGGGTGTTGCGCCAGGATCGACAGGTAGATGGTCAAAGCACGGGCCGGTTGTCGGCGCCCCTCCTCGATGTGCGCCGCGAGTCGCCGTGCGTCGATGTGCGCCGGATGGCGTTGAACGAATTGCGCCACGACGGCGGCCGCCGCGTCCCATGAGCCGCCCTTTTCCAACGTGCGGGCCAACTGCAGGAGAATCCCATCCGAGGAATGAGCGCCGCGAAGCCGTTTCAGTTCGCGCAGAGCAGCTTGGGCGTTGCCCTGACGAGCGAGAGTCAGCACGAGCCCGCGACGGGCCTCGGCGAATCGAGGTTCGAGAGCCACGGCTTTGCGGAAGAACGCGACGGCGTCGTCGAGGTCGCCCCGAGAAGCGCTCACCACCCCCAGATTCCCCCAGGCCTGGGGTGAGTCGGGGTCGAGACGTGTCGCTTTCAACAGACTGCTGCGGGCTTCCTCGTCTCGGCCCATTCGAAAAAGAGCGACGCCACGATTGGCCCACGCCGCGGCGGACTGGTCCGGGCGCATGGCAATGACGCGATCCGAGAGTCTCAGCGATTCCTCGAGATCTTCCGGCGACCCTCGGTCGAGAAGAAGTCCCGCGAGGTTGTTCGCGGCGAGCCACGAGTCGGGGTTCCCGTCGAGCGTATCGCGCCAGAGGGTCTCGATGTCGCGAAAAGACGTCGCGTGGTGGAAGGTGAGAGTGGAGAGAACGGCGAAGAGAAGGAGCCCGGCCGCCGCTTTCGATCGGGAGTTCCAGGAAGAGGTCAGCTTCGTGAATGCGACCGCGAGGCCGGCAATCGGCGCCAGGATGGCGTGGTAGGTGAAATGATCCGCCACGAAGCTGTAGCGCATGGGGTAGGTGTCGATGAATCCGAGCGCTGGGAAGAGCACACCACCGTAGATCAAGAGAACGGCCAAGGGACCACGGCCCCAACGCCGCCGTTGATGCCAGAGGAGGGCTGGGAGCAAGACTGCGGCGAAAAGACAGGCGAGCGAGGCCGCCGTGACGGCCTGCGGATCCCAACGATGATAGTTGAACGACAAGCCGATGGGGAGGACGAGCTTGGCGAGGTAGAACCAAAGGGCTCGGGCGGCGATCAAGGTTCGTGCGAAAAAATCGATCGCCCACGGCGCTCCCGTGGCGAGAACATGATGCTTTTCCAGACTGACGGTGACCAGGGCCATGACCGCCCCCAGAAGGAAAAAGGGAGCCAACGACACGATGGTGTCCCGACGCATGCGACCGTTCTTCCACCAGATGATGACGAGGAGGACCGCCGGCATCGAACAGGTGACAGATTTTGAAAGAAGCGCCAGCACGAAGAAGGCCAGAGCGAGCACGTATTGCGTCCGACGGGTGCGCGGGTTCGGGGAAGAAGGGGCAAGACAACGTTTCAGGTAGATGTTCGACGCGAGCAACACGAAGACGAGTGAAAGCGTGTTCTTGTGCTCCGTGATCCATGCCGCGGATTCCACCATGAGAGGATGAAGGGCGAATAGAGCCGATGCCAGCCGAGCCCCGGAAATGCGGAGTCGATGCAGCAGGCTCCCGAAAAGCAGAGCGGCGAGGGCGTGCAGGAGAACGTTGACGACGTGGTAACCCGGTGCTCGGAACCCGAAGGCACGCGCCTCGAGCCACAACACCGTGTGCACCACGGGGTAATACTGGGGGAGGGAAGAAGGTTCCATCCAGATGCGGCGGAGGCCCTCGGTGTTGCGTAACACCGGGTTGTCGGTGACGTAGTCGTCGTCGTCCCAGATGAACCCTCCCCGGAGGACCGGCGAATAGGCGAGGAGCGTCGCGAGAACGAGGAGGAGAGGCCAGAGAAGCTGGCGTGGGTTGGACATCCGCAAACCCCTGCTGACGTGCGCCGAAGGAAGGATGCCCTGGGGCGGGGACAAGCGCAAGGCGAGAGAAAGGGTCTATCCGTCGGGGGGACTCAGGAGAGGAGGGCGTCGTAGGCCTCGGGATTGAAGCCGACGACGAGGGTGTGGTCGCGCGTCCATGCGGGGGCGCGGAGGTTGCCCGACGGCCCGACGATCAGACGGATGATGTCTTCGTCGGTGGGATTGTCCCGCATGGCCAGGGTGACCACTTTCTTGCCCTTCACCGCGACGACTGTGCGGTGCCTTCGTGCGAGGGCGACCGCTTCGTGGACGGGAATCTTTTCCTTCTTCGCATCCACCGTCGCACCGACGGAGACGCTCCGGCTCTCGAAGTGA
>CAZLGG010000102.1:0-14507 GCA_964559135.1 uncultured Planctomycetia bacterium
GGAGGGCATCGACCGTGACGAAGACCACCATTTCGGGTCGACGTCCTTCGCTCGCATCGAGCCATGCCCGAACCTTTGCCGGCAAATCGCTCTCGAAGTAGTCGGGCCAAGTGGAGTGCGGAAGGTCCTCGTCGTCCCGTCGAAGGAATCCGGCGGTGCGAAGTCGGGCGACCAGCAGAGTGGTGGCGGACCCGGAGGCCTGGGCCCACTGGACGGGCTCCGGTTTGAGAACGGCGAGGAGTCCCGCAGGGATGGCGAGAACGAGGAGAATGATGAGGGCGCGACGGACGAGCGGGGCACCCACCCGACCACCCAGGTCCCAGGCAAGGGGCACGATGAGGAGGGCCGCCATGCCCGCGGCGATCTCCCTCAGTTCGAAGTAGCGTCCCCTCTGAGTGAACGCGGCCGCGAGGAAAACCGCTGCCCCGAGCGCGGCGAATCGTCGCGGCGTGCGCACGGCGAAGCGCCGTGCCGCCAGGGCACTCAAAGGAAGGAGAACGGCCAAGATGAGGCCCCAGTGGGCCGCGAGATACAGGTGCCGCGCGTGGGCGCCCGCGGCGGCGACCTCGCCTCCCGCATACCCGAGAAAGGAGCAGGCCGCGAGGAGCCCCATCCGGCCAAACGCGGAGAGAACGGCGGCCGCAAGAGTGACCGCGGCGACGAGAAGGACGAGACACGGAAGGGCCCAGAACCTCCCGACGACGTGCCCGCCCGCAAGAAACAGGGCACTCGTCCCCTCGAGGAGGGCCAGGAACGCTCCGAGGAGGAGCCCCGTGCCCGCCCACCTTGCAATCCGGTTCGACGTCACGGTCTGGACCCTGTGCGGGCTTCGGCGCATGGTTCAGCCTCAGCCGGAGCGTCTTTGAACGGGGATGGAGCCGGGGCCGCGGTGCGGCTACCCTCTTCCATCCGAATCATTGCTGAGAGGAGACGTTCCATGAGAACGATGTTGTCCGTCTTTCTGTGCCTCGCAGCGGCACTGGTCTCGAATCTTCAACCCGCCGTCGGGCAGGGCGACCCGTCCCTTTATATCACTCCGGAGGTCCTACCCGTGCGCGCGTTGGACGCGCGCGAGGCCTTCGAGGCCCTCACTCCCCGGGAAAAGCTCTACGCTCACTGGATGTCCGAGGCATCCTGGCTCGGAAACCTCATCACTTTCGAGCAGCTCTCGCCGGAGTCCCCCGACCTGTTGCGGTTGATCCTGGGCATAGGCGCGCAACACCCCGTGGCTCTTCGCAAAGTGGCCACGCGACTGGGCGTCACGGACGAGGAACTGAAGTGGTTCGAACAGTACGCGGCTCGGGTTCTCTCCAATTGCGGCAACTATCTCTCCTTCGGCGACACCAAGTTCATCCCGAGGCTCTCGGCCGAGAAGTTCGCACTCATCGCCGCGGCTGGCGATCTTTTGTCCGGCGACGCGGCCAACGCGGAGGATGGATCGAAAACGCCCGGCCGTTTGGCGCGACTTTTCGAGTCGATCCGGGAGCCGATCTACTCCCTGGACCCCTCCGTGTTGTCCCTCGGGCTCGGGGACTCAGGGGTCTCCGCCTACTACGGCGACGACGTGACCGCCGACGAAATCCAACTCGTCGCCGAGTTCATGAAATCGCGGGGAATGGAAGCCTGGAACACGCGCGTCTTCAAGGAGTCGGACGGCACGCTCGTTCTGGCCGTCGCTTCGGCCCTCGAACGTCCGCCAGTGTCAGCGATGTTTCGGAATCGCTCCATCCGCATTCAGTATGGCGACCACGCGAGAGCTCTTCGCATGGTCGTCGAGGCGCTCCAGGAAGCTCTTTGCTACGCGTCCAATGACACCGAGTCCAAGATGATCCTCTCCTACATCGCTCACTTCAACGGCGGCGACATCGAGGATCACAAGGCCTCTCAAAGGTACTGGGTCCTGGACAAGGGCCCGGCCGTCGAGACGGATCTGGGTTTCATCGAGACCTACCGCGATCCCATGGGGCAGCGCGCCGAATGGGAGGGCTTCGTGGCGATGGTGAACAAGGAGCAGACACGCAAATTCGGGAAGCTCGTGGCGAAAGCTCCTGAACTCCTCCCCTTGCTCCCTTGGGGGAAGGCCTTCGAGAAGGATGCCTTCCGCAAGCCCGACTTCACGTCGCTCGAGGTTCTCACCTTCGCGTCGAGCGGAATTCCCGCGGGGATCAACATTCCGAACTACGACGACATCCGTCAGAACTTCGGGTTCAAGAATGTGAGCCTCGGGAATGTGCTCCGCTCCCGCGGGTCCAGCAAGGAGAGGATCTCGTTCCTGGAGGACAAGGACCAGGATCTCTATCGGGATCTCGTCGGCAAGTCTTTCGAGGTTCAGGTCGGGCTGCACGAGCTGTTGGGTCACGGATCGGGGAAGCTCTTCGTCGAGGACGAGGATGGCACCCTCAATTTCGATCCGGCCACGGTGGATCCCACGACCGGCAAGTCGGTCGCCACCTGGTACAAACCCGGCGAGACCTGGGGCTCGAAGTTCACGACGATCTCTTCGTCCTATGAGGAGTGCCGAGCCGAAGCCGTGGGACTCTATCTGGGTACCGACGCGAGCGTTCTCGCGATCTTCGGGCACGCGGGAAAGGAAGCGAAGGACGTGGCCTACGTCAACTGGCTCTCCATGGCGCGCGCCGGTCTGCAGGCGTTGACGTTCTACGACCCCTCCCAGAACCGCTGGGGGCAGGCCCACATGATGGCCCGCTTTGCGCTTCTGCGGGTGATGCTCGAGGCGGGGCCGGATTTGCTGCGAGTCCACAAGGATGAGAAGGGCGATTGGTTCTGCTCCCTGAACGAGGCCGCCATCGAGACGAAGGGGCGAGCGGCCATCGGCGACTTCCTGACCCGCCTGAACGTCTACAAGGCGACGGCGAACGCGGAGGCCGGCCGGGCCCTCTACGAGAAATACACCCGTCCGGATGCCAGGTTCCTCCAGATCCGCGACTACGTCCTGGCCCACCGCAAGCCGCGCCATGTCTGGGTGCAACCGGTGACGGACCTCACGGCGGACGGTCAGGTCATTCTCCGGGAGTATCCCGCGACCTGGCGGGGGGTGATCGACTCTTTCGTCGACCGCTACGAAGGTCTTTTCGACTGAGACGGCGGAGAGGCGGGGGGCACGAACACTCCCGCCTCTCGTCTCATGAAGACGTGGGGAATGCCGTCTTCGAGGAATGGGTCTCCCTCGCGCTGGAAGCCGAAGCGGGAGTAAAAAGTCGCCAGGTGGGCCTGCGCATGCATCACGACCGTCCGATCCTCGAGGCGTTTCACCGCTTCCGACATCAGTCGTGTTCCGAGTCCACCGCCTCGCACGTCCGGATGGGTCACGATACGTCCGAGAGACCACATCCCCGGCTCCTCCTCGAACCAGCGCGCGTAGGCGACCACACGGTTTTCGAGTTGGCCGATGAGGTGGGTGGCGAGGAAATCGCGGCCATCGACGTCCAGATAGGCGCAGACCTGCTCGACGACGAAGACCTCGGCGCGAAGGCGGAGGATCTCGTACAGCGTATGGGGGTCGATCCCGTCGAAATCCGTCACGGTCCAACAGATCATGCCCGAGTCTAACCTGGGACGGTCGGTTGCGCGCCCCCTTCTCGCTCCCAGTGAATCCTTTCCGGTGTCGTCGGAAGGGATTACTCTGGGAACGTCCTCAGGGGAGCTGGACGATATGAATACGATTCCTCCGGAATTCCGCAGCTACAGCTTGGAAGAGGTCGCGGCTCTCATGGAGGGCGGTGGGCGTCGCATCAGTGTTCGTACCCTGCAGGAATACTGCCGCAAAGGAGTGCTGCGTGGAGTCAAGATCGGCGCCCAATGGCGTGTTTCCCATCTCAACCTTTCCGCCTGGTTGAACGGCGATGTTCCCGCGGCGGGACCGGCGTCGCCGGTGGATGAGACCGTGAGGGATCGACCGGTCGCTGCGGCTTCGCCGACAGACGCTCCGTCCAAGGACGCCACCCTTCCCGATTCCTCGAGTTCGGCACCTGATGAAGCGAAGCTGCCCCCCGCGCCCGCGCCGCGTCGCCCCGCCGCCACGCGGACGCTCGCTGACCTCGTGGAAGAGCAGTTGGCGGCGGGTCCTGGGCCGGCATCCACTCCGGATGAGGTGGAGCCTCCCACCATTCCCCCCGAGCCGGAGTCGGTCGAGGGCGGCTCCGATCCCGTGGATCCCGCGCCTCCGGTCTCCGGGGCGCCCCAGGCCGGGGAGGCCTTGGACGACGACCGCGGTGCCGATGTCGCGACGGTTCGGCAGGAATTCTATCCCTCCGGCCGGCTCAAGCTGAGATACCGGGTCCGTGCGGGCTCCGACGGTCGGTGGGTTCGCGACGGGCTCTTCGAGGCGTTCCACGAATCGGGCGAGGCGGCTGCGCGGGGCCACTACAGGGACGGCCGCCTGGACGGGCCGTGGGAGCAGTGGCACCCCAACGGCAGGCCGAAGTCGTCGGGCCGCCATGCCGCGGGTTTGAAGGAAGGCGTCTGGGTGTGGTGGGACGAAGAGGGACGGAAGACGCAGGAGGGCGGATTTCGGGCGGGCCGCCCCCATGGGGCATGGGTGCAATGGCACCCGAACGGCAAGGTCTGGTGTCGAGGGGGCTACGAGAGCGGCGAGCCTCGGGGAAAATGGGAATGGTTCGACGTCGAAGGGCGGGCGTTCTGAAGTACCGAGGAACAAATTCGTGAACCGCTCACTCCGGTCTTGGAAGCGCCTCGTCGGTTCGCAGCCTGATGTCGTGCGGGGTCTTCTCATCGCGAACCTGGTCTACTTCGCCTTGAGCATGTTGGCGTCGCGCCAGCTTCAGGGACTCGGGGCCGAGGCGCCGGCTTGGGGGCCGTCCTCGGAGGCGCTGTATCTGGGAGGGGCCATGGTGCCGCATCGCATCGTGGCGGGCGAATGGCGACGATTCGTCGTGTATGCGTTCCTCCACGGGAATTTGCTGCACATCGGCGTGAACATGTTGGCGCTGTACCAACTCGGTCGTCTCTTGCAGCAACTCGTGGGCAGTTGGCGATTCATGACGATCTACCTCGTCACCGGTTTGGTCGCCGGCGCGGCCAGCTTCGGGTGGGCCGTCTTCAGGAGTTCGGGGGATTTGGAGGCCGCTCGATTCAGCGTCGGCGCGTCCGGCGCCCTATTCGGAATCATGGGGTATACCCTGGGGCATCTGCGGCATGGTCGGGACGAGTTCAGCATGCGGCTCAAGAGTAGTCTGACCTTCTGGCTCGTCATCAACCTGGCTATCGGTCTCCAACTTCGAGTCGTCGACAATGCCGCACACATCGGAGGATTCCTCGCGGGCTATGGCTTGGCTCATCTGAGCGACATGCACCGGTTGGGGATCTGGCAGAGGTGGGTGCGCCGCCCCGAGACCGGGGTCGTCCTCGCCCTCCTGACCGCGATCGTCCTCGTCTGGAACATCGCGGCGTGGACCGGACGTGACGGCCGGGAGGATCGGCGAGCATTGGGTTTGAGGGAGCTTGCCCTCGACTACGTCGCCTTGGGGGAAGGATCGGCGCGTTCCCTGGACGATTTCATCGCGAGGGCCGAGGTGCTCTCTCGAGACGATCTCCTGTCAGACGGGGCGGGCACGTTTCTCACCGTTTTCAAGACGGAGCGCGACCAGCGGGCGGGGCGCTCGTTTCCGCCGATCGAGGCCCTGCGAGCGCGCAGCCGTCTGGACGGGATCCTGCACGATATTCATCACCGGTTGGGCCTTCTGTCGGGATTCACGTTTCGCAGGGGCGACGAATGAAATCGGTCTATCCCATCGCCGCCACGATGCGGTCGACGAGGCCGGCTTTGGCGCGCTCATTCAGGTCCAAGAACTTCATGCCGATCTGAAATCCTCCACCCGTGGGTTCCTCGGTGCTCCATGCGATTTGGGCCGGGAGACGCACGTCGCTGGTGTGATCCCCCGCCCCCGGGGGCAGCACGAGATCAAGGCGGCAACCCACCGGAAGTTCGTGGTCGAGGAGAATTCGCGCCCCCCCCAGGCCCAGCTTGACGACATGGGCGCTCCGGTCCTTCTCGGCGTCAGGTGTCCGATAGACGGCCTCGATGTCGACGTCGACACGGAAGTGTCTTCGTCGCTCCAGATCCGCCAAGCATCGAGCTTTTCGTTCGTCTTCGGAAACCATCGCGGAATAGACGCCCCCGAGTCCCCCTATCGGGCACCGCGGGGTTTTCATGCCGCACTGGGTGAATACCCGGTGACTTCGGCCGAGAGCCGACGGATCAGGCTTCGATGATTCTCTCGCGGACGGCGAAACGGCAAAGCTCGACGCGATCATGAATGTCGAGCTTCTTCATGAGCGACACCTTGTGCTTGTCCACCGTCTTGTAGGCGATGTTGAGGATCGTCGCTATGCGCTTGACGCTCTCGCCCTTCGCCAGGAGGATCAAGACCTGGCGTTCCCGTTCCGTCAAAGTGGAAATGCGCGTGCGCGCCTGGCTGCGCGCGGGCTTCCCTTCGGCCACGTCCGGGAGACGAGCCAACACGCTGGGGGAATAGTAGAGCCCGCCCTCGAGCACCCGCTCCACGGCGTCCACGATGGCGAGCGAGTCCTCCGACTTGACGACGTATCCCCGGGCTCCGAGATCCAAGGCTCGTTCAATGTACTCATCATGTTGATGCCCGGAGAGAAACATGATCTTCGTCTGCGGTGAACGTTTCATCACCATCTGAGCGGCTTCGAAGGGGCCGAGCCCGGGAATGTCGATGTCCAGAATCATGAGGTCGGGCGGAGCCTTCAGGGCCGATGCGACGGCCTGGTTCCCGTCCGCTGCGGTTTCGACGACTTTCAGGCCCGGGATCCGATTCTCGAGGAGAGGTACGAGCAGGTCGATCATCATCCTGTGGTCGTCAACCAGCAGGACCCGGATCGGCACGGCGCTTTGCGGATCGCTCATGAAGACTCCCGCCAACGGTAGATCGATGAGCCTTCCGAAGAATGCCCATCATAGCACGTTTCACGGAGGCGTGGGTGATTCCCCTCCACACCAAGCGTGGACTCGTCTTGTGGGGGGCATGTCTGTGACTATACTCGCCCACTCGCCGGGGCCAAGTGCAAGGTCCTCCAGGCGTCGGGGATTTTTCATGCTCAACACCATCGCAATCGTTCTTTCGAGCTTGGCCATTCTGCTCGTCTTCGCCGGTTTGGCGGTCGCACGGAGGCCGAAACGACACGTCCCGCTCATGTACGCCGCGTTCACGGTCGACATGATCGCGCTCGCCATCGTCGAGTTGGGGCCTCTGTTTCGTGGGGACGTCGACCCGGTGACAGGGTTGGCCCGGGAGTTCGAGTGGGCCAAGACGATCCATGCGACCCTGGCCACGATCGCCGTCATCGCCTACATCGTTCAGATCGTCAACGGGCGGCGAATTCTCCGCGGTGAACGGCAATTCCTTCCCCGTCACAAACGCTGGGCGAAGATCTTCCTGGTTTTTCGACTTCTCGCCTACGGTACTATGTTCACGGTGTGAGGCCGATCATGAGCCCGTCAACGACCATTCATCCGAGGTGCTTGGATGCGGGTCAAGCCGAGAATTCGGCGATGGCCTTGGCGAACAGCGGGATGGCTTTTTCGATACGCTCCGTCGGGACGGCGTAGCTGATCCGGAAGTGTCCGGGCGCGCCGAATCCGGAGCCGGGGACCGTGAGGACGCACTGCTGTTTCAGAGCGTCGCAGAAGACGCGATCGTCACCGCCTGGAGCCTTCGGGAAGAGGAAGAACGCGCCGTCTGGAGAGGGCATTTCGTAACCTGCGCGCGTCAGCCCGTCGATGAGGATTTCTCGGTTTTTCCGATAAACAGACAGGTCTACCGTCGATCCCGCGCAGTGGGGAATGATGCGCTGCATGAACGCGGGCGCGTTCACGAATCCGAGGATTCGCGTGGCGATTCCCAAGGCTCCGAACAGGACCTCGACGGCGCTGATGCGAGGATTCAAGACGATATATCCGATGCGTTCCCCGGCCAGCCCCAACTCCTTGGAGAAGCTGGTGACGATGATGCCGTTGCGGCTCACGCGGAGGGCGGAGGGATGGGGCGTGTCGACATACCGGATACGTCGATACGGTTCGTCCATGAAAAGGTAGACCGGGCGCCCCATCTTCTCGGAGTGTTCGTCGACCAAGCGTCCCAATTCCTCGACGAGAGCCGGTTCATAGACGACGCCCGACGGATTGTTCGGCGTATTGACGATGACGGCGCGCGTCCTCGGGCCGAGGGCGCGGCGGAACGCTTCCGGATCCGGCTGGAAGTCCTTCGCCGTGGGCACGGCTTTGGGGACGCCGCCGTGATTCTGAATATAGAAGAGGTACTCCGTGAAGTAGGGAGTCAGGAGCAGGACTTCGTCTTGCGGCTCGAGGACCGACTTCAAAAGAACGTTGAGCCCGCCCGCGGCGCCGCACGTCATGACCACGTGATCGGCGGTGATGTCCGGCCCGTGTTCAGCGCTCAGGCGCCGGGCGAGCCATTGGCGGACATCCGGACGGCCGGCGTTCGTCATATAGCGATGGTCGGCGGGCGAGCTTTCCTCGGCGACGGTGCGCAGGGCGGAAAAGAAACTCTCCGGCGGCGGCGCACAGGGGTTACCGAGGGAAAAGTCGAAGACGGCATCGTCGCCCAATTCCGCCCTCAGCCGATTCCCTTCCTCGAACATCTGACGAATGAACGATGCCGCTTCCATGGCGCGATGCATGGGCGCGGATATCACGGGATTCAAGGATTCCCTCGCCGTCATTTCACTTTCCGTTGGCATGGCGGAGAGTGTAACACGGTGGGCCGGTGTTCGTCACAGGAGGAACTTGACAGCCGCGAACCCTGCAACGAGGAGAATGGCGAATCCGATCGCCAAACGATCGAACCACCGATCGATGAAACGCCGGATCGGATCTCCGAAGGCCCTGATCAGCCCACCGATCATGAGGAATCGGGCGGAACGACTCACGAGACTCGCGACAAAAAACACGAAAACATTCATGCCGACGGCGCCGGAGACCAGAGTGAACACCTTGTACGGGATGGGCGTGAAGCCGGCGAGAAAGACGATGATGAATCCCTGTTCGTGATACGAGTCCCGGAACCAGGCTTCGCGCTCCGGCGTGAATCCAGGAATCCATCCGTAGAAGAATTCGCGCACGTGCTCCCAGAGAAAAAAGCCGATGGCGTACCCGAGGAGCCCGCCGAGGATGCTTCCGACGCTGCATACGACCGCGTACCAGATGCCTCTTTGCCGTCGTCCCAGAGCGAGCGCCATGAGCAGGGGATCGGGGGGAAGCGGGAAAAAGGACGACTCCGCGAAGGCCAGCCAGAAGAGGGCCCACGTGCCGTGAGGGGATTCCGCCCAAGAGAGCATCCAGTCGTAGAGGCGGCGAATGATGTGCCGTCGTCGTGGCTGCGTCATGGGTCAATCGCCCCTCCTCTTCCAACTCGGGTCGGCCGACGGACGGTAGCAGTGGGAGACTCCACCTCAAGTCCTTCGGAGATTGCTATGATGTCCCGTCGGAGCCCACCCCGTGCCCGTCTGTGCATCGAACAGGAATCAGGATGACCTCCTCGAGCAAAGAACCAGCCATCCATCTCGTCATCGGCACTGCAGGCCACATTGACCATGGAAAATCCAGCCTCGTGCAACAATTGACCGGGCAGAATCCCAGCCGCCTGAAAGAGGAGCGGGACCGAGGCATGACCATCGACATCGGTTATGCGGAGTTTGCCGTCAACGACAGGATCAAGGCGGGCATCATCGACGTCCCCGGTCACGAGCGATTCATCCGGAACATGGTCGCGGGTGCATCGGGCGTCGACTTCGTTCTTCTGGTCGTGGCCGCCGACGACGGCGTGATGCTGCAGACGCGCGAACACCTCCAGATCATGAGGCTCTTGGGAATCCAACACGGGTTGACGGTCCTCACGAAGATCGATGCGGTCGACGCGGAGCTGCGGGAGATCGTGGAGGATGACCTGAGGGGTTTTCTCCAGGGCACGTTTCTCGAGACCAGCCCCATCGTTGGTGTCTCCAACGTCACGGGGGAGGGGATCGACACCCTGCGCGAGACGCTTCGCTCCGCTCTGATCGACCTTCCGGAGCGGGAAGAGACTGGCGTTTTTCGCATGCCGATCCAGAGGAGTTTCTCCATTCAGGGCCACGGCACCGTGGTGACGGGGGTCCCTGTCTCCGGCCGCGTGAGCGTGCGAGACGTCCTCGAGGTCCTCCCGCGCGGCATCGATGTACGCGTTCGGGGGATTCAAGTGCATCATCGGCCGAGCGACCACGCCTCCGCCGGGCATCGGGCGGCTCTGAATCTCACCGACGTCAACTACCGCGACGTCCATCGAGGCGACGTCGTCGCGGCGAAGGGTTTTTTCTCCGCCGCGTCTCTGCTGGAGGCGCGATTGGAATACCTCCCTCACCACGAGACGCCTCTTCGCAATCGCATGTCGGTGAGGCTCCATGTCGGGTGTGCGGACGTGCGAGGAACAGTGGTGCTCCTGGACCACCCTCATCTCCTTCCCGGCGAGAGCGGTCTTGTTCAATTGCGTCTCGAGGAAGAGGTCGTCGTGGCGGCGGGTGACCGCTTCGTTCTACGGTTGGAGAGCCCGGTCATCACTCTCGGAGGGGGCGTGATCCTCGGTGAGACGCGATGGCGGTTCAAGCGTTTCCGCGACTGGCTCAACGAGAACATCGCCGCCAAGGAGGAGCATCTGGGGGATCGCCGCAGGTACCTCGAATACGTCGTCCGCAGTCAAGGGAAAAAGCTCATGTCCCTCGGCGAGGTTGCCCTGGCCATGAAGGAGAGGCCCGAGGATCTCTTGCCGGAGCTGGATGCTCTCAGCAGGGATGGCCGCGTGCTGCGGGTGGGCAAGGAACGGGGCTGGATCCATCGGGACATGTTCAAGCAGGCCCTGAAGGATGTGTCGTCGGCGCTTCTCGTTTTGCATGACCGGGATCGCCTTCAGGCGGGATTCGCGGTGGCGAGTCTCGTGAAGGAGACCAAGCTCGAGCTGGCTCTCGTGGAGGCCACCCTCGATGAGTGGGTGCGTCGCGGCAAGATGACCCGATTGGGCAATCGAAAGTATCGCCACGGCGATTGGACGGGCGGACTGTCGAAGGAGGACTACCGCTTGGTGACGCTGATCGAATCCCTTCACAAGGAAAGACTCTTCGCAAGCCCCATCAGATCCGAAATCGTTGCGGCCGTGGATAAGCCCGAGAAGAAAGTGAAGGAGCTTCTGGAGTACCTGTTTCAGATGGGAACGCTCGTTCCCATCACCCCTGATCTGGCCCTTCATCACGAGGCGATCGAGGAGGCGGAACGCCGACTCGTTCACCGCATCCAGGAAAAGGGGCCGATGCCTTCCAAGGAATTCAAGGACATCATCGACGCCAGTCGAAAGTACGTCATCCCTCTCCTCGAGTATTTCGACAAGTTGGGCGTCACCCGTCGCATCGACAACGAACGCGTCCTCGCCGACGGTTGGGAGCAACGTATCCAGGGGTCGTCGGGGGTTTCCGAGGGTTGACGCAAAGCGGCGTCGTCGCGCGCGGAGCCCCCGTCAGTTGGTCTTCGGTAGGGGATAGCCGACCTCCCTGGCCTTGGCGATCCAGTCGCGGTTGAGGCGGGATAGGAACTCTCCTTGCTCTTCCAGGACCGCCTCGACCTGCTGGCGCCGCTCACGCTCGGAGAGCCTGAGAAGGGATTTCGCAACCTTTCGCGTGGAGGCCTCCAACGCCGAGAAGGTCGTCTTCAGGTGCTTCGGATCGTGTTCAGGGAGTCGGCTCCAAGCATCGTCTCGGGCGAGCCGTCGCGCGAGCCCCTCGGCCCAGGTGATGCGATCTCGAATGCCGGCAAGAGGCGAGAGAATCTGCTGGACCTGGATGAAGATGGGATTCAATCGCTCGTAGAGGGGGGCGATGGTCTTGGCGCCGTTGCGGATCGCTGCGGCTCCCAAGGTGGCGATACGCGGGTCGGCGGGGTCGCCCTCGAGGGCGGCGGCGATCTGGGCGAGCCACCAGCGCCGCCCCTGCTCGAAGTTCTTTCGGTGTTCTTCGGCCCGGCGCTGCTCCTCGACGCAGGGGATCTTTTCCTTGACGAAATACGTCAGGATCTGATGGACCCGAAGAGTCCGTGAGAACGCATCCCTGAGGTCGGCCGTCAGGGGGGCTGTCTCGCGTTGGAAAGCCGCAATCCGGCCCTCCACCTCTTTCAGCTCCTCCTCTGATGTCGCGATGACCTCGAGGGCCGCGGGGCGCGCAGCGTCATCGGGGGAGAGTCGATTCCGAACGGAGTAGATGCGGTTGGAGATCAGACGGAGGCGCTCCGTCAACGTCTTCATCGCCTCGGGGAGAGCGGAAGACTGGAAGGCCGGTTCCCGGCCCAATCGGCCGAGCGTCTGGGCGAGTCCTTGAATCCGAGCCTCCAAGTGCTGGATTCGCTCCTCGGGCGGTGTCTCGGGCGTCGGGGTGGTGTCCGAGGGGGAGATCGCCATCCACAAGCCGATCCCCAGGACGGCCATGATGAGCAGGCTAAGCGCGTAGGTGGCGAACCGCATTCTCGAAGATCCTCGCTCCGTCCCCTTGGGTGCGGCGTCCTCGCTCGCGCGTCCAACGGGGGTGTTGCCACGGGAACAAGGCTCGCTCCGGGTGGGGCATCATGCCCAGAACCTGGCCGGTCGCATCCACGATGGCCGCGACGTCGCCCACGCTCCCATTGGGATTGAAGGGATAAGGCGCCGGTCCCGGCTCTGGACCGAGATAGCGTAACGCCACCCTGCGGTCGGCTGCGAGTCGTTCGAGATCGCTCTGCTCCGCGACGGTGAATCGGCCCTCGGCGTGGGCGGCGGGCAACTCGAGCTCGTCGTCGTCCTCGAGGAAGAGGCAAAGGGATGGGTCGGGGCGAAGGCGCACCCAGCGGTCCTCGTAGCGGTGACTGGCATTATCCCGAAGCGTCGTGCGGATGGGAGGTCCGTCCGGAGACGGACCGGGCAGGAGACCGGATTTGATCAGCACCTGAAAGCCGTTGCAGATTCCGATCACGAGCCCGCCCCGATCCACCAGACGTCGGAAGGCCTCGCCCAGAGTCTCGTCGATTTCGAGGGCCAGGATGCGCCCGGCGGCGATGTCGTCCCCGTAGGAAAAACCGCCCGGGATGGCGACGGCGCCGAATTCGTCCAGAAGTCTCGGAGTTTCCAGCAGCTGGTTCACGTGGATCTCGCGAACCTCCGCGCCGGCTTGTTCGAAGGCGAATGCGGTTTCCTCGTTGCAGTTCACGCCAGCGGCGCGAAGCACGCATACCCTCGGTTCAGTCACGGTTTTGCCCTTCCATGTATCGAGTGAGCCCTGAGCGGAAGAGCGCGGCCAGTTCGCCTACGTCCTCGTCGAGAACGATCCCGCCGTCTCCGCCGGTCGCGCGCACTCGCCGCGACGCCGTCACGGACCCGATATCGGCCGCGGGAATCCCGTGCAGGATCGACCTCACGTCATCCCACCGCTTCGGCTCCATCTCGATGAGGTAACGCGAAGGCGTCTCGGAAAAGAGAACGGCGTCGGTTTCCAGCTCCTCGTCGCGCGGGACGCGGCCGAGATCGACGTCGAGGCCGAAGCCCCCGGCCAAGGCCATCTCCGCCAGGGCCGCGCCGAGGCCCCCGTCCGACAGGTCATGACAGGAGGCGGCGAGGCCTTCTCGAATGATGCGGTGGACCGCCGAGTGGATCTTGGGCGCCAGCTTCAGATCGACATGAGGGGCGCGGTTTCCCCGCCGACCGTGCAGACGCATCCACGCGGACCCGCCCCGCTCGTCCCGCGTGGGGCCCACGAGGATCAGTCGATTCCCCGCCTGCTTGAAGTCCATCGTGGCCGTCCGCTCCACGTCGTGCACCAGCGACAGCGCCGTGACGACGACCGTGTGGGGAATGCATATCGAGCCGTCACGCGTGGCGTACTCGTTGTTGAGGCTGTCCTTGCCCGAGACGAAAGGCATGCCCATCGCCAGGGCCGCGTCCTTCAGTCCCTCGGCGGCGAGGACGAGTGCGCCCAATCGGTCGGACTTGGCCGTATTGCCCCAGGAGAAATTGTCCAAAAGGCATGTCCTTGCGGGATCTCCGCCCACGGCCACGACGTTGCGCACGGCCTCGTCGAGAGCCGCCGTGGAGGCCAGGTACGGGTCCAAGTCGGCGACCCAGGGCTGGACACCGACGCCCAGGGCGAAGCCCTTGGTCGAACCCAGGCGGGGGGCAACGACGGAGCCGTCCCCGGGGCCGTCGCTGTCGACTCCCACGAGAGGCTTGATGCACGACCCCGCTTGGACCTCGTGATCATACTGCCGGATGATCCATTCCTTGCTGGCGAGATTCGGTTCCTCGAGGAGCGCCGCCAGCGCATCGCCCGGTGCGCGGGCTTGGAAGCCTTCGCACGACTCCTGCGGCGGCGGCGACCACGTGGCTTCGCGGGAAGGGCGCGGCAGCCCGTTGTGCAGGAAGTCCATGTCCATGTCGGCGACG
>CAZLGG010000103.1:0-14210 GCA_964559135.1 uncultured Planctomycetia bacterium
CGACTATCGCGGGAAGGTCATCGACTTCTCCGCTCGGGTCCTCAAGGTCGAGCACCATTCCATGGCGGCCTTCTTCCCGCAGTACAGTCCGGGGGAAGGCGGCGTCGACGACTTCTGGATCACTTATGTGACCTCGGACGGCGCCATCCCCCTCACCGTGATCTGGCTGAAGAAGCCCAAGGTGGAGCTGGAGCTGAAGGATCAGGTGCACTTGCAGGGCGTCTTCTACAACCTGTGGGCCTACCGCGCCCACAAGGGGCGGGTGATTCGCGCGCCCCTTCTTTTCGGGCTGGGCGATATCGAAAAGGTGGAGATCGCCAAGTATTCCGGGTTCGATCCCGTGGTCTGGGGCATCCTGATCTTTTCGGTCCTGATCATCGTGCTGGTGTACCTGGTGGTGCGAGCAGACCGTAAGCGGGCACGCATGTTCCAAGATGAACTCCGCGCCAAACGACGTCTTCACAGGGGTTTGAACCGGGTGGCTGCCGAAACCCTGGCCGATTCGGAAGCCGGAGCGTCAGGCGAGGGAACCTCGCGTCCCGGCGACCCATCCGGGGCATGAGAGCTCCCGAAAGGTTCGTTTCCCCTCTCCCGCATAGATATGAAACAGGATGGGATAGGGCTGTTGTAGCACTGAATATATCTAAGACAGCATTTTTCATATCAAGTAGGTCTCTCTGGGTCCGAAAAGATCCCTGGAGTTTGAATGTGCCCGATCCCGCGGGGGGCGAGCCACGAGAGAGGACCCTTCGGGGTCGCATGCATAACGACGGGGCAAGATCCAAAAGGAGAGAGACCCGATGGGCCTGAGAATCAACACCAACGTTTTTTCATTGAATGCGCAGCGCAACTTGAGCACGCACAGCAACCGTTTGGGCAAGTCGTTCGCTCGACTGTCCACCGGTCTTCGTATCACCAACGCGTCCGACGACGCCGCCGGCCTTGCGATTTCCGAGCGCTTGAGGGCGCGGGTTCGCTCCCTCGACCAGGCGGGTCGGAACGCCAACGACGGCATCTCGTTGGCCTCGACGGCCGAAGGCGCCTTGGGCGAAACGTCGAACATCCTCATCCGTCTTCGTGAACTGGCCGTCCAGGCGTCCAATGGCACGGTTTCCAGCGCGGACAAGACGACGCTCAACGACGAATTCCAGTCACTCGTGAGCGAAGTGACCCGAATCGCGGATTCGACCAACTTCAACAGCATCAATCTGCTCAACAGCACGGCCACGGTGAGCTTCCAGGTGGGGGCCGGGACGACCTCTGGGACGGATACCATTTCCGTGACCTTGAGCTCCTCCACGGCCAGCGCCCTCGGGCTCTCTTCGCTGGACATCAGCACCGGGGCTTCGGCGGCCATCACCGCCATCGATACGGCGATCAACAGCGTTGCCAAGACGCGCGGCACGTTCGGCGCCATTCAGAATCGACTCAATTCGACCATCAACGCGCTCGACATCTCCGTCGAGAACCTGAGCGCGGCCGAGTCCCGCATCCGTGACGTGGATGTGGCCAAGGAGTCCGCGGCCCTCACGCGGAACACGATCCTTCAGCAAGCGGCGATCGGGGTCTTGTCCCAGGCCAACCTGGTGCCCCAGTCGGCGCTCTCCCTTCTCCAGTAGGGTTGAGCGGCGAGGCGTCCCGCTCGTGATGAAGGTCCCGGTCGTCGGCAGGACGACCGGGGCCTTTTTTTTTATCCCGTTCCCTCGGGGCTTTCCGGACGTCTTGAAGAGTGACGTTTCTCGGTTCATGACCCGGGCCCTGGGGGCTCACCATGACCACTCCACGACCCCGCTTTCTTGGCGCGGCACTCCTGTTTCTACTCTTGACCACCGTCGGCACGGGGCAGACGATCGCTGTTTGCAACCGATTGCTCGGACAACTCACTCTGCTTCAACCCGACGGGACGCTCTACGCGACGTTCTCGGGTCTGGGCGAGTTGGGACCCGTGGCGTCGGACGGCGTGGATCACCTCTGGGCGCTTCGCGGGAATCCGGGCGCTCTTTACCGCATCGATCTGAACACGCTCGATATCTCGAGTCAGCTTCTACCCGCCGAGGCGACCTCCGTGGCCATGATGCCGGACGGTGGCGCTCTCGTGGGGCTCGATGACGGCGGGGGAGCCCTGCTTCACTTCGACGCCGAAGGCGTCTTGCTGGAGACCTGGCCGTCGCCCGGCATTCCCCAGGCCATCCTCGTGGCTCCCGGTGGCGAGAGTCTCGTTGCCGTGACCGGCGGGCCGAACGAGACGTCGTTGGCCCGGTTCGACGCAGGCGGTGGACTCCTCTCTCAGCACCCCTTGGGTTTGGAGCCCCGGAGTATCGTTCGCGCCGAGGGCTCCGAGGTTCTCGTCCTCTGTCGCTCCTCCCGTGAAATCTGGCGCTACCAGGCGGACGGTTCACTGCTGGATGTGGTTTCCGTGGGCCCCGGAGCCTACGCCGTCGCCGTGGCTCCGGATGGCGACTGGGTCGTCGCCTATGCGGCTCTGCAGCAGTTGGAGTCGAGGGCGCCCGACGGGGCGTTGGCGATGACGGCGACTCAGGTGGGGCTGATCACGAGTCTGGGGTTCGACGGGGCGGGCCGCCTTTGGGCTCAGGATTGGCAGGGCAGTGTCACCGCGACGCAACCGTGGCAGCAGGTGCAGGCATCGTGGAGCGGATCTCACGGACTGGAAGCTCTCGGGGACTTCACCGGATTGGAATTCTGTCGCGGGGCGGGACGGTTCCATGACAGCGACGCAGACGGCGTCCGAAACGGTGACGAACTGGATGCCGGTACCGATCCGTTCGACTCGACCGATCAACCGTTTTTCATTGCGGGACAACCCGTCGGAGGAAGCGGAAATGCTTATGCCTTGGCGCTCCAAGCCGTCGGCTTCGGCTACGGAGCGTACCGTTTGGGAGTCGCCTTCACGGGGCGCCCGCCCGGCGACGGCCCCGCGGGATTCGCTCTCGCCGACGACGGTCTTTTTCGGGCGGCACAACAGAGTTACCTTTCGTGGTTCGGAGCACCCATCGGCATCCTCGATCCCTACGGCTTGGCTTCGCCGGTCCTACAGCTCCCGCCCCTGGGGAACCTCTCGGGGGTTCAGGTGCGTGTGGCCATGCTGGTCTGGCCCGATCTCACCGACCCGCTTCATGTCGTCGCGTCGCCGTCGTTCGCATGCAGCCTTCCGTGAGCGTGCGTCGCGTCGAAGAGCGCCATCGCATTCTCGTGGGATTGGCCTCCACGGGACTGGCGGGCATCGCCGAGCTGCGGCGGTTGGAACGCTGCCCGAACTGGCACGCTGCTCTCGAGCCCCATCACGGCCGAGGACTCGGCCTCTCCAAGGCTCTCACGACGGCGTTGGTCGAGCAGCCGGCCATCGCCAGGGGAGACGTCGTCTTGGAGCAGACGGAGGCGATGGGGTTGGACTGGCTCACGTTCGAGGATGATCGTTACCCGGACGACTTCATGCACCTCGCCAACCCTCCCCTCGTCCTTTGGGTCAAGGGCCGTCTTCCGGCGCCGGAGCAGCCGCGCGTGGGGATCGTGGGGTCCAGGCGATGCAGCCGGTATGCCGGACGGGTGGCCGCGAACCTGGGCCGGGATCTGGGGCGTCGCGGGGTGTCCGTGATCAGCGGTCTTGCGCGTGGTGTCGATGGGGCCGCCCACCGGGGGTGCGTGGAGGGGGATGGGACGACCATCGCGATCATGGGGTCAGGCCTGGCGCGGATCTACCCCCCCGAACATGGAGGGCTCGTCGAGGCGATTGTGGAGAGCGGCGGCGGGGTTCTCACGGAGTTCCAACCGGACGCGCCGCCTTTGCCGAGGAACTTTCCTCGTCGCAATCGCCTCATCGCGGCACTCTCTCAGGCTCTCGTTCTCGTCGAGGCGACGCGTAAGAGCGGAGGATTGATCACGGTGCGTTGGGCTTCCGACCTCGGTCGAGAGATCTTCGCCGTTCCCGGGCAGGTGGACAACCCGAGCGCGGAGGGGACGCTCGCATTGATTCGCGACGGCGTTCGATGCGTGACCTCGGCCGCCGACATCGTGGAGGACATGGGGTGGGCCGGTGATGAGGAATCGAGAATCGTGAAGTCGATCGGGTCGGAGCCCACCGGTCGGAGGCGTCTGAACGCCAGACAAGAACGGGTGTTGGCTCTTCTGGATCACGAGCCGTGTCCGCTCGATGATCTGTTGCGAGGGCTCGAGTATTCGCCTGGCGAGACGCTCACGATCCTGCTCTCCCTCGAGCTGGACGGATGGGTGGCGCAGGAACCGGGACTGCGGTTCCGGAAGTTGTCGCGCTCCGGGAGTTGATCATCGAGCGAGAAGACGGCGTCAGAGGGAAAGGACCCACTCCATCAGGAAGTAGATCCCGATGGACGCCGCCACGACCCAGAAGGTGGTCACGAGAAAAAGCCTGAGCCCTTGCTTCCATATCTCGCGGAAATCGCGTCGCCCGGGCGTGCACGTGATGATCGAGATCACGAGGCAGAGGGGGAGGAATAAGAAGAGACTCTGCCAAAGCGTCATTCGGCGGTCTCCCCGGCCGGGGCCTCGGAGCGTTCGTGGGCGAAGTCGTAGGCATCGACCGCCACGATGATATTGAGCAGAGCCGCGACGCCTGAATACAGGCAGCCGACGTCGTAGAACGGATTCATCTCCTCGATGTAGAGATGACGCGTGAAGAACGCCGCGAGCATGGAGACGAGGCCACCAAACAGATGCGCAACCGCCCAAATCGGGTGACGGTCGAAAGGCGAGATGTTGCGGAAGTCGGAGAGAAACATTCCGAAAAGGAATGTGACGATGACGAGGGCTCCGAGGATGATTCCTCGTTTGCGCTGCCCTACGAGGAAGTGTCCGGCTCCGGGGATCAACCAGGCGAGGATGACCGTGCGGCGTTCGAGGGCGGTCGTCGTCGTGAAGAACCTGAGGGCCATGACGAGCACCAAGGGTACAGCGATGATCAGGATCGGATTCTGCAAAGGGGCTCCCCTGGACCATGTCTCGTCGACGGGAGACGATACGGAACGGAATGGTTGGCGGCAAGAAGTCGGGTCGGAGCGTTTCACCCTCCATTGCCCGAGAGTTCTCCAAGAACAAGCCCGTGGCGTCTTTTCCGCGGCGGGGGGCTCATCTATACTCGGGCCGAAGGGGATGGGGTCGTCTCGTCCATGCGACGCCGCCAGTCCTGCGGACTCCGTCGAGATGGCGCGAGGTCACGGGGAGGTGGGGTCGGGAAGGAGTCCGCGCTTGTCGGAACATGTCACCCAGCTTCGGGTTCGCTACGCCGACACGGACAAGGCCGGTGTCGTCTATTACGCCAACTATCTCGCCTTTTTCGAAGTGGGACGGACCGAACTCATGAGAACCCTGGGTTGTCCGTACGCCGTGCTCGAGGAGGAGGAGGGCGTCATCATGCCGGTGATCGAGGCCCATGTCCGCTACCAAGCCCCGGCGCATTATGATGACCTGCTGAGTGTGGCCTCGCGCGTGACGGAGGTTCGGAAGGTGAGGCTCCGAATCGACAGCAGAATCTTCGACGCTGCGACGGGAGAGCCGCGCGCAGAAGGTTGGGTGTGGCTGGCGTGCTTGAAGGGTGGGCGTCCCGCCCCTCTCCCGTCTCGCCTCTTGCAGGTGGCCTCAGAGTGATGGAATTATTGGTCACGGTGATCGTCCAGGCTGCGGAATCGTCATGAAACGCCGCTGTTTTGGAGCCCCGCGTCCCGGAATGGGAGGATACGTCGCTATGAATCGGATTCTTACTGGCCTTCTTTTGGCGCTCATGCTTGCCGCTTGCGCCGAGACCGCGTCGGACTCCTCGGAGGGCGACGGAACCATGGAGCGCACCGCGGTCACGACCGAAGGTCTTCCGCCTGAATCCGAGCGCGAAGCGACGGAACGCCGACTCCAACTGGAACGATCCGTCGACCAGTGGTTCCTGGCCTACCAACAGCAGGAGTTTTCGAAGGCCGATGGATTGGCCACCCACCTGGAACAGTACGTCAATAACCATCTGCGGCAGATCGAGCGCGACGCCCAGATGAGCAGCCCTCGTTTTCGCAAAGTGGCTGCGGCGGCTCTCGGATTCAGCGGTAAGGAAGAGGTCGTGCCGGTCCTCATCGGTGCTTTGAAGGACCCCTTCCAGGACGTCGTCCTGGCCTCGTTGCTCTCGCTGTGGAGGTTGTCCTTGTCGGGAGTCGAGGTGCCCGCCGCACCCGTGGCCTCCCTGCTCGGCCACAGCGTCGCCGACATCCGGAGCAACGCTGCCATGGTTCTCGCCCATGCGGTGACGCCCGCCGACAAGGACCTCTTCTTGCCCCTGACATCCGCCATGGAGGATGAGGACGCCGGGGTTCGACTCCACGCCGCCGTGGCGTTGGGCGCCCTCGGCGAACCGGATGCCGTCCCGTTTCTCGTCAAAGGCTTGGACGATCGGAAGGCTCTCGTTCGTATCCGGAGCGCCTATGCTCTCGGACGCATCGGAAGTCGTGCGGCCGTGCCCGCGCTCATCGATCACCTGGACGACCCGAACAATGATGTTTCGAAAGCGATCCACAAGGCGCTCCAGACGATCACCGGCCAGAAGATCCCTCGTCTGAAACACGAGTGGAAGAACTACTGGAGGGAGAACGCCTGAGCCGTCACATCATCGATGTGGGGTCGCGGTCGATGAGGACCTGAGACTTCTTCGTCGTGTTGAAGAGTCGGTCGCCCCGAGGAATCAGTTCTTCCAGGTCGCGCCCTCGATCCGCGCGAAAGACCAGATGATAGCGGAAGAGGCGTTTGATCCGCGAGAGCGGGCACGGCGAGGGCCCGAGCATGGTGATGCCCAACCCCGCGGCTCCCATCCGAAGCGCATCAGCGATAACGCCCGAGCGATGGCGGACCGCTTTTTCATCTTCTCCTTGAATGACGATCCGCAAGAGGCTTCCGAAGGGCGGGTAGCGGGCCTCTCGGCGGTGAACGAGTTCCTTCTCCGCAAATCCCTCGTAGTCGTGTTCCAATGCGGCCTGATAGGCGTAGTGATCGGGTGAGTAGGTTTGGACCAGGACGCGGCCCTCCTTGGCGCCCCGTCCCGACCGCCCCGCAACCTGGGTGACGAGTTGAAACGTTCGCTCGGCGGAGCGGAAGTCGGGAATGAGGAGAGACGTGTCGGCGGCGACGACGCCGATCAGCGTGATCCCGGGAAAGTCTAGCCCCTTGGCCGCCATTTGGGTGCCGACCAGAATATCGATCTCCAGGGAACGGATCTTGCTGAATAGGTCGATATGTGCGTCGCGAGCCTTCATCGCCTCGCTGTCCATGCGTGCGACGCGAGCGTGGGGGAAGAGGTTCCGTGCCGCATGCTCTACGAGTTCAGTGCCGAATCCCGTGAAACGGATGCAGGTGTGGCCGCACGCAGGGCAGCGTGTCGGAGGCGCCGACGTTCGCCCGCAGTAGTGACACAGAAGGTGTCCCGGCGCCTTGTAAAAAGTCATGGGGATGTCGCAATCGCGGCACGTGAGGGGCTCCTCGCAGCCGGTACAGAGGATCGTGGTGTGGTAGCCGCGGCGATTCAAAAAGAGCAATGTTTGCTCCTTGCGATCCAAGGCGCGCCCGATGAGGGAGGCCAGCAGCGGAGAGAAGACACCACCAGGTCCTCGCGGTTTTTGGACACGCATGTCGATGAGGCTGACCTTCGGCAGAGGTCTGCGACTGACGCGGCGAGGCATGCTCAACAGGCGAATACGACCTCGTCTTGCCGCTTCCCACGCCTCGAGGCTCGGCGTCGCCGACCCAAGGACGACAACCGCGTTTTCCGCTTCCGCGCGCATGAGCGCCACCGCCCGCGCGTGGTACCGTGGACTGTTCTGTTGTTTGAACGTGTTCTCGTGTTCCTCGTCGATGATGACGAGCCCAAGGGGTTCAACCGGTGCGAAAATGGCGCTGCGCGGCCCGATGGCGATGCGCTTGTGTCCGGACTTGATATCGCGCCACTGAGCTGCGCGCTCGGAGTCGCTGAGCCGGCTGTGGAGCACCGCGACCTCGCCGAAACGCGCTTGAAACCTCTCGACCGTCTGGGGGGTGAGAGAGATCTCTGGGACGAGGACGATGGCTCCCTGACCCATCTCGAGGCAGGTCGCCAGCGCCGCAAGATAGACCTCGGTTTTCCCGCTGCCGGTCACGCCGTGAAGAAGAAACGTCTCGGCGGCTTCCCCGTGCAGGGCTTCGGCGATGGCATCCATCGCCTTCCTCTGGTCCGGCGTCGGATCGGGTGCCGTGGTCGTCGTCGTGTCGAGTCGGGCGAACGGATCGTCTCGCTCCTCGCGGTAGTGGAGTTCGAGAATGCCGTTCTTGACGAGTGTGCGGATCGGAGAGGCGCTCACTCCAAGCCTGGACTCGAGCGCGCGACGAGGGACCCCCCGAGGCTCGGCGAGCAGGGCCTCGATGACGGCAAGCCGGGGTCGTGCCGACTTTTTCTCCTTGTTCTGCTCGAGATAGGCTTCCGCGACGCCCGGGATGGGGCGGACGATGGCCGTCCGTCGGGACTGGGCGCTGCGGCGGACTCCCGACGGCAGCATGGCGGCGAGGACTTCACCAGGGCCGCAGAAATACCGCTTTGCGATTCTTGTGGCAAGCTCCATGAGAATCGGGCCGAGGAGGGGCTCATCGTCGACGACGGATCGAATCGCTTTCAAGTCCTCCGCGTCCTTGCCGGCCTTCACGGCGACGACATAGCCCACGAGCTGTCGCGGTCCGAATGGGACGCGTACCCGGATACCGGGGACGACGCGCTCACGGATGTCTTCGGGGATGACGTAGCTGAAGGCGTGCGGAAGGGGCAGCGGAACGGCGACGTCGGCGATGAACACCGTCATGGCTCGGCGGAGCGAAAGCGGTGGGGCTCGTCGCAGACGCACGGCACGACGTCACACTTGGGGCATCCTCGTGTGTACTTCTCGACGACGTCTCCGAGTTCGACATCGCAAATGCTGGCCAGCGTCGCGAGCCACGCGAGGACGTCCGCAAATTCCTCACGGAGGTTCTCAGGGTCGGAGCCCTTCATGGCTCGAGCCAATTCGCCGATCTCTTCGACGAACCACAGGAAGGTCCCCTCCATGCCGCGCTTCTTGTCTTTCGCGCCGTAGGTGTCCTCGATGAGACGTTGAAACTCCGCGATGCGCATGGCTCAGTCCTCGGCGCCGATCCGAAGGCTGACGATCGTGATGTCGACATCCTCGGGTTCGTCGTCGGCGTGGGCCTGAATCCGGGCGAGGACCTGATGGGCCAATCGCGAGGTCCCGCTTTTGGCCGTCGAGAACACGGCCTTGAAGAATCTCTGTTCTCCCAGAGGCTCTCCACCGGAGAGCCGGAAGTCGAGTATCCCGCTCGTGGAGAGCACGAACTCGTCCCCGGCCACGCCTTGCACTTCGGCTTCCTGGAGGCTCCGGTCGAAAATCGGACCGGTATCCAGTCCCATCGCGATTCCGCCCGGATGGACGCGCGAGAGCGAGTCCCTCGCACGGACATAGTGGAGCATGGGCATCTTGTGTCCCGCGGAAGCCACTCGAAGCATTCCCGTCTCTGCGTCCACGATCGCGTAGATGGCCGTGACATACATGCCCCGCCGAAGATCCGGCGAGAAAAGGGCATTGATGCGCTTCAAGGCCCCGGCGGGAGAGTCCTTGAAGTCCAGCGCGACAGCGCGATAGACGCTCCGCGCCATCGCGAGGATGATTGCCGCGGGAACTCCGTGACCGCTGGCGGTCATGAGAAGCATCCCCGTCCGATTTTCTCCCAGAGGTAGGACGTCGAAGAGATCGCCCGAGATCTGGTGCCCCGATTCGAAAACGGCGTCCAGCGTCATGCCTGAAAGATCGGGGAGAGTCTTGGGGAAGAGCTTCTCCTGAATCTCCTGCGCGATGTGCTCCTGGTGTTCCTTCGAACTCAGGTCCTTCTTGGCGCGCATGCCGTCCTCGAGTCCTTGCGTCATCTCATTGAAGGCATTCGCGAGGACGCCCACCTCATCGCGGGTGCGAACGCGCGTACGATGATCGAGACGACCCCGTGCCACCTCGCTGATGTCGGAGATGAGCGCTTTGATCGGCGTGGTGATGCGGCCCGCGACAAAAAAGCAAAGCGCTATGCCGAGGGTGATGCCCAAAAGGCAAAAGACGATGATGAATCGAGAAATGGCGTTCAGGTCGTTCTCGATGGCTTCCTCCGAAAGGAAGACCTGGACGAAGCCGATGGCCTCCCGGTCGTTTTCCGGGTTCGTGATGGCGTGTCGGAATGACCGATAGGTCACCTTGCGGTCGTTCTTGGTTTCGATGAGGCCCCGTTCGACGAGGACATCGTCGAGGTTGCGCGAACCCTTGTAGCGCGTGATGGGGAGCGCTTTGGCTCCGGTCGCCGTGGCGACGAGGGCGACCTTGTTCCCCCGCAACTCCCAAATCGCGACCTCTTCGACCTTGTCCGTCAACATGCCGCGGAGGCGCTTCGTGTTGTCGGCGATGGCCCAATCGGGTGCGGCGAGCGCCTTGGCGGCGAAGACACCTGCTCGATCGATGTCCTCGTTGAGGGCGGTTTCGACGTGGTCGTAGAGGATCCATCCCAAGCTGCTGACGAGAGCGGCGATGAAGAGGCTGATCGGGATGGCGAACTTCAGCGCGATACCGAGCCCTCGGTGCCGGGCGGGTCGGTGGACTTCACCCTGGGAAGAGCTTGTGCGACGGCGCGTCGTTGGTTTCTTGGCCATGAGTGTCCGGGTCGTCTCCTTCAGAGGAAGAGAGCTTTGATCCCACATCCGGCAGCCAGGGCGAGGACCCCCGCTGCGACGTCATCATAGACCACGCCGAATCCTCCCGGCAATCTTTCGAGTCGAGCGACGGGCCAGGGCTTCCAGATATCGAAGAGTCGAAAAAGTAAAAAGGCAGCCACCAGGTCGTCGAAGTGGGGGCCCGAGAACCGGAGAGCAGCGATCCAGACCCCTGCAGCTTCGTCCAGAACGAAGGTCTGGGGGTCCTTGACGCCCGTCGATCGAATCATGACATCGGCGAGGGGAGGCCCGGCAACCGTCGCGAGGAGGGCGAGAACTGCAACCGCGAGAGTGTAATGAGCGAGGGGGAGGAGGGCGAGGGTGAGGACGGCGGCAAGGCTGCCGAAAGTGCCCGGGCAACGCGGAAGATAGCCTGCGCCGAAGTAGCTGCCGAGGAGAAGGGCCGTGCGTCGCATCTCAGATGTCGGACGAGCCCAGGTTGCGGGCGGCGCGCTGGACGTAGACGAAACCCGAATACAGCGTCAGGGCCACGGTGGACCAGACGAGGATCACGGACGTGAAGTGAACCCACCAGGGCACCTCGGGTTGGAAAGCGATGACGCCCATGAGAAATCCCACGAGGAGACTCTGGAGCACCATCTTGACTTTTCCGGTCATGACGGCGGCGAATTGGATGCCCTGACTCTCCATGTAACCGCGAATACCGTTGACGAGGAATTCCCGGATGAGGATGGCCGCGACCATCCAGGGTCTGAGGTAGGCGGCCGTCTCGGGGATCACGGCGAGATAAATGAGGCTACCGCCGACCACGGCCTTGTCCACGAAGGGGTCGGCGATGCGTCCGAAGGCCGTCACGGTGTTGTCCCTGCGGGCGATGTAACCATCCAAACCGTCGAGAGCGGTCGCGAGAATGAAGAACGTGATGCACACCCAGGCCGTGGTGGAGCGAGCCAAGGGAAAGGCAATCGACTCCTGGATGATGGTCAGAAAGACGAGCGCCACGAGGGCGAAGAGAAGCCGGATCAACGTGATCCTGTTTGCGAGGTTGAATCGGGGCATGCTCACGTCGCCAGCCTAAGGGAAGGCGGGCATGCCTTCCAGGTTTCCAGAGGTCCAGCACCGAGTCCCATCGGAATCGGGGTGCGAAGGATCGGCACTCAGAGCCTTTCCGCTTCGAGGTCATGAGCTCCCGCGGCCGTCACCCGGGCCCGAACGATCTCACCCGGTGCCGCAGTGCCGCCCCGGATCACCACCGTGCCGTCGACTTCGGGAGCATCCCGCCGGGAGCGGCCCTGCACGCCCTTCCCATCGTCGAGGGGACGGTCCACGAGGACGTCGATCTCCCTCCCGATCAGCGCCGTCTGTTTCTCGAGCGAGATCTTCTCCTGGAGGGCCATCAGTCGGCCGAGTCGTTCCTGCTTCACGTCCTCCGGCACGTGATCGCTCAGGTCCCACGCCGCGCTGCCTTCCTCGGGAGACCAGATGAAGGCTCCCAGCCGGTCGAATCGACTGCGAGCTACGAAATCCAGAAGCTCCGCGAAGTCCTCTTCCGTTTCACCGGGGAACCCGACGATCATGGTGGTGCGGACCGTGATCTCGGAGTCTCTCGCCCGAAGGCGTTTCAGGAGCGTCTCGACGTCCGACGCCTTGGTCTTGCGATTCATCAGCCGAAGCATGCGGTCGGATGCGTGCTGAAGCGGGACGTCGATGTAGGGCAGGACCGGAGTGCCGTCGGCGGATAGCCGATCGATGAGGTCCTCCGACACCTCGGTGGGATAGGCGTAGAGGAGGCGGATCCAGGCCAAGCCCGCGATGGCCGAAAGGCGGTCGATCAAGTCCACGATGCGGAACTCTCCATAGAGATCGACTCCGTACATCGTCGAGTCCTGGGCGATGAGGTTGAGTTCCTTGGCGCCACAGCCCACGAGGCGTTTCGCTCGCTCGACGAGCTCGTCGAGGGGGACGCTCTTCATGCGCCCTCGGATACTCGGGATCACGCAGAAGCTACAGGTGTGGTTGCAGCCTTCGGAAATCTTGAGGTAGGCGAAGTGCGCAGGCGTCAGCCGAGCCTGGACATGCCGGCCGGGAACCGTGAATCCGGATTCTCCTCCCGAGGGCGGGAGGTGCTCGTCGACAAGGATGCCCAACCGGTCATAGTCGGAGAAGTCGAGGAGGCGATCGACGCCCGGGACCTCCGAGCGGATCACGTCCCCATAGTTGCCGACCATACAACCCGCAACGAAGACGGCCTGCACACGCCCCTCATCCTTGAGACGTGTGACCTCCTTGAGAGCGTCCAGGGATTCCCTGCGCGCTGAGCCCAGAAAGCCGCACGTGTTGACGAGAACCAGATCGGCGTCGGCAGGGTCCTGGACCATGTCCAGACCCTGCGAGAGGAACTGGCTGACCAAGCTTTCGGAGTCCACCAGATTCTTGGGGCACCCCAAGCTGATGACGGCGACGCGTCGGTTCACGGAGCGGGTCGACGTCTCCATTCTTCAAGGCTCCCTAGAATCTCCCGGCGTCCGGTCCCTCGATAGGGGCCCACCAGCCCCTCAGCCTCCATCCGTTCGATGAGAGACGCAGAGGTTCGGAAGTCCAAACCGAGTTCCCGCTGAAGAAGCGACACGCTGCATGCATCCCGCTCCAGACAAAGTTCCACGGCTTGATCATAGACGGGGATGGCTCCGGGGCCAGAGGCGGGGGCTCCGCGGGCTTCACTGCGCGTGGGGGGGACGGAACTCCATTGGGGCGTCTCGTCCCAGGGGGCCCAGTCGAGCTCGTCTTGGCGAGCGCGGAGAGGCGGGGTCTCCTCGTCCGGTGAATCCGACGTGTCGCTCCGCCTGGGGCTCTCCGCCGTCGATTCCGCCTCCGTGGCGCCGGACCGAGAGTCGAGGAATTCCACATCCTCTTCGTCTTCGAACAGATGGGACTGGATGGCTGAGGGCTCGCCGTCGTCCTCGGCGTCGTCGCGCTCTTCGAGTGTCCAATCCTCGTCCTCGGGGTTCGGAGTCTCGTCTTCGAGTTCGGACCAAGCGGCCCCCAGATCCTCCGACGCATCGTCCTCGAGATCTTCCTCGAAATCGGCTTCGGCGGCGAGCTCGAGGACTTCGTCGAGTTCGCCCTCCTCCGCGGAGAGTTCCACGACCTCGTCGGTGTCCTCCTCTTGATCCTCTTCGAACTCGTCCTCTTCGAGGTCGCCCTCGGCGTACTCCTCGAGATCGGCGTCGCTCTCGACCTCCTCCTCCTCGAGGGGTTCATCCTCGTGGGCCCAGGTGGGCGGACCGAATGCGCTGGCAAAGACGGGAGCGGGGGCGTCGGCTTCTGTCTCCGTGGCTTCGACCTCCTCTTCGGAACCGGTCTGGAAGAACTCTTCCTCGGACGGCGGTAGCTCCAAGGCGTTGGCGAGTTCTTCCAATTCTCGGTCCTCGGCGTCGAGGCCGGCGGCGAAGTCCTGGAGCTC
>CAZLGG010000104.1:0-13812 GCA_964559135.1 uncultured Planctomycetia bacterium
GCCGTGGGACGACGCCTCCAGGACGGCGTGGCGCGCCCCGCCGGCGGCGCAGCCGCAGACGGAATTCACGAAGATGAGGGCCGAGCCCTTGAAGTCCTTGAGCTCCGCATCCACCTCTTCGGGGCTGCGACACTCCTTGACGCCCAACGCCGTCACTTCGGCCCGCATCGGCGCCACCATGGCTTCATCATACATCTTTGAATCTCCTTGAGTCTCGGGATGGAAAAGTAACCCTTCCCTATGGAAATTCCAACGGTTCGGGGACGGGCCATGGGTCCGCCCCCCCCTCCGCGGATAGAATCGCCCGTGAACACATCGCGCGAACACTCCTCGTTCCTGCCCGAACCCGTCCCTGTGACCATCCTGGGCGGCTTTCTCGGCTCCGGAAAGACCACCCTTCTGAATCGACTGCTCCACGAGAACCACGGCCGCCGACTGGCCGTCATCGTGAACGAACTCGGCGAAATCGGCCTGGACGGCAGCCTCATCGAGGGGGGAGAGGCCTTCGTGGAACTGGACAACGGTTGCCTTTGCTGCGCCCTCAACGAGGATCTGGTCACCACGCTCGCGGAAATCGGCAAGGAGCCCGATCTCGACCAAGTGATGATCGAGACCACGGGGATCGCCGACCCGTTGCCCATCGGTCATGCCGTCACCCGGGCCGAACTGGGTGAGAGGTTCCGCTTGGACGCCCTCGTGACCCTCGTCGACGTCGTGCATCTGGAGAAGGCCATGGAGGAAGCGGACGAGCCGGACCTCCAAATCCGCCGCGCCGATCTCTGCGTGCTCACGAAAACGGACTTGGCTTCCCCGGAGGATGTCGAGCGGATTCGGAACCTCATTCGGGAGCGCGCGCCCCATGTGCGTATCCTCGACGCCGCCGACGAGGGATTTCTCGACTTTCTCCTCGACACCCGCGCCGCGGATCTGGGGTCCTCTCCGTCTCGGTCGACGCCGACGGATTCTCACGCCCACCACACCGGTCATGGGTTCGAGACGCTCTCCCTCGACATGGGGGAGGCCGGGACAATTCGTCTCGCCTTCGAGGAGTTCCTGGAGTTCCTCCCGAGCGAGGTCTATCGTGCCAAGGGCATCGTCAAGCTGGACGGCGAGCCCGGACGCTTGATCTTCCACGTCGTGGGCGGGCGCGTCGAGTTCTGGCAGGAGTCGGGGCTTTCGGGGCCTAGCCGACTCGTCTTCATCGGGAAGGGCTTGGAGGTCGATCGACTGCGCGAGGAGGTGCAGGGTCTTTTCGAGGATGTGAAGTGAGTGCCGGAACCACCGTCGCCACCCCCAACATGGCCGAGATTCGGAAGGCCCTCGAGGACCTCTTCCCCCGGTCGGCATTCATCTATTGGGCGGACATGCTCCTCAGTGCCGCCGTGGGTTGGAGCGCTCTCGTCTTCGCCGCCGCCCGGCCGACGGGTTTCGATGTTCTGACGGTTCTTCTCGTCGTCGTTGCGGCCGTGGCGTTTCTGCGTGCAGCCCTGTTCATCCACGAGATCTCTCATTTCCGTCGGGGCGTTCTTCCGGGGTTCACCGTCGCCTGGAACCTCATCGTCGGCCTTCCGATGCTGCTGCCGTCGTTCATGTACGTGGGCACCCACACCGATCACCACAAACGCCACCTCTACGGCACCGTGGGCGATCCCGAATACCTCCCGCTCGCGTCCATGGGGCGCGGCGCCGTCGTTCTCTTCTTGCTCGAGATGCCGTTCGTTCCCCTGTTGCTCCTCGTGCGCTACGGAATTCTCAGCCCGTTGTCATGGTTGATCCCTCCCCTGAGAAGGCTCGTCGTCGAGCGCCTCTCGGCTCTCGTCGTGAACCCGGCCTATCGACGTGAATTCCCCAAGGGGCGGGCCCGATGGGGCTGGTTCGCCATGGAGGGCCTCCTGTGCGCGGCGATCTGGTCGACGGCGCGGCTCATGGTCACGGGCGTTTGGCCCACGAGAGTTCTCTACGTCTGGTATGCGACGGCGACGTTGGTCGCTCTCATCAATCAGTTCCGAACCCTGACGGCTCATCGCTACGAGAATGACGGCAAAGAGCTGACCGTGATGGAGCAGCTTTTGGATTCGGTCAACGTCGAAGGGCGTCCGATCATCACCGAGATGGTGTATCCCGTCGGGCTCCGATATCACGGCCTCCACCACTGGTTGGCGGATATGCCCTACCACGCGCTTCCCGCGGCGCATCGTCGGTTGCTGGAATTCCTCCCCCCCGATCATCCGTACCGCGACATCAACTTCCGGCACTCATGGCCCGTGGTGGCTCGCCTTTGGCGCAGCGCGATGGGACACCACGGCTACCCGCCGGCCTGGAGACGATCCTCATGAGCCCTGCCAAGAAGAAGACGACGAAGCCGAAGAAGGCCGCAGCCAAGACGTCGACATCGAAGAAGCAGAAGACTGACCGGAAGAAGGTCTCGCTTCCCCCCTTCGATCCCGAGGCCCCGGCGCTGCCGGGTAGCGGCCTCTTCGGACTGCGCACGACCGCGAAGGCGGCGCGCGTCCACATCCTCCCCGTGCCGTGGGAGGCCACCGTCTCCTCCGGCAAGGGGACCGCAAAGGCCCCCAAGGAGGTCCTGGAGGCTTCCAAACAGTTGGACCTGTTCGATGCCGACACGGGACGGCCCTACGAGGCCGGGATTCAGCTCCTGCCTCAGTCGTCGGCGATGCGCCGTCTGAGCGAGGAAACTTCCTTACTCGTGAATCGAGCCCGCAGAGCAGCCAGCCCCAAGCTTCTGGAGAGGATCGACAAGGCGGGTGCGCGTCTGAACGCTTTCGTGCATCGCACCGCTTCGAAATCCCTGGCCGACGACAAACTCGTGGGCGTTCTCGGCGGAGACCATTCCGTCTCCTTTGGGCTCATCGAAGCCCTCGCCGCGCGCCACGACGCCTTCGGGATTCTTCATCTCGACGCCCACCATGATCTCCGGCCCGCCTTCGAAGGCTTTCGTTGGTCCCATGCTTCGATCATGTACAACGTTGCCGAGAGCATTCCTCAGGTGGAGCGCATCGTCCAGGTCGGCGTCCGCGACTTTTGTGAGACGGAGCAGCGCTACGTCGAGGACTCTGATCGGCGGATCATCGCCCACTATGACCAGGAGATGCGGCGAGCGGTTTTCGAGGGCGTGAGTTTCCGAAATGTCGTTCACGCCATCGTTCAGCAGCTCCCCGACAAGGTCTACGTTTCCCTGGACGTGGACGGATTGGACCCCAAGCTTTGTCCCCATACCGGGACGCCCGTCCCCGGCGGTCTCGACTTCCCCGAGTTCGTCCACCTTCTCGCGGAAGTGGTCCACTCGGGGCGGACTCTCATCGGATTCGACGTCGTCGAAGTCGGGGCAAGCCGCGACCGCTGGGACGCCAATGTGGCGGCGCGGCTTCTCTACAAGCTCATCGGGTTCGCTCTCGCCTCCCAGTGACATCGCGTCGGCGCGCTAAGCCGGCTGACAGCCCAGACCGGGCGCCGACGTGAGGGCAAGGCAGCCCTCTTCGAGGACGAAGCCTCCTTGGAAAGGGTCGCTGGCGAGGTCGAGGTGGCCGTCCAGGTCCAGGTAGCGGGTGGCGGGGCACGACAGGGCGACGTGCAGGGCCGCCGCGATCGAGAGTCGGCTCTCATCCATGCAGCCCCACATGAGCCAGTTGCGGCGGAATCGGGCGAGGTCCGCGATGCGCCTGGCGGGACCGAGACCGCCGCACTTCATGAGCTTGACGATCCACCCGCCGACCTTTGTCTCTCGCCGACTCCACGCGTCGTCGGGATCGTGGACGCTTTCGTCCAGACCGATGAGGGCGCGCTCGTCGGGGGTGAGGCCGTTGAGCATGTCCTCCTCGCCGCGGGGAAAGGGTTGCTCGACGAATTCCAGATCGAGGGATCGCGTCGCTTCCAGGATGCGCCGCAAGGCCGCGGCATCGTAGCCCTCGTTGGCATCCACACGAATGGCCGCGTCGGTCCCCATCTCTTCGCGGACACGGTGGAGCCGCTCCAGGTCCTCGTCGATGTCACGACCCAGCTTGATCTTCAGGTGACGGAAGCCTCGATCTCGATACTCGCGTGCCTCCTCGACGGTGTCCGCCGGACTCTTGATGCCGATGGTGATCGAGGTGGGGAGCGAGGCGTGAACCTGCCCCCAGAGACCGACCAAGGGAATGCCGAGGGCACGAGCCGCCAGATCATGCAGGGCCATGTCGAAAGCGGCGCGGGCGGCGGGGGGCGTGTCCGCGACCCCGTCGAGGTCCAGCAGCCGCTCCCCCAGGGCGAAGGCTTCGGTCCCGGCCCAATCGTGTGCAGCGAGCGCGCCCAGGCCTTTCTCGCAGGCTTCCGGCGTCTCGCCCGTCACGTCCTCCGCCGGGGAGGCCGACCCGAAGCCCGCCAGCCCCCCCTCCGTCGTGATGCGGACGAAGAAGAGGTCCACGTGGTCGTAGGTGGCGCGTGAGAGGGTGTAAGGCCGGGTGAGCGGGACGGACTCGCGCCAGGTTTCGACGCCGCGAAGCTTCATGTTCGAATCGCCTCCATGAGATACCGTGCGAGTTGGTCGCACTCTCCCGCCAGCGGGCGGAAAACTGGGCGCCCCGCCGTCTCGGCCAATTCTCGACGCGCGGCTTCGGCGTCGTCGAGGCCTTCTTCGTTCAGGGTGAGCGCATGGACGCGAGCTCCCAGCATCTCGATCAGGCGAATTTCTTCCTCGACGGGAGGGATGGCGAAGCCTTCCTCCTCGAACCCCTCGAAGAAGACGCGATGGGGAGCATGCTGCAGGATCACGTGAGTGACGCCGCCCGACAGGATGAATTCGGCGCCGCAGGGCCCGCTCGGGTTGTGGAGGCTGGATTGCCCCTCGACGAGAATCAGGTCCGGGGCCAGGTCGCGCGCCGCGCCGAGGATCGCGCGCTCCAACTCGCCGGAAACGAAATCGTTCGGCGTCGCGTCGAGGATGAATCCGTGCTCGACGCCTTGGAGGAAACCCGTCTGGCCGGTCGACACCTTGCCGACGATTGTCTTCGCGTCCTCGAGAGACTCGGCCAGGAGCATCATCGTCGTCCGTTTTCCGAGGGCGCAGTCGGTTCCCAGCACGGCCACGCGGGGGATGTTCAGCTTCAAGACCTCCCCGGTCCAAAACGAGAGTTCATGGAAGGGCTTGGGGCTGCGCAGATCCACGATCGTCGCCCCGCCCACGTCGGCGGCGGCGCGGATCTCTTCGTCGGTGCACAAGAACTCGTGCAGGCCGTTGACGAGGACCATCCCCCTGCGGGCCGCCTGGATGAGGACCTGCCGAAGGTCGTCGGGCAGGCGCCCACCCGCCGTCGCGACCCCGACGATGCACATGCGCGGCTCGGGGCTGTGAAGGCCTCGAAACGCGTCCAACGAGTCCCTGATGGGAATGTTTCGAAAATGTCCGTCGAGACTCTCTCCCGCATCCTTGCCGGCCGCGAGTCGATCGACGACTCCCATCACGGGAAATCGGGATGGGCCGCGGACGAGTCCGTGAGCGGTTTTCGCAAAGACCGTTTCGAAGTGCTCGCCCGTCAAAACGACGGCGGGCCAGCCATCCCAGGGGGTCGTGCATGTCATGGGCCGATCTCACCACATGACGGCGGGATCGTCCAGGGAAATGACGGGTGCGGCCGGGGTCTCCCTCACCTCATCCGGATCGCCACGGTCCGTCGCAGGTGCTCGGCGGCGACTTGGAGTTTCTTGTGGACGTCCGGGGGGAGGTGCCCGGTCTGCAAAACGCTTTCGACTTTCGAGAGCGCCGCTGCGTCCAATCGTCCGCGCACAACGGCATCGATCCAGGCAGGGAGGAAGAAGATCTTCCTGTGAAGTTTGATCCATCGAAGCCTCGAGAGGGCGTCCCCCAGGAACCGGTCTCCCCGATCCTTCCTTTCCGAGGAGAAAAACAGGGGGGCGCCGTTCTGGACCCAGCGTTCGGGAAGGGACGGGTCCTCGAAGAATCGGGCGAAAAGCGCGTCGGCTTGGGAGCCCTCGCTTCGCGCTACCTCGACAAGGAACGCCTGGCGAGTCGCATCCTCGCTCGTGTCCTCCGCGGCGAGGGACGCCAGGAGCCGCGAGGTGCGCCCGTCGCCGAGGAGAGACAACCGTTGCAGCGCTCTCCATCGGTCCCGTAAGGCCACGTCGAGATCGTCCGCGGGGGACTGGCCGGAAACCATGCCGGCCAGAACGTCGCGTCCGGGGCCGGTTCTCGCCGCGGATTCGAAGGCGCGGAGCGATTGGAGACGTAGGTCGCGGGGAAGCGCCCCATTCCTCATGACCTCGAGGAGGTGCCTCTCCCATTGGGCGGCAAGGGCGTCTCTCACATCGCCATCCAGATAACGCGCCAACACGGTGCGCAGTTGGGAGGCGAGCAGGGCGCGGGTCCTGAGATCGCGCTCCGTCCCGAGGTCGCGGAGAACCGCACGGGCCCAGGTTTCCGGAGCAAGGGTGTCGTCCTGCAAGTCGCCCCAGAGGGCCTCGAGCACGAGGACGCGCGAGAACCCGTCGGGGATGGGGTTGCGATCGTCGACGGCCCAACGTTGGTCCTTGGGCGAGAGCCGGGCGTCCAGGTAGGCCAGCCCCCGCGCGTTGGGAAACAGGTGAGGAGGCGCCTTGGAGGCCAGATCCAGGGAAACTTCCGTGGTCTTGCCCTCCAGGGCGTAGGGGACGCTGGTGGTGTCGTCGTCCGGGCCGAGCGGAACGAGCCGGGCGGAAATGGGCCAGTGGCGCTTTGCGCCCGGAGGCGGAGTCTGACGGATACGGACGCTCTTCCCGTGGACCTCCGCGCGCACGCGAGGCACCCCTGGGGAAGCGATCCACGCTTGGCTCCACCTGTCGAGGGAACCGGGGGTCCCGGTGGCGACTTCAAAGTCCTGCTTCAAGGCCAGCCAGTCGCCGACGCCGAACGCATGGTGATTCAGGAAGAGTCGAACGCCGCTGCGAAACGCTTCCTCTCCGATCTGAAGCATGAGTTGGCGGAGGACGGCGGGCGCTTTCCGGTAGATGATCGGTCCGTATTGGGACTTGGCATCCAACAGGTTGGGAAGGGGCTGGCGGATCGGCGTCGCTCCAGGGGTCGTATCGACGTCCAGGGCCGCGGGTTGATTGCGGAGGAAGAAGGCGCGGTCATGGTCGATGCCCGGCATGGCGTCGGCCACGGCCAGATGGGCCATCAAGGTCGCAAAACCCTCTTTCAACCAGACGTCGTCGAACCAGGGCATCGTGACGAGATCGCCGAACCACTGGTGGGCGGTCTCGTGGGCGATGAGATCCGCGCGGCGTGTTCTTTGAAGTTGCGTCGTCAACCCTCTGAGCAGGACCGGAGTCTCCCCGTAGAAGATGCATCCCGGGTGTTCCATGCCGCTGAAGGGAAAGTCCGGGACGCAGACGAAGTCGAACTTGGGGAAAGGATAGTCGATGCCGAAGTAGTCCTCGAAGAAGGACAAGGCCTTGCGATGATCCTTGAAGATGTCGGCCGCGTGCTTCTCCGCCAAGCTCCGCTGGCTGTCCCGGAAATAAAAGGTCATGGGACGGCCGCCTGCGTCGGCATCGATGTGGTCGAAGGGGCCCGCCGCGAAGGCGAACAGATAGGTCGAGATCGGCGGTGAGGGGGGATACGTCCACGTGCGCGTCTCCTCCTCGCTGTTTGCTATCGTCGTCGGTCGCGTGTGGGTGACGACCTCCCAGTCTTCGGGCACGGTCGCCTCCAGAGCGAAGGTTCCCTTGAGGTCGGGTTGGTCGAACATCGGCATGAGCGCATGGCCGTCCGCCGGCACGTTCAGGGTGTACACGTAGACGCCGCCGTCGTTCTTGTCCTCGACGCGAATGAGTCCCTGCCCGGCGGCTCCGACGGAACCGGTGAATGCGATCGTGATGACGTTTTCCCCGTTGCGGAACGGGCCAGGCTCGATGGACAAGTGGTTGCGGACGCGCTCGAAACGGGCCGCCGTTCCGTTGACGGAGAGACTCTCCACCGATGGTCCCCGGAAATCGAGAATCAAGGGCTCGTCGGGCCGTTTGAGGTCGAACCGGATCGTGACGTCCCCCGGAAACGTCGCGCTCGTGGGCGCAACCCGGAGCCGGAGTCGATAACGGAGTCGGGAGATCCGCGCCCGCCTTCGCGCGGCCAGAGTTCGGGAAATCCCCTCCTCGAGGGCGCGGTCCATGTCCATTGTCCGTATCTCCTTGCCGTCTCGGGACATGCACGCCGAGAGCGTCAGGACGATGACGGCGAGCGCCAGAAAAGACGTTGGGGGGCGGACGAACGAGTCGGGGTGTCCCACCTGCGGGCCCTCCGTTGTAAGGTTTCTTGACCCTGGAGGGTCAAGGGCTATGATGAATGAAGCCTGAATGAACGGGCCTCTCTATCTTGTGGCTTGACCCCGTTTCAGCCCTGAATGAGACGGGGTCTCTTCGTGTCCTCGTTGCCGCGGCGGTGGCCACGAAGTAACGTGTTCCCACGGCCCCGCCGGGGAGCCGTTCCATCCCATAGGAGGATTCGACATGGGGCGTCGCGCGACCGAAATCCGCAAAGGCAATGTACTCCTCATCGACGGCAGTCTGTGGACCGTCACCGACTACGACCACCACACGCCGGGCAACTTGAGGTCCATCATACGGCTCGGGATCAAGAACCTGTCGACGGGACAGAGCAAGCAGATCCGAGCGGGATCCGGAGACACCTTCGAGGTGGCTTTTCTCGAGACGAGAAAATGCCAGTACCTGTACCGGGACGCCGGAGACGAGACCTACGTCTTCATGGACAACCAGGATTACGAACAATACCACCTCCAGCCGGATCTCGTGGGCGACGCCATGAATTTCGTGAAGGAGGAGGACATCATCGACGTGACGTTCTACGAGGGGCAGCCCATCTCCGTCGAGCTGCCGGGGAGCGTCGTGTTGACGGTGACGGAGGCCGAGCCCTCCGCCAAGGGCAACACGGTCTCCGGGGTTTCCAAGAAAGCCACCGTCGAGACCGGTCTCGAGATCAAGGTGCCGGCTCACATCTCCGCCGGAGAGAGGGTCAAAATCTCCACTCAGACCGGGGAATTCCTGGGCCGGGCCAACGACTGACGCCCTCCAGGGGGCCTCAGGCGTCCGAACGGGGCCCGCTTGGGGCGAGAGGGCGGCTCGCCTATACTCGTCGGCACACTCGGGGCGTGGCTCAGCCTGGTTAGAGCGCCGCGTTCGGGACGCGGAGGTCGGTGGTTCGAATCCACTCGCCCCGACTCGAGTCTGAAACAGCCCGCGGATCCACGGATCCGCGGGTTTTTCCACATCTGCTCCCTTCAGACGAAGCGGACCACGTGGATGGGAGGGAGGTGAGCGTGGACCCGCCGCCAATCGTCCCCTCTGCGTCCAGGTCGACGACGTCGCTCTCGAGACGAGGGTGAATCGCAACGACTCCCCTCAGCACGTCGCGGAGTGTGGCCCCCTCGGCTTCGACTTCGGCGGGGACCCCATGACGCAAGAGATTTCGCGTGAAATGCACGTGCGCCAAGTTTCCGGTCTCCGATCGATTTCCTGATCGGACATCACAAGGCATGCCGCGCCAAAGCGCGACCGGACTCGCTCCCAAGTCGCTCCAACTCTGGTAATGTTCCATTCGCACACTCGAGGAGATGCGAGATGTCCGACGAGATCAAACCTTACATTCCTCCGGAAAAGAGTCTTCCGGAATTCACCTTTCAGGCCGTCGCCTTGGGACTGTTGCTGAGCGTCATCATGTGCGCTGCGAACATGTACGTGGGCCTGAAGGCCGGCATGACCGTCAGCGCCGCCATTCCGGCCAGCGTGATCTCCATGGGCATCCTTCGTGGTCTGATGAAACGAGGGACGATCCTCGAGAACAACATCGTGCATACGATCGCCAGCTCGGGAGAGAGTTTGGCGGCCGGCATCATCTTCACGGTCCCCGCCCTCGTGGTCGCGGGGCTCTGGACCGAGTTCAAGTTCTGGGAGACGACGCTCATCGCTCTCTCGGGAGGACTCATGGGCGTCACCATGATGATTCCTCTGCGCCGCGCGATGATCATCGAGCAGAAGGAACTGAAGTATCCGGAGGGCGTGGCCTGCGCCGAGGTCTTGAAGGCCGGGGATCGGGGCGGAGCGGAGATGAAGGGGATTTTCTCGGCTCTCGGCTTCGGGGCTCTTTTCAAGGCGCTGCAATCGATCGTGGGCGTTTTCGTCGGCACGGCGGAGACGGCCTTCCGGATGGGCAAATCCGTGGTGATGGTCGGCACCGACGTGTCTCCCATGTTGATGGCCGTGGGCTTCATCGTGGGCTGGGAGATCTCGCTTCTGATCTTCCTGGGCGGCGCCATTTCGCACTTGGTCGCCATTCCTCTGCTCAGCATGGGCATGGACCAGGGCGATCAGTCCAACCTGGACTTCGCATGGGCCGTCTGGGACGAGAAGATCCGTTACTTCGGGATCGGGGCCATGGTCGTGGCCGGGATCTACTCCATCCTCAAGGTGGGAGGCAGCATCACCAAGGGAATCAAGACGGCCGTTCACGGGATTCGTCACGGCGAGGACCCCGACGCATTACGAACGGACCGGAGTATCTCCGGCAAGACGCTCATCTCGCTCTTCCTCGTCTCACTCGTCGCCAGCGCGGTGGTCGACGACCTCATGACCGGCAGCCTCTTGACGACGTCCGTGACGGCGCCGGTGATGTTCGTCCTTGCGTTCTTCTTCGTGGCGGTGGCCAGCTACATCGTGGGGCTCGTGGGTTCCTCCAACAGCCCGGTTTCCGGGATGACGATTTGCACGGTCCTCGTCACCGCCGGCCTCCTGCTTCTTCTCGGTTACACGGGAACGTCTGGAATGCTTGCGACGTTGGGTGTGGCCGGCGTGGTCTGCTGCGCAGCCTGCACGTCGGGTGACATCTGCCAGGATCTGAAGATCGGCCAAATCGTGGGAGCGACGCCCAGGAAATTGCAGTTGGGCGAGGTTCTGGGGACGATCATCCCGGCGTTCATCATCGCTCCCATCCTTTCACTTCTTCATCACGCCTACGGGATCGGAACACCTGCCCGGGCAGGCGTGGACGCTCTGAAAGCACCGCAGGCCAACCTTTTCGCGAAGCTGACCGAGGGGCTTTTCGGCACGGGTGAGATCGGATGGACGATGGTGGGTTGGGGGGCTGCCGTCGGCATCATCGCCATCATCATCGATACATGGGTTCTGGAACCCAGAAAGGCGAAGTTTCGACTCTATGCCATGCCCTTGGCCGTCGGCATGTATCTCCCGTGGACCGTGACCTTCCCCATGCTTTTCGGTGGTTTCATCTATCAACTCGTCGAGAAGCGATCGGTCAGGGCGGGACTCTCGGAAGAGGACAGGCAGAAGGTGATTCATCGAGGCCTTCTCTTCGGCTCGGGTCTGGTGGCCGGCGAGGCGATCATGGGTATTCTCGTGGCGGTGCTTCTCGTCATGAACATGAAGGTGCCGGGCCTCACGGGGTGGCGGGGCCTCTCGGGAGGACGGCCCGTCGAGTTGGTCTCCATGGCGGCCTTCCTCGGGATGATGTATCTGCTCTACCGCAAGGCGACCCATCGCCCTCGGGTGGATTGAGGGTAGGGCTTCAGCGTCTCGAAAAAACGCGCGCCATCTCCAGGGATTCGGCGCCCGAGGCCCCTTCCCACACGACGCGCAACCTCATGGGGAGGACATCGACTTCCGTCACGCGGAGGTGCGAATCTCCTGTGTGCCCATCGCGATTCAAGTCGGGTGTGAATCCCTGTAGGAAATCGGATCGTGTCTCGGAGAGGAATCCGTCACTGGATGTGGGGAACTCGACGATGACTTTGAAAAGGCCGGCGGGATGGGACGTATCGGACGCGCCGTCCAACTGTCGTATGTGCAGCCCGCCATTCGCCGTGTTCCGGACGACCTCGTAGAGGGTCTCGGCGCCCGGGCTGGAATTCGGTCCGTCCGGGTCGTCTGACGGATCGTCGTTGAAGGCCCGGAAAACATCCTCGAAGGATCGATGCTCCAGATCGGTCATCGCCTTTCGCATGATGAGCCGGGCGGCGTTCGATCGCTCGTTGGCCGCCCCCGTGGCCACCGTCGACACGGTCAGGTGAAAGGCCGTCAAGGCGGCGGCGATGATGACCGACATGGCCAACAGGACGTCGACCAAGCCGGTTCCGGCCGAACCGGAGCGACGAGTGAGTTCAGGCATTTCTGCTGGCGTGTTCCGGCTCAAACGGGGCCTCCTCCTTCGCTATCGGCAGCCGAGGCTCCGCCGAAGCAATGCATAAAAAACGAATCGGCCGACACCTGTTCTCCGAAAGCCCGATTCCCTGGCAGGACGATGAGGGGAAAGGGGGTTTTCCCGTGGGACGAGAATCGCAGTGATCCATCATGACCGCCGTTTTCGCTCGCGTCTTCACCGACGCATGTCCGTGCTCACCCTGTGTGCCATTCTGCTTCCCAGTGCGGCAGGGTGTATCGCTCTCTACCTCCATGCTCGTCAGGGGATACGCCAGCAGATCGCACGTTCGGAGGAGGAGATCCGGGCCAAGGGCCGCGCCGAGGTCGAGTTCGCGAATCAGTCGTTCGAGAATGACTTGAAGGACCTCGTGGGCGTCCTCGCCCAGGCGACCGTGGATTCCTCGAAGAGTGGAGACTACTCCTCGCTCGAGAAGTTGGCCGATGCACTCAGAGCGTCCGACCGCGTCCGCGACTTGAGAATCGACCTCGCTGACGGCTCTCACGCGGTCGAGCCCGAGACCGACATGCGAGAGGACGCCGACGAGACTCAGGGGGCGATCCTCTACGAGATCGACCGGGGTGGCGATGTCCTGGGATGGATTCGGCTCCTGCCCGATCGCAGTGCCATGTCGGCTCACCTGGCCGAGACCCAATTCGCCCTCGATCGCTCTTTGAAGGAGGCCTATGAGCGGGCGACTTTGAGGGAGGAACAGTACCTTCTCTTCACGGTCCTCGTCTTCCTGGCCCTTGCCGGGTGCTCGATTTCGGCGTCGACGACCTTTCTGCGTCGCTACGTGATTCGGAGGTTGGGAAACCTTCTCGAGACGTGTCGACTCATGGCCGAGAGGGACTATCGCGCCCGTGCGGACGAGCAGGGCTCGGACGAGATCAGTGAACTCGCCGCCTCGTTCAACTGGATGGCTCGGCAAGTCGGACAGACCCACGCGCGCCTGGAAGCCCAGGTGAGGGAGCGAACGGACGAATTGCACCGGGCCAACGGGGATCTCCGCCTTGCTCTGGAGGAGGCCCGACAAGCCGCGAAGGCGAAAGGCGAGTTCCTGGCCGTGATGAGTCACGAACTCCGCACACCCCTCAACGGTGTTCTCGGATTCGCTCAACTCCTGGAGGGGACTTCTCTCGATGCCGAACAGAGGGAGTGCGTCGAGGAGATTCGTCACTCGGGCGGACTGCTGATCAACCTCATCAACGACATCCTCGACTTCACGAAGGCCGGCTCCGGAAAACTCGTCGTCGAGTCGGCGGAGCTCGATCTCGACGAAACGGTGGACCACGTCATCGGTGTCGTCCACGCGGACGCCGTCGCGAAGGATCTCGATCTGAGAGTGAGCATCGCCCCCGACGTGCCGCGGCGCGTGAAGGGGGATCGCTTGAGGATTCAGCAAATCCTCCTGAATCTCGTGGGCAACGCCGTGAAATTCACTTCCTCCGGCAGCGTGGAGGTGAGCGTCGAGAATGACTCCAGCATCCAGCCCGGAGACGATGGGAAGCGATGCCTCACGTTCTCGGTGCGAGACACGGGGCCCGGGATTCCCAAGGACAAGCAAGACGTCGTCTTCGAACCCTTCATGCAGGCCG
>CAZLGG010000105.1:0-13581 GCA_964559135.1 uncultured Planctomycetia bacterium
ATGATCTTCGGCACGACGATCGTATCCGTTCCCTTCGGCGTCTACGGCGGTCTGATAGCCGATGACGAGGAGTCGAGAGTCGCTCTCATGGATTGGGCCGCCGCACTCGGAAAGACGAGCAAGGCCGACTACGTGGAATTTCGGCAGCTTCACGATGTGAAGACGTCACTGCCGACCATCGAGATCTATCACACCTTCATCGCCGACGTGCCTGCGACGAAGGAGGAGTGTCTCACGCGGATTCCGAGGAAGGCCCGCGCCGAGGTCCGTAAGGCGCTCAAGAATGAAGACCTGGCGTTCGGACAGGAGGACATCGAACTCCACGAGTTCCACCACCTGTTTTCGTTGAACAAGCGACGGCTGGGGTCTCCCCTGTTCCCCTCGAGCCTTTTCTGGCACCTGAGGCGCCAATTCGGGGAAAACTGCGTCATTCATACGGTGCGCCATCGCGGCGCAATCGTGGCCGCCGTCATGTCGTTCATTTTCAAAGGAACTCTCATGCCCTATTACTCGGGCAGCATCGAGGGCGCGGATGCGACGCTCCGGGCGAGCAACTACATGTATTTTCGGCTCATGGAGTGGGCCGTCGAGCAGGGCCTGAAACAATTCGATTTCGGCCGGAGTCGCGAGGGGACAGGAGCCTTTCGTTTCAAGAAAAATCAGGGCTTCGTGCCCCGTCGGCTCAGCTACCAGTACCAGCTCATCAAGGCGAAGGATGTTCCCCATCTGACGCCTTCGAATCCGAAGTATCGCGCTGCCCAATGGATGTTTCGCCGCCTTCCCCTGTTCGCCGCGCAGAAGCTCGGCTCGTGGCTGGTCAAGCGGGCCCCCTTCTGAGCAGGGAGCAACAGGTCCGGCTTCGCTGTGCCGCGATTGATGACAGCCGTTCCCTCACCTACACTCCGCCATCATGAAGGTCCTCATTGCAGACGACGAACAATCCATCGTTGCCACGCTGGAAGACGATCTCGCCGACGCCGGTCATGAGGTCCTTGCGGCTCCCGACGGGAACCGGGCCCTCGACATCGTCCGCAGGGAGAAGGTCGATTGCCTCATCACGGACCTCTCGATGCCCGGGATGGGCGGGATGACGCTCATCGAGGAGGCGAAGAAGGTTCGCCCCGGGTTGCAAATCATCGTCATCACCGGGTACGGAACCATCGAGAGCGCCGTGGAGGCGATGAAAAAGGGCGCCGCCGAATACGTGCAAAAGCCCTTCCTGAACGAACAGATCATCGCGTTGGTGGATCGCCTCGCCAAGATCTCGAGGCTGGAGGAGGAGAATGAGGACCTCCGCAGTCAGCTCCAGGAGATCACAGCCTTCGAGAATATCGTCGGCGCCAGCAAGGCCATGCAGGACGTCTTCCGGATCCTGAAAAATGTCTCGCGGTCGGAATCCGACATCCTCCTCATCGGCGAGACGGGAACAGGCAAGGAAGTCATGGCGCGGGCCATTCACGCTCACAGTGCCCGCAAGAACAAGCCTCTGGTGACCCTTTCCTGCGCCGCGATCCCGGCCACCCTTCTCGAGGACGAGCTATTCGGCCACGAACGCGGTGCCTACACCGATGCCCGGGACCGCAAGATCGGCCGATTCGAGCGGGCCCACCAGGGAACATTTTTTCTCGATGACATCGACGACATGCCCCTGGAGACCCAGGTGAAGCTCTTGCGGATCCTTCAGGAAAGAGAATTCGAGCGCTTGGGGGGAGAGAAGACGATTCAGGTGGATGTCCGCGTCATCGTCGCCACCAAGATCGACCTTCGAGTCCTCGTCGACGAGGGCCGATTCCGCGAGGATCTCTTCTTCCGGCTGAACGTGGTCCCCGTCCGCCTGCCTCCTTTGAGGGAACGTAAGGGCGACATCCCGTTGCTGGCCAAACATTTCATCGCGAAGTACTCCGGCAGCCGCAGCTATGAGATCAAACCCGATGTCATGGCGGCCATGGAGGCCTACTATTGGCCCGGGAACGTGAGGGAGTTGGAGCACGCCATCGAGCGTGCGATCGCGTTCGCGGGCCAAGGGCGCATCCTTCGGAAGGAGCATCTCGTGGAGGCCTCACCGGTCCACAAGAAGGCCATGGCGGTACCGAGGAACCTGACCACCTTGCGGGAGGCCGTCGAAGCCGCAGAGAAGGATCACATTCAAGAGATCCTGAGCATCACGAACGGGCACAAGGCCCAGGCCGCGGAGATCCTGGGGATCAGTCGGAAGAACCTCTGGGAGAAGATGAAGAACTACGGCATCGAGGTCTCGTGAATACTTCGTATGTTCGCCCGGCGATTCCCGTTCGTTTCGTTTCCGACGTCCACATCACCTGGGGCGATTCCCCGGGACGCGACGCGTTCAACCGCTTCCTCGAGGACTGCGCGACTTCGGGTGTCCGAACCCTCTTCATCCACGGGGATCTCTTCGAGTTCTGGATCGGCGACCGCCAGGGGAAGTTCGCGTTCTACCGTCCGCTCTTCGATGCCCTGCGAACGCTGACCGCGTCCGGGACGGCCGTCCATCTCCTCAAGGGGAATCGGGATTTCCTCCTGGGACGGGCCTTCGAGGACGCGGGATGTCACGTGGTCGAGGAAGAGCTGGAATTGGAACTCGGAGGCTTGAAGACCCATCTTTCCCACGGCGACGAGCTTTGCCTGGACGACCGTTCCTATCAGAGGGCTCGGAAGGTCTTTCGCTCGAAGGTGGTCGCAGGCATCGCATGGTGTTTACCCGCCGGGCTGGGCGTCCTCCTCGCCCGCTCGTATCGCGGCATCAGCGAGCGGAAGAAAAGACGCATGAAATCGGCGGAGGGACACCGATACCACACGATTCGGCGCGGCGTGGAGGAGCTCCTCCGCCGGGGGGGATATGACGCCCTGATTTGCGGACACATCCATTGGCCGAAGGAACAAGTCGTCGAGGTGGATGCGAAGACGAGGCGCGTCATCACCACCGGAGCCTGGGAAGAAGGCCCCAACTACGTCGAATTCGATGGGGAGAGTCTCGCCTTGAAAGTCTTCCGACCGGCCCTTTGAGGCTCCTCCCGACCTTCGTATCCTCTTCTTCCGACCCAGGCCTCCGGGGCGTTGCGTCGGCAAGAAATAGATGAGCCTTCTGGATGTCGTGACCCTCGATGGGCCCGCGGGAGCGGGCAAGAGCACCGTGGCCAAAGAAGTGGCGCGACGGTTGGGCTACCGTTATCTGGATACCGGGGCCATGTACCGAGCGGTCGCGCTGCTCGCACTGCGTGAGGGCACGGCGCCCGACGACGAAGCCGGACTGAATCGGCTCGTCGCAAGCCTCGAGATGGAATTCCGGCCGGACGGACGTCTTTGGGTGAACGGTCAGGACGTCACCGATGAGATTCGTTCTCGCGAGGTCACCACTTCGGTGTCCGGATTTGCCTCCAGCCACGCGGTCCGATCCGCGATGAGCCGACTCCAGCGCAGCATGGGGGAGGGGGGGCGATTGGTTTGCGAGGGCAGGGACATGGGGAGCGTTGTTTTCCCCGACGCGCGCCTGCGCATCTACCTGGACGCCTCCCCCGAGATCCGGGCGCGGCGTCGGAAGAAGGAGTTGGAAGAGGCCGGAGAAACGGTCGACTTCGAACAGTTGCTCCGGGAAATCCGGGAGCGCGACGCGAAGGACGCGTCGAGGGAGGAGGCTCCCCTGAAGCGCGTCGAGGGACAGATGCTCGTGGACACGAGCACGCTGTCCAAGGACGAGGTGATCGATCGGATCGCCAGGTTGGCACAAGCCGCGCCGGACACGACGCGGTGAACGAAATGGACCCCCTTCGGGGGGCTTGTCGGAGGCGCCGGCGGCCTCCACCCTCGGCAGCGGCTCGCGGTGAGACGCGGAGGGGCTTTTCGACCCGAATCACCGGGATTCTTCGTGCGACGCCGGATCGCCGAGAGTCCCAGCCAGAGATACATACATGAGTAACAGCCGCGAGCTGCTGAAAAAGTACAGCCCTTCGAACGATGAGGTCGACAGGCTCCTGAATGATGCCTTCGAAGACGGCGCGACCGTCGAGGACTCCACCTATGACGAGTCCGTCGGGAGTTTCCAAAGAGATACGATCCTCAACGGGAAGGTGATCAGCATCATCGGCGACGACGTGATCGTCGACATCGGATACAAGTCCGAAGGCGTGGTGGACGTCCACGAATTCGGCGAGACCCCCCCGCAGGTGAATGACGAGATCGAGGTCTACCTGGAAGAACTCGAAGACCAGATGGGAATGATGATCCTCTCCAAGAAGAAGGCGGATCGCATTCGAGGCTGGAACAGGGTCGTTTCCGAGCACAAGGAAGGCGACGTCATCAAGGGCATGGTCATGCGGAAGATCAAGGGCGGTCTTCTGGTGGACATCGGAATCCCCGTATTCCTGCCGGCCAGTCAGGTGAGCATCCGCCGGACGGCAGATGTCTCCGCTTACATCGGCAAAGAGATCGAGGCTCGGATCATCAAGATCGACGAGAGCCGCATGAACATCGTTATTTCCCGCCGAAAGCTCCTCGAAGAGGGGCGCGATCAGCTCAAGCAGGAGCTCCTTTCGGATCTCTCCGAGGGGCAATTGCGTCACGGCGTGGTCAAGAACATCGCGGACTTCGGCGCCTTCGTGGACCTGGGCGGCATCGATGGATTGCTCCACATCACAGACATGAGCTGGGGTCGGATCAACCATCCCTCCGAGATCCTCAAGATCGACGACGAGGTGGAGGTGAAGATCCTCAAGTTCGATCGGGACAACGAACGCATCGCCCTCGGCCTCAAGCAGAAGACCGAGAGCCCGTGGCGGAAGATCGAGGAACGATTCCGTCCCGGCGATCGGGTGCGCGGTGAGGTGGTGAACGTCATGTCCTACGGCGCATTCATCAAGCTCGAAGAGGGCGTCGAGGGCCTTGTCCACATCTCCGAGATGAGCTGGACCCGTCGGGTCAATCACCCGAGCGAATTGGTGAACATCGGCGACATCGTGGATGTGATCGTCCTGAACGTGAATGCGTCCAAGCAAGAGATCAGCCTCGGCATGAAGCAGGTCGAGGAGAACCCTTGGACGACCGTCGAGGACAAGTACCCCGTCGGCACGATCATTCGCGGCCGAGTGCGCAATCTCACCAACTACGGAGCGTTCGTGGAGATCGAGGAGGGCATCGACGGCCTGTTGCATATCTCCGACATGAGCTGGACGCGCAAGATCAGCCACCCCTCGGAGATGGTCAAAAAGGGCGACGAGATCGAAACCATCGTCCTCTCGGTCGACCAGGACAAAAAGCGTGTTGCCCTCGGTATCAAGCAATTGAGCGAAGACCCTTGGATCGCCGACATCCCGACCCGCTATCGCGTGGGTGAGGAGTTGGAGGGCGAAGTCACGAAGATCACCAACTTCGGCGTCTTCGTGAACATCGGGAACGACCTCGAAGGCTTGATGCACATCTCGGAACTCTCGGACTCCAAGGTCGAGAATCCGGAGGAGATCGTGCACGTCGGCGACAAGGTCTTGGTCCGCATCATCAAGGTGAACACGGAGGAGCGGAAGATCGGTCTCAGCCTCATGGACGTCGTGGAACGGGCGGAAACACCTCCTCCGGCCGTCGAGCGCCCCGAGGAAACCGAGGAAGAGGGGACCTCCGAGGTCGCCCCCGAGGCACCTGCCGTCGAGGCCGAAACCGAAGCGGGGGAGGTGGCGGCGACCGAGCCGGCCGATGCCGAGCCCGAAAGCGCCGCAGCGCCTGCCGCGGCGGACTCCGATTTGCCGCAGGCTGAAGCGGCTCCGGACGAGGCCACGGAGGCCGATGAGAGCCCGGAGACGAAGGATTCCGAGGGTTGAGAAAACAAGGAGCGCTCCGCCGGGCGGCGAGCCCGGCGGAGCGTCCAATCATGTCGAGAATAGCGCTCGCCGTTTTGAGCGTGACCTTCCTTTTGTCCTGCGGAACCGATGGGGAGACCCCTTCGGGCGTCGACCATGAAGGCGTCTCGCCCGTCCACCCTCGACGCACCGATGTGCGGCCGGAATCCGACGAGTTTTTTCGCAAACGCGTCGAGGCCGTAGGTCAGTTGCTCCTCCAGCACCGCCCGGAGAAGGCCTTCGAGCTTCTCGAATCCACATGGCCTCTCAGTCCTCCCGAGCCGTTCCTCACCCGTTTGAGAGCCTTGGATTTGCGGTGCCGACGGTCGCTGAGAGACGGCGTCTGGATGTCCGCGCGCGTCGAGTTCTCCCAGAAGATCTTCGAGATGGGTGCGGTGGTTGTGGGAGAAGTGATCGTAGAGAATCGTTCTTCGGAGATCCTCTCCATCCCGGCCACCCGGCCCGTCAGTTCCGAACTCGATGGAAAAACCGAACAGACGTCCGCATCCATCCTCAGGACGACTGTGACCTACCGGGAATACGTGCCCGACGGAACGCTGGTGACGGAAAGCGATGTCGGCAACTTCTTCCTCGACCGGGACATTCGCCTCGAACCCGGCGAGACGCGACGATTCCCGGTCGACATCGACACATTGGCACACAACCCCGGTGGGCTCATGCTCCGAACGTACAGGGTCTCCGGACGCATCTATGTCCCCTACGTGCTTGTGGGCGACGTCGAACTTCCCGGTCCGGTCGAGGTCGAGGGTGCGACGATAAGGGTCTACCCGAAGGGGGCCAAGCATCTGGCCAAGCGCCCCATGGTTCGTGTCAAGGAGGCCTTTCGTAAATCGAGCCCCGTGCACCTGACTCTCGCGGCGTCGTACGTCGAGCCGGATCGAATGAGGGAGTTGCTGGAGTTTCTCCTGACACACCTGGAGGCCCCCGAGACCTCCGCTACCATGAGAAATGCCCTGGTCGCCTGCTTCCAGATCCTGGCCGGCGATGGGATCAAGAGGGACCGCGCCGGTTGGACGAGGTGGGCGCGGAAACGAATCGGAGAGGTCAGATGAGCAAGTCCGCGGACGAGCCGCGAGTCATCGAAGAGGTGGATCGCCAGTTGGCTCTCCTTTCTCGAGGGGCCGTCCAGATCATCTCCGAGGAGGAGTTGACCAAGAAGTTGCGGCGGAGCGTGGCGACGGGGAAACCTCTTCGCGTCAAGCTGGGAGTCGACCCGACAGCTCATGACCTCCACCTGGGCTTCACTTTGCCTCTTTCGAAGTTGCAGCTCTTCAGCGAACTCGGTCATCAGCCCGTGCTGATCATCGGCGATGCGACGGCGATGGTAGGCGATCCCACGGGGAAGAACGCCGCCCGTCCTAAACTGGATCACGACACGGTCCGGGACTATGCGAAAAGCTACCTGGACCAGGCGGGGCGGGTCCTCGACATGGATCGCGTGGAGGTGCGGTGGAACAGCGAATGGCTGACTCGGCTCGGGTTTCAGGAACTCATCACACTCATGAGTCGGTCCACCGTGGCTCGGATGTTGGAGAGGGATGATTTCTCCAAGCGTCACCGGGAGGGAGTGCCGATCTACATCCACGAGTTCCTCTACCCTCTTCTCCAGGGGCACGACTCCGTGGTCGTGGAGGCGGACGTCGAGCTGGGAGGCCAGGATCAGCTGTTCAACCTCCTGGTCGGCCGGGACCTGCAGGTGCAGGCGGGCCAGGAGCCACAGGTTTGCATGATGGGGCCTCTTCTCGTCGGGTTGGACGGAAAAAGAAAGATGTCCAAGTCCTACGGCAACACCATCGGCGTCAACGACGTTGCGAACGAGATGTTCGGCAAGGTGATGAGCCTCGGCGACGAGACGATGCCGACCTGGTTCGAACTGCTCACCTCGGTTTCCGAAGAGGAGATGAAAAGTCTTTTCGACGGCGACACCCACCCGCGGGAACTGAAGGACCGTCTGGCCCGCGAGATCGTGACCCGTTTTCATGGGGAAGACGCCGCAAGGGCCGCCAGTGAGGAATTCACGCGGGTTTTCGCAAGAAAGGAGCTTCCGAGCGAGATTCCGGAAGCCGTCGTTCCGGAGGAAGCCATGGGCGAGGAGGGCATCCGCCTCACCCGGCTGCTGACCGTTCTCGGCCTTGCCCCCTCCAACAAGGAAGCCAGACGCCTCATCGAACAGGGGGGCGTCCGGATCGATGACGAGGTGATCCGTGACCCCGCGGCGGGAATCCGCCCACGGGGAGGCGAAGTTCTTCGGGTCGGAAAGAAACGCTTCGCAAAACTGGTCGTGAATCGTATGAAATGAGGGCCCGGCCGCCCCTCGCACCAAGGAGTTTGGAGACATGTTGCGCAATCTCGCCCTGATTCTCGCCGTCCTGTTTCTCATCCCCAGCCTGGTTTCCGCCGACGACATCAAGTTGAAGTCCGGCGAGGTGATCAAGGACTGCAAGGTTCTCAAGAAGGGTCCGAAGATCTGGAAGCTCGAGCTTCTGAACGGGCGGCGGCGCACGATCAAGGCCGCCGACGTCGTGGAGTACGTCGAGAAGTCGACGCCGGCCGACGAATTCGATGCCAAGCTCGAGACCTTGGGCAAAAAGGACCTCGCCGGGATGATCGCGCTGGGGCGATGGGGGCTCGAGAAAGGGGTCAAGAAAAAGGCCGTGAAGCTCATTGCCAAGGTGCTTCGGATGGACCGGAACAACAAGGACGCGCACGAACTCCTCGGGCACGAACTCTGCGACGACGGCAAGTGGCGTTACGGGAAAAAGCTCGCCAAATACAAGGATGCGAAGCGGGCCAAGGAGTTGGCGGCGCTCGGCTGGGTGAAGGTGAAAGGGGAGTGGTACGATCCTCATTCCGCTCGATGCGTTCGCGCCGGCATGGTCAAGGGGAAAGACGGAAAGTGGTATTCGAAGAAGGCCCTCGCGGAAGTCGAAAAGGGGCGTTTTTTCTTCGAAGGTGTCTGGTACGACAACGCCGACAGAGCGAAGATCAAGGAGGGCTTCCGCAAGGTCAAGGGTAAATGGATTGCTCTGGCCGATCTGGACGCCAAGCATCGCGATCCCAAGTCCCCGTGGATCCTGGAAAGTGAGCACTTTGTGCTCGAAAGCAGCCTCAAATACAAGACCCTGCGCAGTTATCTCGATCAGTTCGAAATGGACTATGCCGCCCTCGCCGATCTCTGCGGCGACGCTCCGGCCATGCCCGACCGGGACGCGAAGATCTATATGCTGGTGGTGAAGGACAACCCGACCTACCGCAGCAAGGTGGGCGCCTTTCAGGGTGACGATCGCTCCCAGTACTACTCCAGCAGCCACGGCGCCTTTTACGCCCCGAAGCGCGGCGCCATTCTCGGTTACTACCACACGAAGGAATACACCTTCCAGTGGCTGCAGCAGGCCATTGCCCAGGCGTTCCTCTATCGCGTGTCTCACGATCGTCCGGCCTCCAACATGTTCGACATGATCGGGTCCTACATGGAGGGCTTCTTCGGAGGCAAGTATCATCCGGTGAATTCGATTGCCTGGAACGCTCTTCGCGATTGGGCTCCGCCGGCGCCGCGGAAAGTCGTGGCGGACTTCCAGGTCGACGCCGAGGGACTGAATGCCGTCGAGAACGAGTCGCGCTTCGGCCATCTCGGATTCGTCTTCCACTACCTCGTGAGCAAATATCCGAAGGTCGTGAAGCGCCAACTCCGGCTCTACCTGATGGGCCATGGGGGAGAGACCCAGCTCTTCGACGCCTGCGAGGCCGCTGCGGGTGACGACATGGCCGAGGACTTCAAGAAGACCGCGATCCAGTTCTACAGGAACTACAAGCAACCTCATTTCGGTTCCTGACCCCGGACCCGCCGCCGAATCACCCAGGCAACGCCTGTCCCCCGGGAATTCCACAATTCCACGGACGTCCACGTTGTTTGTCGCGTCCGGGCGCCATGGAGGGACTCTCCATGGCCGCCGGGCTTCTGATCACTCATCCACGATTGAGAAACCCCTCCATGAAAGCCTGTCATCGCTGCGGTCGGCACTGGGAGCAGGAAGAGTCGCCTGGGTACAACAACACCTGCGAAGGTTGCGGGATGCCTCTGCACAGCTGCGCGAACTGCGACTCCTATCGGCCCAGCGGCGCCAAACGTTGCATCGACCCCCAGGGGCAGGACGTCCGTGACGGCAACGCGTCGAACACGTGCGACGCATTTCGATTCCGGACGGCGAGCGGTGCCGCCGATCGTGAAGCCTCGGCGGAGGCGGGCGAGCGGATGAGGGAGTTTCTCCGACCCGAATCGAAGAAGGACTCCGAGAATCTGCCGACCTGGGACCAACTCTTCGGATAGAGCCAGGATAGAACCAAGACGACGGAGGACCCGGAGAGAGCCGCACGCCCGCGCAGCGGCTCCCCATCGACACCGTCTGATAATGTCCGTTATGATGGACTGACGGTCAGTGACTCCGCTCCAGGTACGCCATCAGGTGGTGAAACTGGAAGTGCAGGTCGTGCTCATCCACCCCCAAGGGGCTCTTGAAGAAGCAGGCGAGCTGCGTCATCAATCCCGCCTCGCCCTGCCGGTGCGCATGATCCGCCAGCCTCACCATGTCGAGGACGATGGGCGCGGCCAGGATGGCGTCGCAACCCTGCCAGGTGAACTGCAAAGACATCTTGTAGTCCAAAAACCCCTGGAAATGGACGAAATCCCACGCCGTCTTCAGGTCCGACAGGCTGGGCGCGTACTCGATCGACACGTGGGTGTTGAGCGGGTACCCGAGAATATGACTGAGGAGTCCGTCCTTCGATTCGATCTTCGAGCGGCGATTTCTGGGATCGGCGAGGATCTGCCCGTCTCGATCTCCGAGGATGTTGTAGCCTTGCCAGGTCAGCACCCGGAAGTTGCGGTACTTGAACATGGGCGCCAAGGCCGACTTGACGAGGGTTTCCCCGGTCTTCCCGTCGTTGCCCATCACCGGCACGCCCTTTTTCGTCGCCAGCTTCACGTGCCCCGGCGTGAGGCACGCGTTGCTCGGTGTGAAGTTCAAAAAGGGCATGCCCAGACGAATGGCCGCCCATGCGTAGAGACCACTCGCCCGCATCGCGGCCCGGACGTCATTTTTTATCAGACGTTGGAGGCCGGTGGGTGTCCGGTGGGCCGGCTCCATGTTCAAAGGCGGCTCCGTGGACGCCAGATTCACGACGACCACCCGGTCCACGCCGGTGCTGCGTCGGAACTCCTCCAGGTCGGCGGTGATCCCCTTCACGATGTCTGCGAGGCGACGGTGTTTGGCGCGGATCGTCGGGCCCGCCAAGTTGCGGATGGCGTCGCCGCAATTCATGACGGTTCCCTCGCGAATCCGCGTGTCGGTGTCATCGAGGGCCTCCCGAATCTCGAGAAGTCCTTCGTAAGGGATCGTGCCGTTGTCCCGATGGATCTCCATGGCACTCTCGTAGAGCGACCCTTTTCGGACCTCATGGCCGCCGAACACCAAACGCTCCAGCGGCCTGAGCTTCAAGGGCGCAAACGCCGGAGTTTCCGTGACGAGGCCGCAGCGGGACGTCTTGTCCCGGAGGATGAGCTCCACGCCGGCGACCAGCGTGGTGGCGAGGCCTCCTCGCGCACCGATCAGCCAGACTCCGAGCCCCCCCTCCCCCGCCGCTTCGCTGCTCCCTTCCCGCGTCGTCCTCATACGTCCTCCCTCATTCCCCCAACTCGTACCAATCGGGCGCGCCCGTGATCGGCATGCGGCGTCCGGTGCCGAACGCCTTCGAAGTGACCTTGAGTCCCGGGGGCATCTGTCGTCTCTTGTATTCGTTGCGCCATAGTTTTTGAAGTACATCCCTGACGACCACCGGATCATGCCCGGCTGCGACGATGTCCGCGAAGGATTCGAGTTTTTCCATGCTTCGGTGGATGATGTCGTCGAGCACATCGTAGGGCGGCAGGCTGTCCTCGTCCTTCTGATCGGGGCGGAGCTCGGCGGACGGTGCGCGCGTGAGCGTGGGTTCGGGAATCGTCCCCGGCCGCCGCGTGTTCAGGTGGCGAGCCAGGGCATAGACCTGGGTCTTCGGAAGATCCGAGATCACCGCCAACCCACCGCAAAGATCGCCATACAGAGTGCTGTAGCCCACCGCCAACTCGGACTTGTTTCCCGTGGTGAGCAACAGGTGCCCCAGCTTGTTGGAAAGCGCCATCAGGAACATGCCTCGGATTCGGGCCTGGATGTTCTCCTCGGTCACGTCGACGGGCCGGCCTTCGAAATGAGGCTGTAGACTGGCGAGTACCGAGTTTTTCGCGCGTTCGATGGGAATCGTCTCGAGACGGATGCCGAGATTCGTCGCGAGCGCTTCCGCTTCCGTCCGACTCAGATCCGAAGTGTAGCGGGAGGGCATCGAGACGCCGAGAATGTTCGCGGGGCCGAAGGCCTCGGCGGCCAGGGCCGCGGTCAGCGCCGAATCGATCCCCCCCGAGAGGCCTACCAGGGCGCGACGAAAACCGCTCTTTCGAGCGTAGTCCCGAAGGCCCAGGATCAGCGCTTTGCGGATCTCCTCCAGGCTTCTTTCCGGCAGGGCAGGTGCTTCGTGGGGAATGAGGCGATCCATGTCGACGACGAGAAGGTCTTCCTCGAACCCGGCCCCGCGAGCCGCCACGCGCCCTTCCGCATCGGACACCACCGAATGGCCGTCGAAAACCAGCTCGTCGTTTCCGCCCACGAGATTCACGAGCAACAGCGGGACCCCGATGCGACAAGCGACGTCGCGGACGAGACGTTCCCTACGCGCCGGTTTACCCCAGTCGAACGGGGACGCGGAGAGGTTGAGTAACACGTCCGCGCCACGTCGCACCTGCTCGGTGGCGGGGTCCCGCTCGTAGGAGGGCATGCCCGGGTCCGTCGTCTGGGCATGGGACCAGATATCCTCGCAGATCGTCACTCCGAAACGGCGACCGTCCAACTCGAAGGGTTCCGCGGGCTCCCCCTCGGCAAACCAGCGGGCCTCGTCGAAGACATCGTAGTTGGGAAGCAATTGCTTGGAGAATCGTGCCAAGACCTTGCCTTCCCCGAGGAGCACGGCACCGTTGAGGGGTTTTCCTGCCGGGGAGCCACCGCGGGACACGGTCCCCACGAGGACGTGAAGGCCCGCTGGAATGGCGGCCGCCAGCCGAGCCTCTTCCCTTTCCGCCGCATCGAGAAAAGACGCGCGGTAAACGAGGTCCCTCGGACAATAGCCCGGCAACGCCAGCTCCGGAACGACGAGGAGGGCGGCGCCGGCGCTATGGGCGCGCTCGACCACGGCGAGGATGCGCTTCCCGTTGCCCGCCAAGTCCCCTTGGACGGTGTCGATCTGTCCCATGGCGACGTGCATGGCGCGGTTGTAGCCCTGCCGGCTCGGCGGTGCAAACGGGGAGGGCCGGCCGCTGCGGCGCAGCCGACGATCCCGTCGCCCCCTCGAAGTCATGACGCCCCGCCCGCTCGTCGGGAGAACGGACTGACTCGGGGGTCGGGAACCGAGCGGTTGCGTTTTTCTCGTTCAATTCCCAAAGGACTTAGAGGCCTCGGGAGTGCTTTCTCACGAAATCGGTCTTCCGGAACCGCTCTTGCTTCCTCGGTGACTCTTCGTTCCCCGAAGACCTCGTGACATCGTTACATCCCCGGAACGTTGTTCCGTCTCGGTAACAACACCCTGCTCCAAGTCCCGTAGAATCGGCCGATGCGGGCCCGCGTCCGTCAGCCGAGCG
>CAZLGG010000106.1:0-13198 GCA_964559135.1 uncultured Planctomycetia bacterium
CTCATGAAATCCACCAGGATCTCGCCCAGCCTCATGCGTCGCAAAGTCGTCTGGAGGGGGCGTTGCGACGAGGGGGGACGATTCCGGATCGATGACGCCCCCATGGGCAAATTGATCGTCGTGTTGGATCGTTTCGATCCCGTCCATGTGGTGGGGGGCGATCGCACTCTGACGGTCGATGCCATCCAGGTGTATGACTTGGGAGACGTGGTGTTGGGGGGCGAGGGGCATATGAAGCTCTCCCTGAAGTTTCTCCTCCCTGATGGCCGACCGGCCGCCGGGCGGTTCGTCAAACTCCACTCCTTCAACATGGATAAGGGACCACGAAGCGGAACCACCGATGACTCAGGTGAGGTCTCCTTCACCGCGTGGGCGCCCGAGGACGGGTTCAGCATGTATGCCAAGCCTCCGAAGGGGTGCGACCACATCTATGCGAAAATGCTTCCCGAGTCGCAGCGTCCCAATTACGAAGGGTTGCTCGAGGAGGATGGATGGCTCCCCCGTTCCAGGGAGTTCATTCGCTTCTACCCCGGTGACGAGTTCTCCGCCATCTTTCGCTTCAAGAAGAAGAAGGTCGTGAAGGAGAAGATGGGGGTCCTCGTGCTCCACCTCCCTCATCCCACGGGGGCGATGGCGTATTCCTATTCGGCGAGTTTTCTTGACAAACCACCACAGGGCACGGGTCACAGCCTTCACGACGGTCCCCCTTATGAAGTGAAGCTGCCCCAAGGTCGACTGCTCGTCCATGTTTCCGAGTTTCATAGTGACGGGTACAAGCAACCCTTCACGGCCCGGAGGGTTGCGAGAAAGGAGATCCTGCTCGGGGAACGGTACGATTGGACCGTGGATTTCGACGATGTGATCTGGGCCCACGGCCGGCTGATGCGGGACGGAAAACCCTTCCCCCACGTAAGTTGGCTTCAAGCTGCGGAGCGTTCGATCCTCCCGTTCATGAACTCCGGAAAGACGGATGAGAAGGCCGAGTTTCTCATACCGCTCGACCCCTACTCCAAGGAGTGGAGCTTCGATTTCACCCTGGGAGAAGGGCGCTACTTTCGCCACACCATCCACCGGAAACCTCTCATCACCGACGAGGAGAATCGTCGTGTCCTGGAGGTGGGCGACGTAGTCGTCGAGAGTGGAGAATCTGGTCGGTGAGCACGGCGCCTTTCGGTATTCAATCTGTCACGAGATCGGTCCGGAGCGGGAAATGGTTGGGTTCGAAATGGATGATGCCATCTGTCCTTTCGGTGGCACATGGGCCGTGAGAATCTCGGGGACTCGCATCGAGAGGGCTCATTCGCACATGCCCAAGCAGGTCCTCGTCGACCTCTTCCTCGTCCCTGACGTCTTGAGATCTCCGGTGGCAATCTTTCAAAATCTCATGAGAAGGGATCACGGTGACGATTTCTGTTATGTGGGAGCACCTGAGGAACGGTACTCTGGTGACGTGACCAAGAAGGTGCCGTTTCCACCCGGCTATGTCTTCGTCGTCATGGTCAGTCGCTGCGGTGAGATTCGGAAGTGGCGGCTCGAGCCGAAGGAGGTCGGTGAGCACGGGAGTTTGCCGGAAGGGTTTTCGGAGAGATTCGGGAGAAGGATATGGCCGGCGAGTTGAAGAAGCTGATCGAAGACGGTCTTCGGACACCATTTCAGAGTCGCCCGTTCTACGATCCCGAAGACGACGCGCTCACATTCTACGCCAAGGACGAAGACTCCTACGCGCGCAGGATCGATGCCGTGCTGACCTTCTTTTTTTCGATGGTTTCCCATGAGCCCATCGGGTTCGAGATCAAGGGTGTGAGAGACCTCCTGGATCGCGTCGGAAGTTTCGGACTGGATCTTCGGGCGAGGCGAGTCGCAGTGAAAAAAATCATGATGGGTTACTACCTCCTGCCCGAGCGGGCGACAGGCGATGACATCCAGGTGCTCGAGACGTTCGTCACGAAAGATATCGATGGGGACGTCGAGCTTTCACCTGCGCCCTAGGAGTACGGCGCCTGACGGGGCCGTCCTTCACTGCTGCGCGTAGAGTTCGAGCAGGCGAGCGAAGTGGGCGGAGAAGGGGCGGGCGCCGTGGGGCGCGCGGGAGAGAGCGGTGAGGCGGGGGCGATCGGCGGCGAGGGTGTCGAGGTGAGCCGTGAGTGAGGCGGCGTCGGCGGCGTCGAAGGTGAGCCCCCGTGAGCCCAGGCGTTCGGGGGGGGCGCCACGATCGGAGACGAGGACGGGAAGCCCCAGGGTGAGCGCTTCATCCACCACCAGGCCGTAGGTCTCGTAGGCGAGGAAGGGAAAGACGGCGACGTCGCCCCAGGCCGCGATGGCCGGGAGGTCCTCATCCTCGAAGGCACCCAGGAATTCCACATGCAGGCCCTCCGCTCGGGCGCGCATCTTTTGCATGAAGTCCTCGTCGCCTTCGCGACCGTGGAAGCGCACCTGGATGCGGCCGGGATCACGGGCTTGGCGCACGGCGTCGAGCAGAACCTGAGGCCCCTTGCGAAGATCGAGTCCCGCCCAATGGACGATTCGAAGGACGTGGTCGTCATGAGAGGCTTGGGGTTTGGGCGTGAGGTCAGGGATGCCCAGGGGAACAACCTGAAGAAGGCCCCGTGGAAAACGGGGAAGCGCTTCGAGGGTTCGTTTCTGGAAGTCACTCACGGTGAGGACGGCCGCGGCCCGATCGAGTTCGTCGAGGAATCCCGTGAAACGAGCGTCCAGGCTCGCCGCCAATGCCTCGAGAGGCGGGTTTCCCATGTCCGCGGCGACGCAGCGGGCGCAGACGTCGAAGCCGGTCGTTGGCGGACAGAACGACCCTTCGGGGGGCAGACGGAAAAACCGCGGACAGCTCACGAAGAGGTCGTGAAGGGTGACCACGACCGGCGTGTCGCCCGCCGCGAGCAGGGAGACGAGGCCGTGAGAAAGAGCATGCCAGTGGTGGAGGTGGACGAGATCCGGACGGAATTCACGGGCGAGCCTCGTCACCTCCTCCCGGATGCGGTGACACGGGAGATCCCCCGCGAACGCCTCGTCGGGAAGGAGTCGGTGGATGCGATGGACACGCACGCCACCCGCCTCCACACGGGTGGACGTGGCGCCTCCACCGTCCCGTGCGCCCGCAATGACTTCCACGGCGTGCCCCTCCGCTGCGAGGCCTCGGGCAAGCCAGCTCACGTAAGCCTGGGTGCCGCCGTGGGTTTCCGGGGGATAAAAGTGGGAAAGGAGGAGGACGCGCATAGGGGCTGCCGGGGGGCTCCTTCAGAAATCGCGGCGGCGGAACAGAAAGAAAGCGAGTCCGAGCGCTCCCACGAGCCACGCGCTGGCGACCAGGAATGGTTGCCAGGGGAACGTGGGCACCGAAAGGACGCTCACGCAGGCCAGGCTCTTCAGCATGCCGAAATTGGGTACGGAAACCTGGATTCCGTCGATGATCTTGCCGAACGTCTCGAAGTCGTCGAACGCGCCGCCTTTTCGAAGGTCGATGAGGACCTTCATCACTGTGTCGACGCCGAGATAAAGAAAGTATCCCCCAAAGAGAGCCAGATTCGAGCTGTTGAAGGTGATGCCAACAGCGCGATGATCGCATAGAGCAGGGCGGCCACGAACATGAGCAGCGGGAAGGATGCGTAGGCCCCCGCGTGCCAGATCCCCGTCTTCACCCCGAGCCCGACGAAGAGAATCGTCTGGGCCACGAGCAGCACGATGGCCAGCAGGATGAGTCCGCCCACGAAGCGACCGAGGAAGACGAGCCATCGTGGGACGGGTTTGGCCAGCACCACGTCGACGGCGCCTTCCTTCATGAGCCCAGGGAAGTATCCCGCGCAGGCCGCGAGGAAGAGCCACATCGTGATCATGAAGAGGACGAGCTGCGCCGAGTAGTGCCAACCCTGAACGGCACGTTCGTAACGACTGAGGCCGCTCGCCTCCTTCATCACCTTCTCCATTCTGTCGCGGCGACTCTCGTTGTCCGAGAGATCCTCTTGATCCACGTTGATCTGCGCGGAGGCCGCGTAGCCGCTGTACCAAGTGGTTTCCAGGTGGCGATCCTTGGGTTCTCCGAAGATGAAGGTGAGGTACTTCTCGCCCCTTGCCTTATCCACCGATTTCACGGCGATCACGAAACCGGCGCTCATGAGAACGAGCAGGGCGGCCAGGACGTAGAAGACGGTCTGGCTGCGGGCCAAGCGCGCCGTGTCGCCCACGATTGCGAGGAACGCTCTCATGATTCCTCTCCTTCTTCGTCGTCATCTCGGGAGACCAAGTCGATGAAGGCGTCTTCGAGCGTTGCGCGGAGAGGCTCCACGGCGCAGATGCCGATTTTCTCCGAGCGCAGTCGGTCGATCATGGGTGTCACGGCCTTGTCGTCCGCGAGGCGCACGACGAAGGATGTGCCGTCTTCGAAATCCGCGCCCTCTTTCATGAGGGACTCTCGGACCCAATCTGGAATGGGGCCGCAGCGGAATCGCACGGCAAGGCCGCTGCCCGCACTCACGGAGTTGCGGATCTCCTGCAGCGTCCCCTCGGTCACGAGTTCTCCGTGGTTGAGGATGGCTGCATAGTTGCAGATCTGTTCGACCTCGGCCAAGAGGTGGGAATTGAGAAAGACCGTGGAGCCCCGTTCCGCGATCGTCTTGATGATGTTGCGGATGTCGGCCCGTCCCATCGGGTCGACGCCGTCCGTGGGCTCATCGAGAAAGACGAGCCGTGGATTGCCGAGCAACGCCTGAGCGAGCCCGATCCTCTGCTTCATGCCCTTCGAGCACTTGGAGATCTTCACCTTCGAGCGATCTCCCATGCCCACCATGTCCAGCTTCTCCGCCACCTCGTGCTTGAGTTCGCGTCCCGACAGTCCCGAAAGACGACCGAAGTAGAGGCAGACGCCGCGGCCATCCAGATACTTGGGGAAGGCGTGACCTTCGGGCAGGTATCCCACCGAGCGACGCGCTGTGGGGCTCTTGTGGTCGCGACCCAGGAGTCGCGCCTTTCCCTCCGTGGCGTGCACGATGGTCAGTAACGCCTTCACCAGGGTCGACTTTCCGGCCCCGTTCGGTCCGAGAAGGCCGAAGCAACTTCCCTCGGGGACCTTCAAATCGATGGGTTTCAAAGCTTCGGTCTTTCCCTTGTACACCTTGCGTAGTCCAAGAGTTTCGACGGCAAGCGCAGTCATGATCAGGGGGTCTCCTCGTCCTCGGTCGGGCCGGTTGATTCGCGATCTCCATTCGGGGCCGCGGCCCCACTATTCCAGAAGAGGGGCAACTCGCCCAGGAGCCTCGACGCGGCGAAGGCCATGCAGGGAAGGATTTGCAGAAGGACCCGGGACGATGACGTGTAGAGGTGCCAACGCAGCCCCTCCGGAGTCCGTCCCTCGAAACTCACCGCATAGGCGAGGAAAAAACCCGCGAGTCCGAGGATCGCGGTCAAGGCCGGCCAGGCGGCGGAAGTCTTCCAGATCCGCCGAGGGAAGAGCAGAATCAGGCCCAGGAGTAGCGCATAGAGGCCGTGATTGGAGGGCTTGAGGGCTGTGAAATCCTGGGCGACAGGAATGTCGCGCTGATCGAGAATGTGGAGCCAGAAGGCCCGTCCGATGGTCCCGGCGCGTTCGGGGAGATTCTCGATGAGCATGCGGAACACAGGCCTGGCATCCTTGCCTGCGCCGCCGGAAAGGATGTCGTTCTCCAGGTGGTAGAAGCGATTGAAAGCGATCTGCGCCGCGACGAGGGTTCCGGTGGCGACGACCACGAGGAGGAGACCCGGCCGTTCTCGAACCCAGCGAAAGCTGCGGCGGCCATGGAGGAGGAGGCCCGCCGCCACGACGCAGAGCGCCAGCATGAGGCCTTCGTTCTTGCCCCACACGAGGACGAGCGCTCCCGCAGTCAAGATCAACCCCGCGCCTTGCTCCTCGCGGCGCAGTCTTTCCAATGCACCCAAGACCCCCAGAAGCCCGAAGGCGACCCAGTGATCGCTCTTCGTGCCGGTTCCCGGCAAGAAAAGCGCCGGCGCGGTGGCGACGGAAAGGGCGACGATCCATCCCAGCCCAGACCTGCGGCCGTCGCCGCAGCAGGCGAAGCCCAAGAGGATGAGAGCTATGAGAAACATCCAGTCGGGCACCCGCACGGCCCAGTCGGATTCCGTTCCCGCGAGCCCCATGATCCACACCTGGCAGAGGGGATTGAAGAGGGGGTAGTCCAAATGATGGGCGCCCGTGATGTCCTCTCGCAACTTTGCGGAGAGTCCGTCGTCGATGCGACCGTGTTCCTGAAGGATGCGGGCCTTGAAGGTCCAGATGGAGGCATCGTCGTCCTGAAAGACGGGGCGACCCCACTGGGAGAGCATGGCGTCGGTGGCGGGGAAAAACGCGAGCCCAAGGAGCACGGCCAGGGCGAGGCGTCGCGCCCAGACCTTCGCGCCGCTCCGCGTGGCCTCGCCGCGCCCCTCTTCCCGGCTCCGCCTTCCTCGAAGAAACACCTCCAGGCCCAGCCACAGCCCAGCGACGGCGCCCGCCTGCAAACCGTTCGAGGCATCCAGCCCGCTCACCATCCACCCGAAGGTGATGAGGGCCGTCGTCAACGCGCCCAGGGGCCACACCCACGCTGCGAACCAGAGCGTCGCCGGACGTAGACGGAGGGCGCGCAGCATGGCCTGGCCGAGGAGAGCGGGCAGGAGCAATGCGGCGATGAGTCCGATCACGTCCGTCATCGCGGCGGGCCCTTGTAGCGATCCAGACGCAAGGACTTCGTCTTCAACATCTCTTCCCAAGCTTCGGGAAAAGGAGGTACGGCGTTCGGGTCCGCGTTGAGTCCGTAAAGAGCGCCGGCCGGCATGACCCCCGTCGTCTCGACTTCGTGGATGATCGACGACGCCAGGCGAATCCTGCGGGGGTAGCAGAGCAAGCGGAGCGCCAGCAAGGTTTGCGGGAGAGCCACGCCCACGTCCTCAGGGGGTGAGAACGCGATGATCGCGTCTTTGGGCGTGGATGTGCGAAGAGCTTGCACCCAGTCCTCGAGGACGCCGAGCGCTTCGTCTCTCAATTCTTGACGTGATTCGAGCACGCGGTCGATGTGCCTGGATGCGATTCCGCGTTGGATCAGGCCCCGCGATCTCTGCCCGAAGAGAAAGATCCCTCGCCCCAAGAGGGCCGCGGCAAAGGCCCAGGCGAGAAGGATGCGGAAACGTTGCGACGGGCTCTCCATGGCGGGATTGTAGCAATGATTCCCGCTCGGGCGCTCCCGTCGCTTTCCCCGGCGTGATAGAACAGAGTCTCATGGTCAACATCGAATTCGATCCGGATGGGGAGGGGCCGATCATCTGCGAGGGATGCGGGACAGAACTCCCCGCCTTTCTCGACCACTGCCCCTATTGCGACGACGAGGATTCCGATCAACTTCCCTGCCCGGAGTGTGGCGCCATGATCCACGAGGACAGCGAACAATGTCCCCGTTGCAAGGCCTGGGTCACGATGCGACAGGGCCGGCGGCCCGAGGGAGAAGGCCTGGGGACGGGCGGACGGGTCGTCTTCTATCTCCTCGGTGCCGCCTTCGTGCTCTGGGTGGTGTACCGCGTTCTTCAATCAGGGGGAGGATGATGGAGGCGATCTCGGCCCGTCGAGAGGAAAACCATCGCATCCAGAAGCGCGCCGCGACGATCTCCGTCGTCGTGGGCATCCTGTTGCTGCTCACCAAGACCCTGGCCTGGACGATCACGGGTTCGAGCGCCGTGCTTTCCGATGCGGCGGAAAGCATCATCAACGTGGCGGCGTCGATCTTCGCCTTCGTCAGCATTCGCCTTGCGGCGGAACCCCCCGATGAGAACCATCCCTACGGCCACGGGAAGATCGAGTATTTCTCGGCCGGCTTCGAAGGCGGTCTCATCGTTCTGGCTGCCGTGGCGATTCTCGTGGTCGGGGTCAAGGGACTCTTTCATCCCCCCGACTTGAGAAGCCTCGGTCTGGGAACTTTGCTCGTGGCCGCAGCCGGCGCAGCCAATGGCCTTCTCGGTTTCTGGCTCATCGCGGTGGGCAGGAAGTCCGGATCGTCCGCCATCGAAGCCGACGGCAAGCATCTGGTCACGGATCTGGTCACTTCCGCGGGCGTCGTCGTGGGCTTGCTTCTCGTGAAGATGACCGGATGGCCCATTCTCGACCCGGTTCTGGCCGTTCTCCTGGGTGTCAACATCCTTTTCGCCGGATGGCGGATCGTGCGGACCTCCGCCGGACGTCTCATGGACGAGGCGGATGAATCGCTCCTCCAACGGATCATCGACGCCCTGAACCGGATTCGCCGGCCCGGCGATCTTCGCCCGCACCACCTCCGCGCCCGTTGGCAGGGGCAAAAGCTCTACATCGATCTCCACATCTTCCTGCCGCGCTGGTGGACGCTCACCCGGGTCCACGACCGGGTGGACGCACTGGAGGCGGGCCTCGCTCGAGAGCTCGACATGGACCTCGAGGCCATCATCCACGCGGATCCGTGCCGCGAAGAGCACTGCCGTTTTTGCGGCCTCCAGAACTGCCCCGTGCGCGGCGCCCCTCAATCCTCGGGGGAGCCCTGGAGCCTGGCGGACATCGCCAGCACCGGCATCCACCCCGACTTTGGGGACTGACTCCCGACGACGACGCGGACGACGGATCGCTGGTCCGATCATCGCCCCGGTGGTCTTTCCCACAACTTGACGTCGGTGATTCGTCGAACTAAGTTGTGCGGACTCGGTAGCTTTCTTGATGCGTCGCCATTCTTGGATTGGAGAAAAATCGGTGCGCCGATCTCTCATCGTCGGAGTCTTCTTGGTTCTTTGGACCTCCGGCACGCCCGCCCAGGGGACAGGAGTGCAGGCTTCGGTGACGACCCGGACGGATCGTCCGGTGGATGCGAATGGCCACGTCACGGCATTCAGCACGACGGTCACCGTCACCATTCAAGACCTCCCCCAGGGGGTGAAGTGGAGAGGTTTTCACATTCCCGGCGTGATTGGTCGTGCGTTTCCCAGGTTGGACTTGACGCCGCCGCCAGGCCGCCCGACGCCCACCCTACCGGTGACCGGTGGGGGGCCTCGCAGATAGGGAATGTGCATCGCACCCGTTTTGGACTCCACGTCAACGCCGGGACCGGGACGGGTGCCGCGGCGGGCTTCGGCAACGGCACCTACACCTTCACCCTCCCCTGGGTCGTGGCGGACAACGAGAAGGCGGGAAACATCGGGATGAACTGGTACCTGACGAAGGATGGGGGGATGCCCTTCCACAAGGCCGACAAGATCGCCGCCGTCGGTGAGACCCCGGCACCCGGTGGCGGGTCCCCTCCTCCCGCGCCGTGGCTCCCCATGTTCTCGGTCTCCGCGAATCAAGGTGTGGACATGAATGTGAAGTTCGGAGAGGGGACGACCTTGCCCGTCGACCCCGGTCGATTCACCCGTTGCGTCTACGAGGTCTACACATCCACTCAGCTCAACGACGGAGGGACCGATCCCCTCGGGCTGGGGATCGAATCCACGACGGCTCCCATTCCGTCATCGTGGGGGCTTCAAATCGTCGGTGCCATCGGCAACGTCGATTCGAGTGGTGTCGTGAATCCTCTGCCGGTGATCGAAGTGCCCGCCGACCCCTCCCTCGCGGGCAAGATCTTCTACCTGGTCTTCGCCGTCAAGAATCCGGATGGGAGCATCGGTGCGTCGTCGGTCCCCATCAGCGTCACCATCGTGCAGTGAATCAGGTCATGGGCCGGGTGCGCCGTCGCGCTCCCGGCCCTCCGTCTCGCGGCCGTCCAGATGGGCGCAGGCGCCGCGAGCCAGCCGGCGCATGAAGAAGCTGGCGCCGGAGAGAAGGCCCGCCGCGGCGAGAAAAACGCCGCTGCCCGCGACGAGGGAGACGAGATGGCCCAGCGTCGGACCGATGGAGGCGCGGATTCCCACCGCGAAGATGTGGGCCGCGGTGTAGCGGGGGGCCTGGTCCCGCGGCCCGAAGCTCAAGGGGCCCACCGACCAGGCCACGTCCACGCCCGCCATGGCGAACCCGAACGCGCCTCGGGCGACGAGCCAGAGGATCGGGCTCGCGAACTGGAGGGCGAGGAAGACCCCCATCGGATACCCGATGAGCAAAAGGAATGCGACCGAGGAGAGGATGCACGGCCCTGCCCGGTCGAGGAGGTTTCCGAAGATTCGGATGCAGGTCATCTTCACGAGCGGCGTGACGCCGTAGATCCCCAGGACGATCAGGGGATAGTCGAGCTTCAAGACGCTCCCCACCATGTCCATCTCTCGCGGCATCGTGAACATGAATCCCATGCCGTAGATGAAGAAGCCCACCTGGAAGAGGAAGAAAGCGCGCTGCGTTCGATAGAGTTCGAAGAGATCGCGGTAGACGTCCTTGAACCCTCTCCGCCGCCGCTCGTCCTCACCGCGAATCCGTTTGCCCTGACCGCGTTCACGGATCCGTGAGAAGATCAGAATGCCGATGCCGGCCAGGATTCCCGCCGTGGGCAGGATGACGTGGATGCGTTGAGGGTTGGCCTCCAACTCGAAGGCTGCCCACAGCGCGCATCCGAAGTACACCGCCGCTGCGGTGCTCTTGAAGGCCGCGTAGCAACGCCCTCGTTCCCAGTCGTGGTAGTTGGCTCGGAGCAACCGGTTTCTGAGGGGAACGAAGAGGGAGACGAATGCGATGTTCGCGAGCACGAGCGCCGGCCCCACACCCCAGAATCCCCTCGTGAAAGCCGTCCCCACGAGGGGCAGCACCGCCAGCAAGAACATGAAGTGGAAGAGTCGGGTCGTGCTTCGGCCGCGCATCCTCTCGGCGAACCAGGGAGAGAGGAAAAACGACAGGTGCATCAGGCTGAAGAGAAGAGTGGTCTCCCAGGGTTCCGGTTGGAAGATTCGGGTGAGCACGAACTGTCCGAGCAGCACCGTGTCCGCGCCGAAGGTGTTGAAGACCTCGGCCGGAAGCTGGCGACGAAATGCGTAGCGTCCATAGAAGGACAGGTTCTTCGGGAATACCATGCTCTGACCCGACGGGGGAGGAGAGCCCGGAGCTTACGCGGGCTCATCATGGGAGACCAGACCAGCCATGTCCGAGGAACGCACCCGGCCGACCGGCCTCGAAAAAGTGGACGACGCCACGATTGCCATCACCTGGGCCGATGGGGCACGCCTCACGTACCCGGTGGACCGACTCCGGGCGAAATGCCCTTGCGCCACCTGCGTGGACGAGATGACGGGCGCCGTCCTCGTCAACTATGACGACGTGCGCGGGACGGGCTTCAAGAAGATCACGCCCGTCGGCAACTACGCTTTCCAGATCCTTTTCAGCGACGGCCACGACACCGGTTTTTTCACCTATCGTCGCTTGAGAGGCTTGGGCGAGGCCTGGGCCGAGAACGCCGAGATCCTCAAGGAGCCGGATACCCCCCCGCAAACCTGAACACGCCGAAGGCGAGGAACGCGGCGAAAAGAGTCCAGGCCAGTCGTGAAAGCGCTGCGTCGTGGCGCTCGACGAGAGCGAGGGTGCGGCGTCTCAGTCGAGGCACGACCGCGGCGAGCGCCAGCCAACCCAGCACAGGCCAAACGAGAAAGGAGAAAGGGTGGTCGAACCAGGCGACCCCGAGTTCGCCCTCGCTGAGGGCCGTGAGCGCTCGCGTCATTCCGCATCCCAGGCACGGCCGGCCCGTGACGAGGGGCACCGGACAACTTGGCGCACCCACGCCGCGCACGGGCAGGAAGAACGTTGCGATGAAGACGGGGAGGGCGAAGTAAAAAACGGGGCGAGTGAGGAGAACGGAAAGGCGCGGAAGCCTCCAACCCTTCCCGTGTCGCTGTTCGCTCCTCGCCGTCGCCGTTCTCATTCGTCGGGATGTTCGCCGTGGGAGACTTCGATGATGGAATGGATGCCGCCGCGGGTGCTCCAGCGCGTTTCCAGATTCATCCACTTGGGGTCGCAGGCTTCCACGAGATCGTCGAGGATCCTGTTGGTGATCGCTTCGTAGAAGATGCCTTCGTTCCGATAGCCCTGCAGGTAGAGCTTGAAGGACTTCAGCTCGATGCAGGTGGCCGCGGGGACATAGAGGAGAGTCATCTCCGCGAAATCCGGATGCCCGGTCATGGGACAGACCGACGTGAACTCTTCCACCTCATGGCGGATCAGGTAGTCGCGGTCGGGGTACGGGTTGTCAAACGTCTCGATCGGGTTCATCATGGATCTCCCTCGATGGCGGCCGTGCACCTCCCAGGTTATGCGTTCGCCGTTCCACCGCACAAGGAGACTCCCATGAAACCCGTCGAGAAGATCTGGATCAACGGAGAAATGGTCGATTGGGAAAAGGCCACGATGCACGTTCTTTCGCACGTGGTGCACTATGGCTTCGGCGTCTTCGAAGGCATCCGTTCCTACGAGCAGCCGGACGGCACGGCCGCGATCTTCCGCTTGGAGGAGCACATCCAGCGCCTGCTCGATTCCGCCCACATTCTGCGACTGGAATGCGGCTGGACGTTCGAGGACTGGATCCGGGCGTGCGAACAGATCTTGAAGGTGAACGGGCTCAAGGGGGCCTATCTTCGTCCCGCGCACATGTCGGGTTACGGCAAGCTGGGGCTGGCTGCGATCGACAATCCTCCCGTCTCCATCGTCGCGGCCTTCGAGTGGGGGGCCTATCTGGGCGAGGAAGGCATGAGGAACGGCATCCGCGCGAAGGTGTCGTCGTTCCAACGGAACCACCACAACGCCCACATGCTGAAGGGCAAGGTGAACGGGATGTACGTCAACAACATCCTGGCCAAGCGCGAGGCCGTCGATAACGGCTACGACGAGGCGATCATGCTGGACACCGGGGGTTACGTGGCGGAGGCCAGCGGCGAGAATCTCTTCATGATCCACAAGGGCAAGGTGCACACCGCTCCCTTGGCCAACGTCTTGGGCGGTATCACGAGGGATTCCTGCATCCGGATCATGCATGACATGGGGCTCGAAGTCGTGGAGCGCCTCATCGCCCGCGACGAGCTCTACATCTCGGACGAGGTGTTCATGTGCGGGACGGCCGCCGAAGTCACGCCGGTGCGCGAGATCGATCAGCGCGAAGTGGGCACGGGCCACCCCGGCCCCGTGACCAAGGAAGTCCAATCCCGTTTCCTCGACGCCGTCCACGGCAAGCGACCCGAATACGCGGAGTGGCTCCACCCCGTCGCCTGAGTCCGTCCCCTGGGCCGGGGTGGCCTCGTTCCTCCA
>CAZLGG010000107.1:0-2282 GCA_964559135.1 uncultured Planctomycetia bacterium
AACAAACCGCTCGCCTACACCACGATCCAGACAATGCTGACGATCCTCGAGAGGAAGAAGGTCGTCCGGGTCAAGAAAGGGAGCGGACGGGCCCACCACTATGTGGCCCGCAAGACCCGTGACGAGGTGACGACCTCCATGGTGGACGATCTCGTGGACCGCCTTTTCGATGGCCACGTCGAGCCCCTGATGGTGCACCTCATTGACAAGGAGGATGTGAGCCGGGAGGAGCTGCGGGACCTGAAACGTTTCATCGAAACCCGGCTGCACGACGGGGAGGATGAATCATGACCTTGCTCGCGGGTCACCTCGTCGTGTGCGCCCTCGGCCTCTCACTGCTCGCCCTGCTGGCCTTCGGAGTGATTCGCCTTTGTCACCGCGACCCCGTCCAGGCCTACCGGTTCCTCGTGGTCATCCTCGTCCTGGCTCTGGCTCTTCCCTTCGCGCAATTCCTCGTTCAGGGACGTCTCACCGAGCTCGTGGCCGAGGAGCACCCTGCGGTCGCATCCAGCACGACGGCGAGCGGGTGGCGGGTTCCGAGTCCATCCGTCGGCGACCCGGATCCTGCTCGATTCGTCGACGCGTTCGCATTCTATGACGACACCGCGGGTCAACGCGCGCTCCTGGCTGCGCTCGGACTGGACGAAACGACGAGTCCAGGCAGGAGGGGCGTCCAGGTGGACGAGCCGCTTACCATGACGCTCGCCAAGCCCGACCCCACGCCGGAGGGGTCCTGGCTCCACCCGTTTTCGGAGGGCCTCGCCCCTTGGACCGCGCTTTGGGGCCTGGGAGTGGGGGTGATGTTCATGTTTCTCGGCCGTCGACTCCGACGGACTCGCAGACTCGTTCGAGAATCCCTCCTCGTCCGGGACGGCCCCGTATTCCGCGCCTTCATGAAGCTCGCCCGCGAGTATGGGCTCGAACACCGCGTGAGTCTGCGCGCCTCGGTTCAGGTCTCCGGACCCTGCTGTGCCGGCTGCCGCCGCGCGGTCCTTCTCGTCCCCCTCAGGGACGCCGAGGCGCCTCCCTCCCCCGCGCTCATTTGGGGGATGCGGCATGAGCTCACCCATATCCGCCGTGGCGACGGGTTGACCCTCGCCCTCCAGACCGTACTCACCGCACTGTTTTGGTTTCACCCCGCAGTTTGGTGGTTTTCCTCGCAGGTCCATCGCCTGCGAGAGTTGTCTTGCGATCAGCTCGTGGTCCTCCACACCGGGCGTCGAAGAAGCTACGCCCTCGCTCTTGTGGACTACGCGCGGCCCTTGGCCGCCCAAGGCGCCCCCGCCGGGTTGGTGCCCTGGTTCGGCTCGAAATCTCAACTGAAAAGGAGAATCGAAATGCTCGCGCTCTCGACCACGCGTCCCTCGACGCTACGCCGCGGCCTTCAGGCCCTCGGCATTCTCTCCGCCCTGTCCCTCCTCTTCGGCGGTCAGGTGCTTGCGGCCGGTGTCTGGCTTCCTCAGGAAAAAGCGCCCACAGTCGCTCCCGAACCCGCGGCACCCCACGAGCCCGCGGAACTCCCCGATCCCCCGAACCCGGAAGAAGAGGGAATCGTCTTCATCGAGGAGACCAACCCTCTGGCCACTTCCGTCGTGAACCTCTCCATTTGCCCGGACCGCATCGGCGTCGCGTTGAAGCACCCCTCGGCCCAAGCCTGCGCCCCTTATGGCATCGCCCCGGATCACGCCCTCCAAGTGGTGAGCGTGGAGAAAGGCTATCCGGCCGAACGGGCCGGCATCCGTCCGGGTGACCTCCTCATGGGTTTCGGAGACGACACACCCCTCACCCATGACGCGCTCTTGAAGCGCATCCAGCAGAATCGGGGCGGAACCCTCCGTCTCGATGTGGGACGGCGCGGCAAGGTCCTCACTGTCTTGATCGACCTCGCCACGCCGGTGCCTCCGACACCGCTTGACGAACGCGAAACGGAAGCCATGGAGCGGGAAAAAGAGGTCATCGAGCGCAGACGCGAAGATCTCGAGGAGCGGATCGCCCGGCTCGAGGAGGAGATCGTCGAGGAGCAAAATCGTATAGCGGAATCCGTCGAACGGGAGGCGGAGCAGCATCAGGCGGCCTTGGAGCGTGCCCTCGCGAGGATCGAGGAGGAGATGGAGCGCTCCCAGGAGAAGATCGAGCAGCGTCGCGAAAAAATCGAGGAGACCATGGAGTCCTTGGACCAGTTGCCCACGGAAGAGGCTCGCGAACAGGCCCGTCGCGAACTCGAGAGAGGCATGCGGGAACTCGAGAAGGCCATGCGGAAGAATCACACCGAGCTCGAGCGA
>CAZLGG010000107.1:2292-13157 GCA_964559135.1 uncultured Planctomycetia bacterium
AAGCCCAATCCCTGAGAGAGCGGCACGAACGGGACATGAGGAAGCAACGCCGCGTCGCCGAGCAGACCGCCCGGCAACTCGAACGTCACGCCCGTGCCGAACGTCGGGCCATCGAGCAAGAGGCTCAACGCCTCGAGCTCGAGGCCCAAAGGCTCGAAGCGGAGGCCCGGAGACGAGTCCATCCGGATGTTCCGCAGCAACCCCAACTCGACCTGTCCATGGGCTGGCGCGAACCGGAACCTGTGCCCGCCCCCCCAACACCCCGCCCCAAGGACGACACGGACGCCCCCCGCATTCGAAACATCCCGAGCCTGGGCGATCTCTTCGAGGCCCGGCGAGCCGAGAAGCGGGCCAAGGACTCGTCTCGCAGGCGGGCCGCCACCCTCGAGCGCATGGAGGCGGAACTCCGCCGACACCTCGACACGAAGTTGCCCAGGGACGCGAGGCGCCAAAGCAAACACGAGCTGGACGGTTTGATCCGACGGGCCCTCGAGGCCATCGGCAAAAACGGCGACGTCGATTTGGATCTCCACCCCACGATCCAGGGGAACACGATCTACATCCTCGTGAATCCCCACATCGACGCCGATGTCCTGGAGCGCAGACTCCAGACGCCCAAGCCGCGCCGGAAGCCCGCCCCTCGTCGCAAGTCGAAGCGGAAGAAGAAGGGCAAAAAGCCTGCTCCGAAACTCACCTACCAAGGGCATTTGATCCGAGCTGTCGCCGAAGCCGCCGCCGACATGGGCCCGGTCCAGGTGCCCCTCACGCAGGTGGACGGACCCGTCCGAGAAGTCCTCCAGTCTCTCCTGGATCGCATCGATCGCCTCGAAGGGAGAATGTCTCGCCTGGAAGATGGCCTTCGGCCCTGAAGCACCCCACGGCGTCCTTCCCGCGATCCGGGAGGACGCCGTCCCTTGGCCCACCCGCTGGTAGAATGCCCGCCGGAGTGCGACCGGTCTTCATCACGGGAGGGAACAGTTTGGCGAAGGAGTCGATTCCCGAGGACGATACCAGGCGCATGGAAGCGATCCCGCGGGGAGTGTTTTCCAGGGTCCTCGACATCGAATTCGACGGCGAGCCGTTCGCCCAGGCCACCCACCGCACCTTCAGCTCGACCATCGCGTGCGAGTTGGCGACCGGGCCCGAACTCGTTTTCGAAAAGACGTCGTGGAGTGCGCGCATGTTTCGGCTTCGGGCGGCCAACGACCGTTCCACCGTCTTTTGCACCTCGGAGCGCCAGGGCTTCTGGATGCCTCGTTGGGACCTCGACCTGACGCTGGGGCGAGCGCGCTTGGAAAGCATGGGGTTTTTCCGAAGCGGATTCCTCGTCGTTTCCGGAAAAGACATCTGGGGCAGTGTCGATGGGCGTGGAGTGTTCAAGGGCGGGTGGGTCGTGACAGCCTGGAGCGCCCTCGACCCCACGGATTTCATCCTGATCGGATTCATCTTCAATCACATCCAGAAGATGCGTGCGGCGGCGACGACGGGATGACCCAAAGGCCCCGTGTCATTCTCCGTCGAATCTGACACACTGCCCCATGCGCTACGTCGAACCCGTCTTCCGTCCGCCGAGCGAGGCGCGCTCCTTCATCCTCCAGGCCACCATCGGATGCTCGTGGAATCACTGCACCTACTGCGACATGTACCGGTCCAAGGAATTCCGGGTCAGGCCCCTGAATGCCATCCTCGCGGACCTGGAGGAGACGGCCGCCGGATGGGGCGAGCACGTCCGAAAAGTCTTCGTCGCCGACGGAGACCCCCTCGTCATGGAGCTGGACCACTGGCTCCCCATCCTCGAAGCCTGCCGCAAATCCTTCCCTCACCTGCGACGGGTCAGCACCTACGCCACGGCGCGAAACATCCTTGCCAAAGACATGACCGACCTTCGACGCCTTCGGGAACAGGGCCTGTCGTTGCTCTACATCGGGCCCGAGTCCGGCGACGATGTCACCTTGAAGCGCATTGCCAAAGGCGCGGATTTTTCCGATCACGAGGAAGCGGCGCGCCGGTGCCACGAGGCAGGCATCGCGCTGTCCGCCATCTTTCTCACGGGTGCCGGGGGCGTGGAGCGGTCACCGGAGCATGCGGCGGCGTCCGCGCGACTCGCAACCGCGATGAACCCTCGCTACGTGAGCCTGCTCACCCTCACGGTCCTCCCGGACACGCCCATGGGCAAGCTCCTCGAAAGGGGGCGGTTTCAGCTGCCCGATGTGGCGGGCCTCCTCGAGGAGATCCGCATCTTCGTCGATGAGGCCCGGCCCACGGCGGCGATTTTCCGCACGAACCACGCCTCCAACTACCTGCCCTTGGAAGGGCGACTGCCCAGAGACAAGGAGCGCATCGTGGCGACCATCGATGCCGCCCTTGCGGGCCGCATTCCCCTGAAGCCGGAACACCACCGAGGACTTTGAGTGCGGGATTGCGTCCGGGAACGTCCAACACGACTTTTTCCGGGCGCGCAAAGGGGATACTCCAGTTCATGAGAAACATGGTGTTGGGAAACGGTGCCTTCGGAGCGGGCTTTGATCAGCTAGGTCGATTGCGGGACCTTTGGTGGCCGGGAGTGGGCGGTGAGAACCATCTGCTGGGCTCCCTGTGTCAAATCGGCCTGGAGGTGGACGGCGCATTGTTCTGGTTGGACGACACGTTCGAATGCTTTCAAACCCCGCTGGCGGCCGGACGCTCTGCACTGACGCGCTGGGTCCACGGACCGTTGGGCCTCTCCATGCGGGTCGAGGACGAGCTCTTCGAGGACGGATCGGGATTCGTCCGACGCTTCGCCGTCGATCTGGCCCCCGGCTCGAAGCCCGGTCGTCTGCTCCTGCTCCATGATCTGGGACTCAAGGGCTCCGACCTGTCGAACTGCGTGCGGTATGAGCCGGACGGCCGTTACCTCCATCACTTCCGCGAGGACCGCCACGTGGGGCTGTTCCTGAATCGCACGTCCGCCCGGGGCGTCGAGGAATGGACCCTCGGTCGCCGCGATGAGGAAGGCGGCGCGGGACTTGCGCCCAAGGCGGCCCGCGGGGAACTCGATCGAAACCCGGTGGCCATGGGGGCCGGTGTCTCCCTTATCGCCATGCCGCTGGAAGACGTTGTCGGCGACGACGGACGTGGTGAACTGCACCTCCGCATCGCGACGGACGATGCGACGCTGCGGAGTTTCGCGGCCGAGACGGCGGGAAACCCGAAGTCCCCCCCCGCCTTCGCAAGGGCGCATCGCGAGGATCCGGTCCGGCGCCTGGCCAGGGAAGCGCCGGGGTTCATCCTCTCCCAGCAGGACGCGGGCGGTGCGATCGTCGCGTCAACCGACACGGACCTCATCGCCACGGCCAGGGACAGCTACGCCTGGAGCTGGCCCCGCGACGGAGCGTTCGCCGCCCTCGCGCTGGATCGTTCGGGACACGAAGAGGCAGCACTTCGCTTCTTCCAGTTCATGGCGCGGGCGAAGCACCCGGAGGGCTATCTGCATCAGCGGTACCACGTTCACGGTTTCGAAGGATCGACCTGGCACGAGGTCCACGATCCCAGATCTCGACGGCGTCCCATCCAGGAGGATGAGACGGCCCTCGTCCTTTGGGCATTCACCAACAGTTCCCATCGCGAGGACACGGCACTCTTCGACAACCTCGTTCGTCCCCTGGCCGACTTCCTGGTCAGCTATAGGGATGAGAACACAGGGCTTCCTCTCCCCTCCCACGACCTGTGGGAGGAGCGTTCCGGCGTTCACTGTTTCACGACGGCCGCCGTGGTCGCCGCCCTCGCCGGAGCTTCCGACGTCGCGGAGAAAAAGAAACATCTTGAAGACGCCGCGCGGTGGACGGAGGCGGCGGCGGAGACCGAGCGCGCCCTCCTCCACCATTTTTGGCACGAGGACCTGGGCCGCTACGTCCGGACCGCCCATCCTCGGCACGACGGCGATCTCCACCTGGACACGGTGATCGACGCGTCGCTGTCCGGTCTTTTCCTCTTCGACCCCGAACGGGTGAAGGATGATCGCATCGTCCGTACGATGGAGGCCGTCGAACGAGAATTGACGGTCAAGAGTCGCGTGGGCGGCGTTGCGCGCTATGCCAACGACCCGTACTACGCTCGCTGCCGGGACGAGGACGACATCCCCGGCAACCCGTGGGTCCTCTGCACGCTCTGGCTCGCGGAATACCACATTCTCCGCGCCGAATCTCCACAGGATCTGGTCCGGGCCGACGAGTTCTTGTCTTGGGCGGCGGCCCAGGCCGCCGAAGGCGACCTTCTCCCGGAACAGGTGCACCCCCTCACGGGCGAGCACCTCTCGGTGCGTCCCCTGACCTGGAGTCACGCGGCCTTCTTCCTCGCCGCCGAGACCCGTCGCCGCCGACGACTCGAATGGGAGACGTGAAAGGACGGAGACGCCTTCGCCGTGAGGAGCCGAGAAACCCGTGCTCCGCTGCCGCCTTCGCCGCGGCTCCGTGAGTGGAACATGATCGGCCACGTCGGGACCTCGACGCCAAGTGCCCGCGCTACGCGGCATCGTGCAGGGCAAAGTCTGCGCCCCTGGGTGGGAAATCTCGCGGAGGAGGCAAGGGCGTGCTCGAGAAGGTATGATCCGACCGGTCGATGAGGAGACTCCCACGATGCGACGACGGGTGTTGGGAATGGTTCTTGCCGGAGGCAAGGGGACGCGGCTCTATCCGCTCACGCGGGACAGGGCCAAACCGAGCGTCCCATTCGGGGGCCGTTACCGCATCATCGACTTCGTCCTTTCGAATTTCATGAACTCGGGCATCTACTCGATCTACGTCCTGACCCAGTTCAAGTCGCAGAGCCTCATGGAACACCTTCAGAGGGGTTGGGGCTCCATCTCCATGATGCGAGACCAATACGTCATCCCGGTCCCGGCGCAGATGCGCACGGGTGATTACTGGTATCGGGGCACCGCCGACGCGATCTACCAAAACCTCAACCTGTTGCGTGAGAGCCACCCCGACTTGGTGGCCGTCTTCGGAGGCGACCACATCTACCGGATGGACATCAGCCAGATGGTCGCCTTCCACGACGATCGCGAGGCCGACGTGACGATCGCAGGGATCTCCGTCCCCCTCGAGGAGGCTTCCGCCTTCGGGGTCATGAAAGTCGATGAAGACGGTCGAATTCTCGACTTCGAGGAGAAACCGGAGAATCCGAGCCCCATGCCCGACGACCCCAAGCGTGCCCTGGTGTCGATGGGCAACTACGTTTTTTCCAATCTGGTGCTCACGGACGCCTGCGAGGTGGACGCTACGAGGGAGGATTCGAGCCACGACTTCGGCAAGGATATTCTGCCCCGGCTCCTGGAAGACGGGATGCGCCTGTTCTGTTACCCCTTCGAGAGCAACATCGTCCCGGGAGAAGGGGGTGGCTCCAACACCTACTGGCGCGACGTCGGCACCCTCGAGGCCTACTACGAGGCCAACATGGACCTCCGAGATCTTGTCCCGCAATTCAATCTCTACAACGACGTGTGGCCCATCGGCACGCACGCCAAGAATCTTCCCCCGACGAAGTTCGTGCACGACGAAGACGGACGTAGGGGTCTGGCCGTCCAGTCGCTCGTGGGGGACGGAACGATCATCTCGGGCGCATCGGTCCGGGGTTCGATCATCGGACGGAACGTGCGGATCAATTCGTACTCCGAGATCGAGGACTGCATCCTTTTCGACAACACGGTGATTGGACGCAACGTGCGATTGAAAGGGGTCATCATCGACAAGAACGTCCATGTCCCCGACGAAGAGGAGATCGGGTTCGACCGAGAGATCGACGAGAAGCGTTTCTTCGTCTCACCTTCCGGGCTGGTCGTGATCCCCAAGCAACCTCACTTCGAAGGCCGCGTGGGCTTCCTGGACGTCTGAGGGTCTCTCAGTCCGGCACGATGAAAAGAGGCACTTGCCCGCCGCCGGACGTCACGTTGCAAAGAGAACCTGCTCCGAGTCGTGCCAAGGCGCCGTGCATGCGGCCAAGATAGAGGTAGGGGTCCAGGTCCACGAAAAGGCTGTCCTGTTCGAGACCTCTTTCCATCGACGGAAACGCCTCCGCCAGAATCTCCAACCTTCGTTGGACGACGTAATCGTTCCCCAGAGCATTCTCGACATGGGTGCGCCAGGTTCCGGTGTCGCACTCCCACCCCATGAAAATACCCTTGCCGCCATACTCGTCATTGGGTTTGAGCACGAACTGGTCCTGCTGCTCCATGACGAACTCGAGGAGATCCACGTCGCGGCCTTCGAAGGTGGTGACTCCCTCACGCAATCGGCGTGTCCAGGGGATGGCCTCATCCACCAGGCGTCGGGTTTCCGGCTGCATCCATTCATCCCGCCGATCGTCGGTGAGGACGTGGAAGATCGATTTCTTGTGAACGATCTTCGAACGAAAAGGATTGACGACACACACCTTGCGCGCCTCGTAGGCCTCGAAGAGGGGCTTCACCTCGTCATACCTTTCGATGAATTCATTCACGAGCACACGTTTGTAGACGAGATCGATCCTCTTCCCCTCTCCCACCAAGGACTCTCCGTCGAACGTCAGGGTGCGGGGATCCGCCACGACGGCCTCATAGCCCTGTGACGCGAAGAAATCCCTGCAAAGGTGAAACTCCGGGACGGTCGGCAGGTCCAGGTAATCCACGATGGCGATGACCGGCCGCCGCGTTCCTCCCCATTCGCGATAACAGGCCAGCAACGTCTCCAGCAGAGGCGTCAAGGTGTCGATAGGCCGTGCCGGCATTCTCGCCATGAATCGCTGCATCAACGGATGCTGCTCGAAGGCTTTGGCCAACTCCCAACCGTAGGCGCATCCCGCCGGGCACTCCCCATTCAGCTCCACGTAACGCGGGCCCGTCGGGGTCAGAAAGGAATCCAGCCGCACGCAGGGAGCGATGTGCTCATAGCCCGGGTCCACATCGACGAATCGCAACTCGTCGGCGCGAAGACCGATGATTTCCATGAGCCGTGCGTCCTGCAGGAGGCGATCCTTCGCCTCCATGATCCCAGCCATGACGGCCTCGGAAGTGTCCTGAAGACGTCGATAGAGAGATTCGGTGAGAAACTTCGGCCGGAGATGATTACAGAGCCCTCGGTCGCCGAAACGCACCCCCCTCTCGACGAGCCCTTCTCGAAAGGACTCGATCCCTTTCAGCCATTCGCCCCGGCCGGCATCGAGCAAGGAATTCCAGAGTTCTTGGGCTTGCACAGTCACCTCCTCCAGACAGTCGCAAGAGTCTACTCGATCATCCGCCGACCCGGCACCGGCGCCTCCTCGGCCCACATCTCCGCACCTGGCGAAAGCCGTGGCTCCAGGGCATAATCTTTGCCATGAGCGTCAGCATCACATTCCTGGGGGCCGCCGAGGGCGTGACCGGCTCCCGCCACCTGCTCGAGGTGAACGGAACACGCATTCTCGTGGATTGTGGGCTCTTTCAAGGCCGAAGGAATGAGTCGCGGCAGCGGAACGCGCACTTTCCGATCGACCCTGCCAGCATCCATAACATCATCCTCACGCACGGCCATATCGACCACAGCGGCGCGCTCCCGGTCGTCTGCCGGGATGGATTCAAGGGGCACATCTACTGCACGACGGCCACCGCGGATTTGAGCCAGATTCTCCTGCGTGATTCCGGCCACATCCAGGAAACCGACGCGAAGTACTTGCAGCACCGCCTGGAAAAAGACGCCAGGAAGAAGGGGCTCCCCGTCCCCGACCCGTCGTTCACCCCGCTCTACACGGTGGAGGATGCCGAACACTGTGACGGCTTTTTCCAAGGGATTTCCTACCACGAGACCGCTGAAGTCGCTCCGGGGGTCACCGTCTACTTCACGGACCAGGGGCATATCCTGGGCTCGGCCGCTGCCCACGTCCAAGTCAAGCGGTCGGACGGATCGACTCTGCGCATCGAATTCAGCGGCGACCGAGGCCGGGCGAACATGCCGATTCTCAGGGACCCCGAAGACTATCCGGAGAGTGACATCGTCCTCACGGAAAGCACCTACGGCAATCGCGTACACGAGCCCATCGGGGAAATGGAGGACGCCCTCGGCGAGATCGTCCACGACATGCTGCGCAAGGGCGGGCGCTTGGTCATTCCGGCCTTCTCCGTCGGTCGCACGCAGAACATCCTCTACCACCTCCATCGATTGCGCATGGCCAAGAAGATCCCGCACGTCGAGATCTACGTGGACAGCCCCCTATCCATGAAGGCGACTCAGGTTTACGCGGAGCACCCCGAGTGTTTCGACGACGACACATTGAAGCTTCTCACGGCCAAGGAAAGCCCCTTCTCGTTTCCCGGGCTCCGATACGTTCAATCGGTCGAAGAGTCGATGACGCTCAACGACCATCCCGGGCCGTGCATCATCCTGTCGGCCTCGGGCATGTGCGAATCCGGCCGAGTTCTTCACCACCTCAAGCACAGCGTCACGTCACCGCGAAACACCGTTCTCATCGTCGGCTACATGGCCGAACACACCTTGGGGCGCCGCATCTTCGAGCGCAGAGAAAAGGTCAAGATCTACGGCCGAACGTATCCTCTGCGCTGCGACGTCAAGACATTGAACGGGCTGTCCGCCCACGGAGACCGGAACGATCTCATCGCTTCCGTCGAACCGTTGAGAGACGTGGCGAGGCGCATCGTGCTGATCCACGGCGAACGTACCCAGAGCGAGCCTCTCCAGGCCAGCCTGAAGGAGCGCGGCCACAAGGATGTCGTCATCGCGAAGCTGGGGTCGACGATGGAACTGTGAGTCCGGGCCCGTCAGTCAGTTCACGAAGAATCCCTGCGGCCCGAGGATGGACTTGATGCCGGCGGCCTGAGTGGCGTCCAACGTCATACCCATGCATCCAATCGGCGCATCGGCGTTCGCGGCAGGCGCAACGTCCGAAAACGTCCCGTTGTGCTGATTGGGAAGCAATGCGTTGGGCGGCACCGTGATCCCGGAGCCCGCCGTGACGTTGTCGAAGGTCTGCCCGGAGAGGACAGCCCCATAGAGAACAACTCAACACAGACACTTGGAAGAAGGCATCGATAGACTCGTTTCGGTCATCAGGCAGCGGCAAAAGATGGCCAGCGTCGCAGACCGAGTCAATCGTCAATGATCGAATCATTCTGCGGCTTTGCGCGTCTTTCCGATGGTTTTCCTCTTCGTCGGCTTCTTCGAGGCCTTCTTCTTGCCCGCGTTCGAAGTCTTCGCGGAACCCTTGGCGTTCGACGACGTCTTGGACGTCGAACGCTTCTTGGCCGCCGTCCTCTTGGCACGCTTCTTCGGGGTCCCTGGGCCGGTCAGGAGATCCTCCCAACGTGGGTGGGGCACCCGGCCCGGCTGGTCGGCCAAACGCTCGACCAAACGGACCATGCCGTGAACGACGCGATCGAAGTATTCGGGGGTGATCGACCAGATCTCCATGTCCGGCGCGATGTTCGTGAAATCGATGGCCCATGGGATGCCATCGGCGATGGCGAACTCCACGGTGTTGCAGTCGTAGCCCAGAGCCTCGCAAATGGTCACGCTATCCCGTTCGATGCGACGGAGAAGCTTCTTGTCCAACCATTCGTCTTCGAGCGGCAAGTAGGCGCGTGCCTCGGGATCGTAGCGACAAACCACGACGTCCTTTCGGCCGAAACAGAAACAGCGCACGTAGCGGTCGAATTCCACGGCCTGCTGCAAGACCATCGTGTCCCTGCCGGACCGATCGTAATGATGAAGCAACTCTTCGATGCTGTCGACGCGATTGACGCCGCGCCAGCCGCCCCCGATCGCGGGTTTGAGATAGGCCGGAAGTCCCACCCATTCGAGGTGCCCCTCCCAATCGATGGGATACTCGAGATTCGAGAGCGACTCGTCCGAAACGTCTTCTCCGTATTGCTTGTTCGGGAGGAGAACGGTTCGCGGCACAGCCAATCCCAGTCGATGGGCGAGGGAATACCCCAGGAACTTGTCGTCTGCGGAGCACCAGTAGGGATTGTTGACGATACGCGTCCCGGAGAGGGCAGCCTGCTTGAGGGCCAGGCGGAAATAGGGAACGTCGTGGGAGATGCGGTCGACGATGACGTCGTACGCGCAAAGTTCGTCCATGCGGGTCCCGCCCAGCTTCAGCATGTCCGCTTGAAGGTCGTCTCGATCCAGATCGTTCAATGCGTCCAGAAAGGCCCGCGGGAAGCTCTCCTCTCGGCCGACGAGAAGTCCGATTTTCGGCATGATGCGCTCCGTTTATCAGGGGATGCCCCGTTCTACGACGTATTCGCGACGAAAAAAGGGCAGGACGGTGTGTTCTTGGTGAATGGTCGCGGGGAGGCATCGGGCCCTCGAGCAGCAGGAGCAGTAGGGCTCGCCGCTCAGGCCGGGTAGGATGCGACCGAGCGTTCGGGGCCTCCGGACGTGCCGATCCTCGAGGGAGATCCATGCGCCCACGACCGCGAGTGTTGTTTGCGTCGGCAGAACTCACGCCCTTCTCGCAGCGCGGTGGGCTGGGCGACGTGGCGCGAGAACTCCCACGAGCCCTCGCCAAGGAAGGCGTGAGCATCGACGTGATCACGCCTCTTCATCGCGTGGTACGCCCCCACCTCCCCCCCATCGACCAGGAGTTCCCCTTCTCCTATCACTTCGGGGATCGACGGCGAGAGGCCCGTCTGCTCCGGGTGGAGGGCTCCGCGGAGGAACCCCGCGTCCATTTCCTCGAAGCTCCGGAACTCTTCGAGACCGAAGAGGACATCTACGGGACCGAGCCCGGCCCGGAGGGGCTCGGAGATCTTCGATACGTCGGATTCTCGGCCGCCCTTCGCCCTGCGGCTCGTGCATTAGGTGGTCGTTTCGACGTGTTGCATCTGAACGACTGGCACACGGCCTTGGCGGCGCCTC
>CAZLGG010000108.1:0-12943 GCA_964559135.1 uncultured Planctomycetia bacterium
ACCAGCGACGCGCAGGACCTCGTCCTCCCATAGCGGAGAGCCCCAGCTCCCAGAAGCGGTGGGCGACGGTGCGGCGAAGCGCCTCCATGATCTCGTGCCTGAGAAGGGATGTCCCGCCCGCCGCCCATCGCTTCTCCAAAGAGGCCAAACCGAGAAATCTTGACATGGAAGCGGCTGTCGGCACAATGAACGGGGTCTGACGAGCGCATTGCCGGACTTTGGTCTGAAAAGGACAGGGGAAACTCCATGCACCACTCCCACCTCCGCGCCCTGAGCGTCCTCCTCGTTCTCGCCCTGCGACTTCCCGTCTCATCGCAGATGTCGGCCTTCGCACCGCCCCACACCATCACCGATCAACTCTTGGGAGTCCGGGACGTTCACACGGCGGATCTGGACGGGGACGGCGATCCCGACATCCTCTCGGTGTCCGCCAACGACGGAACGGTCGCTTGGTACGAAAACCTCGGCGGTGGGCAGATCGGTCCTCTCCGCGTCATCGAAACCCAACTCTACTGGGCCAACAAGGTCCGTACCGCCGACCTGGACGCCGACGGTCTGCTCGACGTCCTCGTTGCCTCCAACGCCGGTTCCATCTCCTGGTGGCAGAATCTGGGAGGGGGCAACTTCGGCCCCAGGGTGGTGATCACCGATCAAGCGGCCTACGCCGCCAGCGTCAGCGCCGGGGACCTCGACGGGGACGGCGACCTGGATGTCATCGCGGCGGCGCCGGGTGACGATTCGGTGCTCTGGTACGAAAACCAAGGTGACACCTTCAGCACTCGCCGCGTCATCACGAGCAACTCAGCGAGCGTTTATGACGTGGTCGCGGCCGACATGGACAACGACGGTGATCAGGACGTTCTCGTCGCGTCCCAGTTCGGATTCACGTACTCCTGGTTCGAAAACGTGGGCGGCGGGCTCTTCGGAACCGAACACATCATCGACAGCCAGGCCGTGGGCGCCGTCAGCATCCAGGCCGCGGACCTCGACAACGATGGCGATCTCGATGTCGTCGGCGCCGCCATGTTCGAGGGCTCGGTGAGTTGGTACGAGAACCTGGGAGGCGGCGTGTTTTCCGCCGAACACGTGCTGATCAATCAGGCTTTGCCGATTCTGAAAGTGGTCGTCGGCGACTTGGACGGCGATGCCGATCTCGACGTCGTCGCGACGGAATCCAACCACAACTTCCTCTGGTTCGAGAACCTCGGCAACTCGACCTTCGGTTCGGCCCAGCTCGTCGACAGTCAGCCGCCCAACCCCCTCAGCGCCAGCGTCGCCGACATCGACGGCGACGGCGATGGAGACATCGTCGCCGGTCTCGTCCTGGGCAAGGTCGTTTGGTATCCGTCCCAGTTTCACATCCCAGAAAGCCCAAGCCTGCTCCGATCGTTCTCCCGTCCCGGCGAGGACGCCGGGGCGATCCTCGCCGCGCCCGGAGACTTGAACGGCGACGGCCAACCGGACCTCATCGTCGGGGACCCCGAATGGCCCGGGAACAAGGGGACCCTTCGGGCCTGGTCGCCGGCGACCCAGCAAGTGCTTTGGACGGTGACGGGCCTCCAACCCGGCGCCGGTTTCGGAAAGATCCTGGCGACCGCCGGCGACCTGAACGGAGACGGTGCCAACGATCTTCTGATCGGACTTCCCCAGCCTTTCGGCGGACTCGGTGAGGTGCGGGTCCTCTCCGGGTCAGACGGGTCGCTACTTCAGACCCTCCAGGCCCCGGCGCCGAATGAAGCCTTCGGCAGCGCTGTCGCCGGCGGGGGCGACTGGGATGCGGACGGTGTCCCCGACATCGCCGTCGGCGCGCCCTTGCACGACGCAGGATTCATCCATGCCGGCGCGATCCACGTCTACTCCGGAGCAACCGGGGCCCTCTTGCAGACCCTGACCGGAGTCTCTGTTGGAGAACGCCTCGGCCGCAGCCTGTATTTCGTTCCCGACCGCAACGGCGACGGCCACGACGAGCTGATGGGGGCGCACCAACCGATCCTGACCATCCAACGGTCCGTCTTGAGCATCTGGGCTGGCGGCAGCGGCACACTGCTGGGCGCCATCAGCACCTTGGATTCGGGCACCCGCTTCGGAGAAAACGTGGACGCGACCCAGGACGTGAACGGCGACGGAACTCCTGAGATCCTCGTCGCCGAGGAGACCGCCAACGGTGGCAATGGTCGCGTCTGGCTGTTCGACGGAGCGAGCTTGACTCTGATCCGCTCTCACGACGGCACATCGTCCATGGGATTCGGACATGCCATCTCCTTCGCCGGAGACATCAACGGCGACGGTCACGAGGATTACATGATCGGTGCCCCGGAGTTCACGAACGCCGACGGCACGGCGAGCGGCCGCGTCTTTCTCGTCGACGGCGTCAGTGGTCAGGACATCACGGGCGCACTGGCTGACAACGGCTTGTCGCCGGACGTCTTCGAAGGGAATCGCTCGACCCGCCTCGGCTCGGCCTTGGCGCGATGGACCGATCAGGACGCCGACGGGTTCGACGAGTTCGTGGTGGGCCTCCCCGGCGCCGGGAGGGCCTGGATCTACGAAGGTTTGAACCCGGCCAGTCTCTATTCCCCTTGCGCCGCCGGCGCGGTGGGTGAAGACATCGTTCTCATCGAAGGCTCGGCCGGCGGCCCGGGACGCCATGTCATGGTCCCCGTGAACACGCCTTTCTCCTTCACCGTGGCCCAGCCCTCACTGAGTCCCTCCCCGGCGACGTTTTTGATCATGGGATTCTTGGGCGTGCCAACGGTCAGCCAACAGACGACACTCTTGGGCGCGATCGGCGGGACGTTTTGCTTTCCTGTTGTGGGATTGAATGCCGCATCGTTCACGCTCACGGACAACATCGCGCCCTCCTCGCCTCAGATCATTCCGTCGCTCCTCACCCCCTGGGTGGTGAACAATCCGATCGGCCTCCCCGTCCCCTTCAAGTTCACGTTCCAGGGGATCATCACCGTCGCCCCCGGCGACATGCGCATCACGAACGCGATCATCCTGGAGCTGACTCCCTGACCCAAGCCTCGGTCCGTTTTTTGCTGGCGTGATCCCTCGCGACGGGGCCGCGAACGCGGCGCTCTCGTCAAGGGACGCGCTGGGACGACGAAGAAGGCCTCTCCCCGGCGGAAACTTTCCGGGAACCCGAACGGCTCCGTCGCGTTACAAACTGGTAGCGATCCGAGGATGCCTCGGGTCCAGCCTGCCCCGAGGAGTCTCGTCATGTTCCGAAAACTGCTTGCCTTCGTTCTCGTCATCTCTCCCATGGCTCTGGTGGCTTCATCAGCATGGGCCCAGGAGCGCCCCATCGGTTTCGAAGAGACGTTCGCGCTCGCCCCAAATCGCAAGGCCGCGATCGCTCAACTCATCCCGGGCACCGCCGACTTCTACTACTACTCCTGCCTGGAGCGCCAACACACGGGACATCTCGACGACGTCCCCGCCCTGTTGCGCACGTGGATCGAACGTCACGGCCGCACGCGGCGGGTCGAGGAGATCGAGAACCGACAGGCTCTCCTTTCGTTTGCCAAGACACCAGGCAAGACCTATGACTTCTTGATTCGAAGGCTCGGGCTCGAGTTCAAGCATGAGCGGAAACTCCCGGGGGCGCGCCCGGATCTCCCCACCCGACTCGACAACTCACTCATCTCGACGGCCGCGCTCACGCGACGGGCGTTGAAGAAGTACAGCAACTCCCTGAAGGGCTTTCGTGACTCGGCGCTGCCGGACCTGGTCTCCTCCCGCCTGAGTCCCGTCCTCTTGCGCTCCCTGCTTTCTCGGCTCCGTCGTCCGGATATCCCCAATCTTCCCGCCCTCATCGTCCGCGATCTCGCTGCGAAGCGCAGCCGGGGATTCGGGTCCCTCTCGATCCACGGCAAGCTACTCATCGACCAGTTGGATGAGTGCGCCCGATTGCGCCCGCGTCTCATCGACGACGCGGATTTCATCTCCACGTACCTCATTCGACTTCGACCGGACGACGACGCCGATGAACGCGACCCCGGGGTGCGAGAGGCCTATCTCGATCGATTGGAGGCATTCACCGACCGATTGTCATCCGCACAGAATTCACTCAAAGCCCACGTGCTCCATCACCGCTTGGCATTCGATCTCACCCAGGGCAGGGTCGATCAGGCCCGATTCATGAAGTACCTCAGCCTGCCCCGCAACACGCGATGGATGCCAAAGGAGCGGCTGAAGAACCGCCGGGCAGGCGAGGCTCTCGTCGACGCCCACGCCGACTTCCCGACGAACCTCGGCGCCATCGGTAACGATGAACCCCTGATTCGCGCCTGCTTCACTCGAATCTTCGCCAAGGCGGACAACTTCGAACCGTATGCCAAGTTCGTACGCCGCACCTATCTCAGACGCCTCTTCGCCGAAACGAAGATCCTCGAAGGTAGCGGCGATAAGGAACGCTGGTACTCGATGCTCGACGATCCCGCCTACTACGAAGAATTGAAGGAGCGCGTCGAGATTGCCTTTCCCCCCACGGACAAGATCTACTTTTCCCGCGACGAGTCGGTGGCCCTCGACGTCGACGTCAAGAACGTGGGCACGCTCCTCGTGAAGGTCTTCGAGATCAACGCCCTCAACTACTACCTGGAAAACCACAAGGAAGTGGATGCGTCGATTCCTCTGGATGGCCTCGTGGCCAGTCACGAAACGACCCACACCTACGACGACGGCCCGTTCGTTCGGGTGCGACGCCACTTCGACTTTCCCTCGATATCGCGGCCCGGCGTCTACGTCATCGAGTTCATCGGTAACGGTTTGTCGAGCCGCGCAGTGATCCGCAAGGGGCGGATGCGATTCACCCAAGAGAACGGGCCGGCCGGCCACGTCCTACGCGTCTTCGATGAAGATGGAGGCGCGCTGACCAACGCGTCGGTCTACCTCGGCGCTCGCGAATACGTCGCGGATGAGGAAGGCAAAATCCACATCCCCTATTCCACCCGCCCCGGAACGAAGGCCATCGTCCTGAAGCATGGCGACCGCGCCACTCTCGAAAACTTCCACCACGAGAAAGAAACCTATCGACTGGAGGCCCCCATCTTCGTCGAAAGGGAATCGCTCATCGCCGGGGAGACGGCCAAGCTCATCGTTCGACCTCTTTTGACTCTGAACGGCGAGACACTTGACCTGGCGGTCCTCCAACACCCCGTCTTGACCATTTCCTCCGAGGACGTCGAGGGCACCACGACGAGTCGGGAGATCCGCGATCTCGATCTGCACGGGGATCGCGATCTCGTCCAGTCCATCACGGTCCCCGAAGGAGCGGTGCACATCTCAGCCAGCCTGAAGGGAGAGGTCGAGAGCCTTACGACGGGCAAGACGCTGACGCTTTCCTCGACCATCCATGGATTCTCTTTCAACCGCATCGATGAGACGGACTTCACTGCGGCCCCCCTGCTTGGCCGTACCCCCGACGGTTACGTCCTCGACGTCCTGGGGAAAAACGGCGAGCCCATTGCTGAACGCGCCGTCCAAATTCGCCTGACGCACAAGGACTTCGTCGACCCCATCGACGTCAGTCTGAAGACCGACGTCCAGGGCCGCATTCACCTCGGCCGGCTCGACGGCATCACGGGAATCCGAGTCTCGGGTTTTCCCAAGGGTGTCGGAGGGTGGAGTCTCGATCGCCCGAACCGACGTTACCGCCGCGTGATCCACGCCGCCGCCGGCACCACGGTGCGGATTCCCTACGAGGGGAAGGCCGCGACCCCCTCTCGGAGGGAGATGTCGCTCATCGCGATGCGGGGCAGAAGCTTCTACCGCGACGCCTTCCAGCATTTGGCGATCCGTGACGGATTCGTGGAACTGAAGGGGCTCGCGCCGGGCGACTATGAATTCCGTTCAGACGACACCCGACACGTGGTCAAGATCAAAGTCGCCGCCGGTTCTTCGCATGACGGTTGGGTGTTCGGCAAGGCCCGCATGCTGGAAGACGACTCCCAGCCCGTTCTCAGCATCACGAGCATGCGACGCGAGGGCGACGATCTCGTCATCCGCTGCGCCAACCCGAACGACAGGACCCGCGTCCATGTCTTTGGAACCCGTTACCTGCCGGCGTACGATCCCTACGCATCGCTTGCGGCCTCTGCCGCTCCGAGCCCCGACGCATCGCCGGTCGAGATTCTCGACTCGATCTATGCATCCGGGCGCTCCATCGGGGATGAGTACCGCTACATCCTCGATCGTCGGAGAGCGAAGAAATTCCCCGGCAACATGCTGGGAAGGCCTGGAATCCTCCTGAATCCCTGGGCCCTCGAGGAGACCCGCGCCGCCATAGGACTCGGAGGAGGGGCGAGTGTTCCGTTCGGCGGCAGAAGCGGAGGAAGGAAACGGGCTCGAAAAGGATTCGGCGCCCCCAGCGCGCCCAAAGGCGCCGCCCCCGGCGTCTTCGCCAACCTCGACTTCCTCCCCAAACCGTCGCACATCGTCGCCAATCTCGTTCCGGACAAGGATGGCATGGTGAGGATCGCCCTGTCCCGCATCGGGACCGGACCACTCATCCATGCCGTGGCCGTCGACGAGCGGGAGGCGATCCACGCGGAACTCGTTCTCGATGAGAAGCCGCTGAAGCCGCGCGATCGCCGGCTTCCGGAATCCCTCGACGTCACAAAGCACTTCGCCGAGAGCCGGAGTATCGAACTTGTGAACGCCGGTGAATCAGCGACGATTCTTCGCACCGCCGGCAGCGCTGTCGAGTCCTACGATTCCCTCGCCTCCGTCTTCAAACTCTATCTCGGATTCCCGGCGGGCAAAGAGCTCTCGGAGTTTGCATTCATCTTGAACTGGCCGAAGCTCAGTCCGGACGAAAAGGGCGACCTCTACTCGCAATACGCTTGCCATGAGCTGCATTTTTTCCTGCACGAGAAGGATCCCGAGTTCTTCAATGAAGTCGTCCGGCCCTATCTCGCCAACAAGTACGACAAGACGTTTCTGGATCGCTGGCTGTTGGACGAGGACCTGACCGCGTATCTCGACCCGTGGAAGTTCTCGCAACTGAACGTCGTGGAACGCATCCTCTTGACCCAGCGCGTCGAAGGACAGGCCGAAGAAGGTGCCCGGTATATTCGCGAACTGAATGAACTCGTCCCGAGCGACCCCGATAGGCAACTGAACCTTTTCAAGAAATCCATCGCGGGAATGGCCCTCGAACCATCGGACGCGGCGACGGGGCTTCGCAGCATCACTGGAGGGGCTCTCGGTTGGGACGGAAAAGCCCCCTCCAAGAACAACAGGCCATCAGGCCCGCCCTCGGCGAAGAAGCGCCGCAGTCTCGACAAGAGCAAGGCGGACGCGATCGAGGAGTCCGAGGAGGACGTGATGGACGATGACGAGGCGGACGCCGCCGAAAAGCTCTCGAGAGATCGCCATGCCGCCCCGACGAGGGCGCTTGAAGCCCTCGAGTTGCGTAGAGAGGCGAGAGCACTCTACCGTGCCCCGGACGGCACGCGCCGTCTCGCGGAACACAACTACCACCACCTGAGAATCGCCGAGCAGGGTCCAAAACTCGTTCCCATGAACGACTTCTGGCGCGACTTTGCCGAGAATGGATTGGAGACCAAGTTCTACTCGCCTCATTTCGCCGATGCGACGTCCAACTTCACCGAAATGATGTTTGCATTGTCCACGCTGGATCTTCCCTTCGAGGCCGAAGATCCGGACATCGAGGTCGGTGATCGGCAGATTACGGTCAAACCCAAGAGCCCGACGCTCCTCGTCCGCAAGGAGCTGCGCCCGGCTCTGCAAGCCGAAGGCGCCCTCCCCCTCCTCGTCAGCCAAGCGTTCTTCCGGGTCGGAGATCGGTATCGATACGTCGGCAAGGAACGGCGTGACAAATTCGTGAAGGATGAATTCCTCGTTGGGGTGCCCTACGGCTGCCGCGTCGTCCTGACCAATCCCAGCTCGACGCCGCGCAAGCTCGAGGTGTTGTTCCAGATCCCTCAAGGCGCCATTCCGCTTCAGCGGGGTTCGACGACGAAGGGTTTTCCGGCGCACATCGCCCCCTACGCCACGAGCACGTTCGAGTATTTCTTCTACTTCCCGTCTCCCGGGACCTTCTCGCACTACCCTGTTCAGGTCGCGAGCCATGGAGAGATCGCCGCATCGGCCGAGCCGGCACGCATGGAGGCTGTGCGCGAGCTCAGCCAGGTCGACACCAACTCCTGGGACTACGTCTCTCAGGTCGGAAGCAACGAGCAGGTCATGGACTACCTCGACTCCGCCAACCTTGGGCGGATCGCCCTCGATCGCATCGCTTGGAGGCTGAAGGACCGCAAATTCTTCAATGAGCTCATTCCGGCCCTTCGTCGTCGCCACGCCTATGACAACGTCCTATGGTCCTACGGGCTCTTCCATCACGACGATCAGGCAACGGCTGAATTCCTCTGTCGGCAGAGCTTCCTCTCCCGCTGCGGACCGTGGCTGGATTCACCACTCGTGAAGATCGACCCCGTCGAGCGCAAGACCTACGAACACATCGAGTATTCTCCCCTGTTCAACGGACGCGCCCACCGTTTCGGAAGGCACCGTCGCATCCTCGACGAGGATCTTGCTCGACAGTACATGAGATTGATGCACATCCTCGGGTACGTTCCTCGGTTGAACGATCGCGACCGACTGGCCGTGACGTATTACCTGCTTCTGCAAGATCGCGTCGAAGAAGCCCTGTCCATGTTCAACGTCATCGACCGCGATCGCCTGGAGGGCAGCGGCATTCAGTATGACTACATGCGGGCCTATCTGGCCTTCTATACGGGGAACCTCGAAGAGGCGCGCACCTTGGCCGACCGCTACGCGAAGCACCCCGTGCGCCGCTGGCGGCTCCGATTCCAGGAGGTCTTGGCGCAGCTCGAGGAAATCGAGAGCGGGGCTGTCGTCGTCAAGGACGAAGACGATCGCGGTCAGCAGCAGACCGCAGCCGCCGCCTCCGAACCGTCGATCGACCTCAAGGTCGAAGCGAGGAAGATCATGATCGCCCATGAGAACCTCTCGTCCTGCGAGGTCAACTTCTTCCAGATGGACGTCGAGTTCTTGTTCTCGAGCAGCCCGTTCGTTCAAAACGAGTCCGGAGCGTTCTCCTACGTGAAGCCGAACAAGTCCATCCACCTGGACCTGAATCCGAACGAAAAGGTGACGACGATTCCTCTTCCCGAGGAGTACTCGAACGACAACGTTCTCGTCGAGGTGCGCGGCGGAGGCCTGGTCAAGCGTCAAAGCTACTACGCAAATTCACTTTCGGTCCGGATGATGGAGAACTTCGGTCAACTGAAGGTCACCCATGCCGAGACCGGTGAGCGGTTGAGCAAGGTCTACGTCAAGGTCTTCGCGAAGAAGGCCGACGGAACCGTACGTTTCCACAAGGATGGTTACACGGATCTCCGAGGCCGCTTCGACTATGCGTCCCTGACGGGGCAAGGCGCCCAGAACGCTCGCAAGTTCGCCATTCTCGTCCTGAGCGAGCATGACGGCGCCGTCATCAAGGAGGTCGCACCGCCGCTGCAATAGGGCCGGTCGCGTCCCAACGCCGGTGGTTGTCGCCCGGATTCGAGATGCCCACCAGTGTCGATTCGGCCCGTGACAATTCTCCCTCTGTCGAACCTCGGCCTGACTCAAGCATTCCGGCTCGAGCATTCCAAGGCCGAGCCTCGACACGTTCGCCGTGGGGCAGTCGGTGCATCGCCGTGACCGGAGGGGTCGGAGGACTTCCGGCGATCAGCGTCTTTGCGTCCCATCTCAGCATTGCGCCGCGCCTTCTTCCGCTTCGCGGAATTGCGCGGCATTCCCTTCCCGGAGACCTTCTTGCTCGTCGGGATTTTCCTTCAAGATCACCCTGGGCAGAACGCCACAGCGATTCCACTCATGAATCAGCCCAGATCCAACGACCGAGACCGCGCTCCAAGCTGCACCGAAGATCCTTTCATTTTAGTGAGCTGGTCGCGTCAAGTCCCTGTTCCGGGTCATTGGACGACGGGGAGGTGGAGGGTGCGGCCGCGTCCTTTCCGGAGAATTTGGAGGGTGAGGGTTTCGCCGACGTGACGGGTGAGGCGGAACCAGGCGTGGAAATGGTTCTGGTCGCGAAAGTCGGTCTTGCCCTGGATGGCGGTGATCACGTCGCCGACCCGGAGCCCGGCCTTGAAAGCGTTGCGACCGCGGTGGGCTTTCTCTCCCCAGTCGACGAGATAGGTCACCTCGAAGGCATAGGTCGTGATCGGGATTCCCAGCGCCTTCTTCTCCGCAGCCTTCAGATCGCGGCCGCCGAACCCGGGGGCGGGCGACAATCCCCACTTCAAAGGCCGCCAGGAAAAGGTGAGCGGCGTGCCACGCTTCCAGCCCTTGGGCAACTCGAGTCGGACGGTGCGCGTCGTGCCCGCGCGCGTGTATGTCACGGTAGGCGTGCAGGCGCCGCCAGCAAGGTCTTGCAAAGCCGCTTGGACGTCGGTCACGCTGGCGATGGCCACCCCGGCCATGCTCACCAATCGGTCATCACGTTTGAGGCCAGCGATTCTTGCCGGGGATCCCGGGGTCACGGCGACGACTCGCACCTGATCCGCGGGATCCAACACGAGGCCGATGCGCTCGGGAGAGGGCCATCGCCAAATCGACTCCCGATCGAATCCGCCCGTCGACTCGGCCGACGCGACCTCATGCTCTCCCACCTGATGGCAATGGGCGCACTCGAGCTTCCGGTCGGCCACGAATCGCTTCCAGGTCGGGAAGTCCTCGATCGTACGCCGCGGACGAGGAGGTGGCGCCTTGCCCGAGGCCCGATGGAAGCTGTCCTGCCGAAGGGAAGCCTTCATCACGTCCAGAAGTGGCTTCATGGCGATCCATCGCGTCGGGCTCGTGTGATCGCGTCCTCCGAAACGGTGATAGATGGTGCCATCGGAATGCATGGTCAGTATCGCGAAGGTCAAGTCGAAATCGAATCGATAACGATTCAGGTCCACGCCCCGCATGTCGGTGACGCGGACGCAGACGAACTTGCGTGCGAGGTCGCGAAAATCTCGAGGAGGATGCTGCAACTGCACATCGAAGGCCCTGCAATCCCGTCACGGCGGGCACCGGAAGTAGACCAGGAGAGGTCGGCCCTCCTTCCGGGCGCGGTCCACCGCCGGGGCCAACCGTGTCTCCCACGCGAACTCGGAGCCCTGCGGCCAAGCGGCGCCGGCGAGAATCAGAAAGATTGCGATGCGGACCACCATGATGCACGGATTCTACGACCTCGGAGGGGGGACGTCATCGGCAATCCGCCATGATGCCCGGCAGTGCGGTCGGCCTTTCCGGAATTCACGCTCCCCGGATCCGGCCCGTCAACGGTTCAAAGGCCCGGGTAGTCCTTGTGGTACAGCGACTCGAGGGCGCCATAGATGGCGCGATGAAGGATCGTGGCGTGGGTCTCCTCGGGCAGAGGCATGAAGGTGACGTCGATGGCATCCCCCGCTCGAGCGAGGACGGCGCGCAGAGCGCTCATGCCTTCGTGCATAGCTGGATGCTCGGTACCGATGGAGAGAATCACGGTCTTGAGGCCGTCGACGTCCGCCGTGGAGAAGTCCGACGCCCCGACAAAAACCTCCCCATTGTGCGGCACCGAGGCTAACATGGTCCATCGCACTCGAGCTGGGGAATCCTCCCGGGAGCGATCAAATCTCTTGCCTGCGTGGAGAAAAACGATGAAGACGATTCCGCTTCCGACATCTCTCGCCATGGCGCTACTGCTTGCCGGCGCTCTGGCATCCCAAGATCTGCCCAAGGCCGTCGCGCCCATTCCGGAGTCCCTTCCCGTCCCCTTCGAGTCCAAGGCGGCGAAGAACCTCGCGACGAAACTCGGAAGCGGCTATCGCGGACTTTCCACGGAGCACTTCGACGTGATCAGCAACGACAGCGTGCTCTACCACAAAAGGTACGCGGGACTCATGGAGTCATTCTACCGCGCGTTCCATGAACGGTTCGCCCTGAAGAAGCACGTGCGTTTCAAGCTCTACATCTCACGGACCTGGCAGGGTCATTGCAATCTCTTGGACTCCCTGGGCCATTCGAACTCGGGGGGCCACGTGAGTCCGGAGACCTACGACAACGATCGGACTGTATTCATCTCCCATGTGCAAGAGAACGGCAACGCGTCGGGACTCGGAGACGTTCACCCGATGATCGTACGGGCGCTCCTGAGCGCGAACGGCAAGAGGAGGCAGAAGTTCCCGTTGTGGTTCACCGACGGGTTTTCGACGCTCTTCGAATGGGGCCGTGTCGTCAATGGCGAGTTGATCTACGGGAATCCCAATCCGATCCGGGACTGGGCCCTCGTCGACGGGCTCGAAGGCAACCTGCTTCCCGCAAAGGGCAAGTGGCTCAAGATGAAAAACACCCAGTGGTCCCAGAACCGCGGCCTGCACGTCGCCGCGGCCCGGAGCCTTTTCGTCTTCGTGCGCAGGAAGGGAGAGGACAAACTCCAACGCCTGGTCGCCGACATCCGCAAGAAACCTCGGGGAGCGTTACGGGCTCTGCTGAAGGCGACGGGAGAGAAGAAACTGGGCGCCCTCGACAAGACATGGAGGGCCCAGGCCCTGCCCTGGGCCAAGGCCGCGGTGCTCCTCAAGAAAGCCTTCACGAGCCCGGACGGGAAAGCGCGTATCCCCATCCTCGAGGAGGCCATCAAGCTCTTCCCCGACTACGGACTCGCCAAGGCCAACCTAGGCCGCGTCCTGGGCAGGCATGGCGACAAGGCGAAAGCGATCGAACTCATACGCGCTGCGCTCGCCGACCCGTACTTCTATCGTCCCTACGAGGCCTATGGCACTCTGGCCTCGATCTACTGGACGGATGACGTCGAGAAGGCGACCGCGGCCGCTCGCAAGGCGGTTTTCTTCGAGCCATGGAATCTCAAATTCGATGAGGCTCCCTACCGCAACCTGATGTCTCTGCTGAGACGTCAGGA
>CAZLGG010000109.1:0-12938 GCA_964559135.1 uncultured Planctomycetia bacterium
AATCTGGAAGCGTCGATGGACTCCGCGGCACCGCGCAAGGGCTGCCGCCGCTTCGGCGACGTCGAGGCCGAGAGTTTGGGCAACCGCCAGGGCCGCGAGGGCGTTGGCCGCGTTGTGGCGACCGGGGAAGCCGAGTTGCACTTCGACGCCCTGAACTTCCAGCCGTGCTCCCACCGCGTTGTCCTCGAGGATCTTCCCTTGGAAGTCGGCCTTCTCGCCCTCGCCGAAAACGAGGGCATGCTTTCGAAGAGAGCGGAGCAGGGGGCCGTCGCCCGTCACGAACCCTTCCGTGCATCTCTCCTTGAAGGTCTCGAAGACGGGGATGAGGAGTTCCGGTTCCTCGTGGTCGCGATGGAGATTGAGGACGACGCCGATGGCCGGGCGGTAGGCCGTCAGGCTGCGATCGCTCTCGTCGGCTTCGATGATCAGCGGGGCGTCCGTGTCGCCGAAGCAGGCGTTGCCCCTGAAGTCCCCGCGACGCAGCCGGAGCAGATCTCCGCCGGTGATGAGGCCGGGACGTTGGCCCAGACCCTCCAACATCTCGAAGATCATGGCGACGACCGTCGACTTGCCGCTCGTGCCGCCGACGGCGATGGTGCGCCGACGCTCCACCTCGAGAGCCAGCCACTCGGCGCGGCGGAGAATCGGAACTCCCAGTTGACGGGCCGTCTCGAGGTCGGGAATGGCTGCCTCGACGGCGGTGGAGGCGACGACGCAGCACGCGCCCGCCACGCCGGAGCCGTCCTGGGGATGGACGGCGACGCCGCGCCGAAGGAGCCTGGCCCGCTCCATTTCCTCTTCCCCTCGATCGAAATACCGGTCGCTTCCCGAGGTGCAGCCCCCCGCCTGGAGTCGGTAGTCGGCGAGGGCGCTCATGCCGCTCCCGGCAATCCCCACGAAGTGGACCCGTGCGTCGTCCGTCGGGAATCCCTTCAGGAGCGCCGGGTCATGCGTCTGTATCGTGTTGCTAACCAATGGTTTGTGGCCGATTCTCGAATTGATGAAGAAGCTCCCCTTCGTCTTGAAGGGGTTCCCACCCTTGGTATCATCGCCGTCCCTCGGGACATCCGAGGACGGGGAGCAAAGTCATGGCCAAATGCGAAATTACGGGAGCCGGACCGAAAACCGGCAAGCGCATCAGTCGCCGCGGTAAGGCGAAGCGTGAAGGCGGCGTCGGCAAGAAGACGACGGGAATCAGTTTCCGTACCTTCAAGCCCAACCTCCAGAAGCAGAAGATCTGGGTTCCCGAGCTGAATCGCTTCGTGACCGTGCGGTGCACGGCGAAGGCGATCAAGACCATGGATCGCAAGGGGGCCTACCAGGTGCTCCTCAAGGCGGGCTTGGTCAAGCCGCCCCGCGCCAAGAAGAAGAGCTGACCCCTCCTCGCGCGCCGGGGTTCCCATGCCGGACCCCGGTCTCCCCGCCCGTTCATCTCACTTCCCCACGGGTGACCCCAGAAGGACGGTCGTCGTCGCCGGTTTCCCTTTCCTGACGTAACCCAACTCGACCGTGTCGCCGGGACGGTATCGTTCCAGGGCCATCACGAGTTCCGTGGACGACTTGATGCGTTCGCCGCCCAGGTGGGTGATGATGTCGCCGTCTTCCAGAACCGTGTTGTTTTCGACGACGGCGCCCCTCAGCCCCGCTCGATCCGCCGGACTGCCGGGGATGACGGCGACGATGTAGGCGCCATGGGTTGGACGTCCCCAGACGATGGGATCGTCCTCATCCCCAAGCCGAACGCCGAGCGAAGGTCGGATCACGCGACCCTTGGCGATGATCTCCGGGACGACCCAGTTCACCGTATCCACAGGGATGGCGAAGCCGATGCCCGCGCTCTGCCCCACCTCGGAACGAATGGCGGAGTTCACCCCCACCAAACGCCCGGCGCTGTCGAGGAGAGGGCCTCCCGAGTTGCCCGGATTGATCGCGGCGTCGGTCTGGATCACGTTGCGGATCACCCGTTTGTGGCCCGTGACCCGGTCGCGGCCTGCCCACATCTGCCGCCCCAGCGCCGAGATGACGCCGACGGACAGCGTCTGGTCCAGGCCGAAGGGCTGACCGATCGCGAGGGCGGTCTGCCCCACTTGCAAATCCTTGCTCGTGCCCAGGGGGATCGGTTGCAGGCGGTTCTTCGGGGCATCCACGAGGAGAACGGCGAGGTCGTAACTCTCCGTTCCGCCCACGAACTGGGCGTCGTAGGTCTCGCCGGTCGAGGGGAAGCGAACCTTGAATCGGCTGCCGCCGCGCACCACGTGGAAGTTGGTGATGATGTGGCCCGCCTGGTCCCAAACGAAGCCCGATCCCGTTCCCTGAGGGACTTCGAGCGCCTTGGTGCCGCCGTAATAGGTCCGCTGCTTGATGACGCCCACGTTGGTGATGCTCACCACGGACGGCGCCGTCTGCTTGAAGATGCGGATGATCGTCTTCTCGTGATCCGACAGGTCTCCTCGGGGCGTGATGGCGCGAGGTTCTCCGGAGAATTGTGGCCGCGTCAGACGATCCGCCGCGAGATAGGCGACCACTGCCGTGATGAGGACCAGGAGGAAGACGTTGAATGCCCACGGAGTGCGGTGAGGCGGCGGGGCATAGCCGGGATCGATGGGGCCGTACATGGCCACAGACTATCTCCCCTAGGGGCAGCGATCCAGTTTCACGAGATGCACCGATCCCTTCTCAGAAGAACAAGAGGAGCGGGACCGTACTCATGATCGGTACGCTCACGCTGCCGTCGCTCGGGTCGGTGGCGGTCGTGAATGCGAAGAACCACAGGCTCGTGCTCGCGCCCGGATCGGGAAGAGCGGGCTTGAACAGGGTGGCCACGGTTTGCCCGGTCGCGTCGAGTTGGCCCTGGAAGCCGTTGAAGAAGGGGGGGCCGAGGGTCCCGTCGGCAACCATGAACGACAGCGCGTCGAAGGTGAAAGGCGCCGTGCCGACAAAAACGCCGAAGTCCGTCCCCACTCCGGGGGCCGTGGCGGCCGGGAAGATGTAGAAGTCCTCGCCGGCATGCGCGGACCCGGCATCAAAGACGAACGTGACGGTCTGGGGTTGCCCATAGGGCACGAGGAGGGCGTCCGGGGACAGCGTGTTCGAGAGGTCGAGGGCCGGCAATCCGGGGACCTCGGCCACGTTGTCGGCCTCGTTTTGCTCGTAGGCGGCGTTCTCGTCGTCGACGATCACCCCCACGTGGTAGCCGAACAGTGAACTCAGGCCATCGACGGGAATGCGGCAATCCGTCGTCGCGGTGCTGGAGGCGCCCGGTGCGAGAGAAGGGATCGTCCTGAAGCCGACCAGCCGGTCGGAGGTCGTGATGTTCGTGTCGGTGGAGAGGTAGTAGCCGACTCGAATGGGCGGGCCGCCCGTCGTGCCCGTGTTGGTCACCGTGTCGGTGATGGTGAAGAGTTCACCTCTTCGGGTCGGGGCGGTGGCGAGCGAGGGGCTTTGGACGGCGTAGTCGGGGGCCGCATCGGTCACGAGCCAGGACAGGGTGCTCAAGGGCTCCCACGGCGAGGCCTTGCGGTAGTAGGTCGTGTCGTCCTCGATCACGAGGTCGAGATTCGATGTCCCCAGGCCGCCCGCCAGAAACGGGCCGGGGACGAACGAGTAGGTGGTTTGATTCCCCGTCGTCGTCGTGGTTCCCTGCGAGACCTCCTGACCATCGACGATCCAATGGGCAAGGAGCGTGCCGTTGCCCAGCGCGGGCAAGGTCACCGAGAATGCGCCGCCACTGCCGTAGGGCCCCGGTGGCGAGGGTGTCACGGCATCGGGGACGATCACCTTGCTCCAGAGGGTTTCGGTGATTTTTTCGCGACAGACCGGGCAGAACGTCTGTCCCAGGCTGCGCATCTTGCACTGGTTCCGAGGCCGCCAGATCCCGAATTGGAAGTACCTTCCACCTTCGAAGGCGTTGACGCTCTCGACCCCCAGCCAGACGTGCCATTTGGTCTGAGTGGCGGCGATGGACGCCGCGTCCTGATTGGTCACGTTGACCTGCGCGAGTTCTCCTCCCGTGTACGTGGTTCCGTTCGACCAGTACTCGTCCGCGAGGGAAAAGACGGAATGCCCCATCTCGTGGGTGATGACCTCGTTGGCGGCGGAATGGACGGCCGTGGACGTGGCGATGGTGGATGCGCAACCCCCGTATTCGGGATCGTTGACCAAGACGACGACCTTGTCGTACTCCGGCACGTTCAAAAACGCCGTGGACAGGGAGAGCGCCGTATCCGCGGTGACGCACCGCTGCGTGCCGCCGGTGCAGTATTTCGAGTTCAGGGCCGTGTTGACGAGGATCGGGTTCGAGTAGCACGGTGCCGGATGGTCGGCGCCGCTCTGGGGCGACTCGACGTCGACGCGCCAGATGTTGATCCAATTCGGGTAGCGATCGAAGGGCGTGACGCTCAAGAGATGATTGACGAAGTTGGTGACGTGGGTGTGGTACAGAGGTATCTGTCCCGCGGTGTAGCCGTCACCCAGGATGACGATGTCGAGACGGTTGTTGGAGGGGCCCCCATCATGGACCTTGGTCGTCGGCCACATCTGCTGGGCGGGCAGAGCCAGGGAGGACAGGGCGATGGCGAGGATGAGGAGGAGGTTTCGCATCAGCGGGCCTCCTTCCGGTCGGTGCGGACGTCGTCGATCGCAAGAACGATGCGGTCGGCATCCTGCGGCCAAGGAGTCCTGAGAAGGAAGGAGTGCGGTCCCAAAAGGGACTTGTCGCAGCCACCCTCGAGCGCGGGCGTGTATCGGGCCAAGAGGTCGAAGTGGCGTCCCTGGGCGAGGATGCGCCCCGTCGCGCTCAGAATCTCCCAGCGGTAGATGCGACCGTGGTCGGGCTGTTCCTCGAAGGCGGGCACGACGCCGCGGGCCGAGAAAATACGTTGGAGGCTTGGCCTTCCCTCCTCGTCCACTTCCAAGAGGAAAGCCAGCATGGGGGGGCCTTCACCCCGCGGAGAGGTCTCCACGCCGCGGATCTGGAAGGACCAGGTGGGGGCCGAAGCCGCCCCCAGCGCTTCGGATACGGGATTCTTCTCGATCACTCCGAGGAACAGGAGGGCGAAAACCCCCAAACCAAGGCTCAGGACCATCCACTTCGGACTCATGCTCGGGTCTCCTCGATCTTCGGCTTTCACACGGCAGTGGAAAGACTACCAGACCCATCCCCGGATCTGAAAGGGTTTCCGCCCCCATGCCGCGTCGTGGGGTCCTCGAGCCGCCCGCGGTTTTTCTCCAGGGCCGGGCATGAAGTTTGCGGATCATTCCAGTATCGTTCAGGCGACGTCACTCCACAGAGGAATAGCCATGTCCGAGGATAAAAGATTGGCCGCCATCGAAGCCCACCAGAATAATCCCTTCAGTATTGCTCAAGAACAGCTCCGGGAGGCCAACAAGTATCTCGGCCTTTCGGAAGGTGCGTTGGCCGTTCTCATGCAGCCCATGAGAGAGTACCACTGTTCGCTTCCCGTACGGATGGATGATGGGCATGTGCAGGTCTTCCCCGCATTCCGTGTCCAGTACAACGATGCTCGCGGACCGACGAAGGGGGGCATTCGTTTCCATCCCCTCGAGACGATCGATACGATCAAGGCTTTGGCCGCTTGGATGACGTGGAAGACCGCCGTCGTCGACATTCCCCTCGGTGGAGGCAAGGGTGGGATCATCTGCAACCCGAAGGAACTGTCCGCGGGTGAACTCGAAAGGTTGAGCCGCCAATACGTTCGCTACTTCGGTCACATCCTGGGGGCCGAGCGCGATGTGCCGGCGCCCGACGTCTACACCAACCCGCAAATCATGGCGTGGATGATGGACGAGTTTTATTGGCAGCGGAGCTACAACCAGCCGGGTTCGTTCACCGGCAAGCCCGTCGAAGTCGGGGGTTCACTGGGCCGTGGTGACGCCACCGCTCGCGGCGGAATTTTCTGCGTCCGCGAGGCGATGAAGAAGTTGGGAATGAAGACCGGGAATTCCAGCTACGCCGTGCAGGGTTTCGGGAACGCCGGGCAGTTCGCGGCCATTTTGATGAAGGAGATCCTGGGGGAGGGCAACAAACTCCTCGCCGTCTCGGATTCGCGTGGAGGCGTTTACAACGACAAGGGGCTCGATGTCAACGCGCTCATCGCCTACAAGCACGAGACCGGCAGCCTGAACGGCTTCCCCGGCGGCGAGCCGATCACCAACGAGGCTTTGTTGGAACTGCCCGTCGACATCATCTTCCCCTCGGCCATCGAGAATGTGATCACGGGCGACAACGCCCCGCGCATCCAGGCGAAGATCTCCTGCGAACTCGCCAACGGACCGACGACGCCGGAAGGGGACAGCATCCTCTGCGAGCGGAATGTCTTCGTGATTCCGGATTTCCTGGCCAACGCCGGCGGCGTCACGGTGTCGTACTTCGAGCAGGTGCAAAACGGCGACAACTACTACTGGGACATCGATCTCGTTCACGAGCGCTTGGACAAGAAGATGACCCGAGCTTTCCATTCCGTCTACGAAGCCCATGAGAAGCATGGGGTCAACATGCGCATCGCGGCGTACATCGTGGCCGTGAGGAGGGTGGCGCGCGCCATGGAGCTGCGCGGATGGGTGTAGATCCGGTCTCGTCTCTGGTCACATTCATTCACGATTCGCCGTCGCCCTACCACGCGGTGGCCGCGACGGCGGATCGTCTGCGAGAGTCCGGTTTTCAGCCTCTGGACGAAAGCCGCTCCTGGGATTTGAATCCCGGGGGGCGGTATTACGTGGAGCGAGGGGAGTCCTCCATCGTGGCCTTCATTCGGGGAACGCAACCGGCCGCCGACGCCGGTTTCTCCCTGATCGGTGCCCACACCGACAGCCCGAACCTCCGCCTCAAGCCCCGCTGCGACTTCGAGCGAGAGGGGTACGCCCAACTTGGCGTCGAGGTCTACGGCGGCGTCCTGCTCGCTTCCTGGGTGGATCGGGATCTGGGACTCTCCGGGCGCCTGATCCTCGATGACGGCCATGGAGGGCGGGAGTCGCGACGGGTTCTCGTGGACCGGGCCGTGGCTCGCATCCCCGAACTCGCGATCCATCTCGACCGCGACGTCAACGACCGCGGCCTCAAGCTCAACAAGCAACAGCACATGGCTCCCGTCGTGGGCCTCGAGCTCGAGGGCGGAATCCTCGAGTGGTTGGCCTCGGAAACGGGCCTGGGCGATGCCTCGCGCATCCTGGGATTCGATCTGATGCTCCACGTGCTGGAACGTCCCGCTGTCGGAGGGGTGAACGGCGAGTTCCTCTTCGCCCCCCGGCTGGACAACCTCGCGAGCTGTCACGCGGCGCTCGAAGCTCTGACGGCGGCCGCCGACACCCCCAGCGCGGCGACCCGAGTGATCTCATTCCACGATCACGAGGAGGTGGGCTCGGGGTCGTCCCAGGGCGCCTCCGGTTCGTTCCTGGGGGACGTCCTCGAGCGTTTGATCGCCCTCGAGGGGGGCGGCGTCCAGGAGTTTCAGACGGCGCGGGCCAACTCGATGCTGCTCTCCGCGGACATGGCCCACGCTGTTCACCCGAATTACGCGGACCGCCACGACCCGCGGCACATGCCGAGGATCGGGCACGGCCCCGTCGTGAAGATCAACGCCAACATGAGGTATGCGACGGACGGTGCGACGGAGGCTGATTTCGTCCGACTCTGCAACGACGTCGATGTTCCGGTGCAGAAGTTCGTGATGAGATCGGATCTCGCCTGCGGGAGCACGATCGGCCCGCTGATTTCCACCCGATTGGGCGTGCCTTGCGTGGACATCGGCAACCCCATGTTGTCGATGCACTCGTCCCGCGAAATGGCGGGAACGCGCGACCACGCGTTGATGATTCGTGTGATGACCCGTTTTTTCGAGAGTAGGTGAATGTACGACGTCGGAGAACTCAAGAAGGGCCTCATCGTCGATTTCGAGGGGGCCCCCCATCTCGTCGAAACCGTCAACGCCTCGTCGCCTCAGGCGCGAGGGGCCAGCATGATCTACAAAGTTCGCCTCAGGAATCTGAAGACGAAGCAGAAGCTCGATCGCTCCTTCCGAAGCGGTGATTCCTTCGGCGTGCCCGATTTCGAGCGCCGAGGTGTGCAGTTCCTCTACCGGGACCAGGACACCTACCATTTCATGGATTCGAAGAGCTTCGATCAGTTCTCCTTCGAGAAATCGGACATCGAATGGGAGGCGAAGTTTCTCCGCGAGGAGATGGAAGGCGTCCTCGCCCTGGTGTACCAGGACGAAGTGATCGGGTTGGAATTGCCGCCGACGGTCGTCCTGGAGATCACCGAGACCTCTCCCGGCGTGCGCGGGAATTCGGCGACCAAGCGAGAGAAACCCGCGACGTTGGAGACCGGCCACGTCATCCAGGTGCCGGAGTACATGAACTCCGGCGAAAACGTCAGCGTCGACACCCGAACGGGGGCCTACTTGGGCCGCGCTTCGCGCTGAGGCCGTTTGCCTGTATGCTGTCCACCCACCGAACATTGGGAGAAGAAGACATGATGAGATCGGGGATCCAGCGGCTGGCTCTGGCCTTGGTTTTCGCCTTCGTGGCGGGGGGATCGAGCTCCTGTTCTACCGACGACCACGGCGGCCATGACGTGCAAGCCCGCGATGTGAGCGTCGAGGCCCAACACATCGTCGGCTGGCGTTTCATCTGCCACGACGACCTTCACTATCCCAAGGGGCTGTGGCGCGGGGAGTTCAACCACTACATCCTAGGGGCTCGCACCGAGGGCCGGCTCCACCGCAAACGATGGGGTTGCGACTTCGATCAGACGGAGATTCGCCCCGAGTACTGAGTTCTTGCCTCGGGTCAGGCCTTCAGATCCTTCTTCTTCAGCGCCATCAAGAGTTGGCTCACCAGGGCCACTCCAAAGCCCGTTCCGCGTCCGTCTCGGAACGCCGGGCCGGCCAGATCGATGTGCAGCCACGGCAGGTCCAAATCGTCGATCTGGGCCCAGACGAACCAGGCGGCGGCGCTGGACTGGGCATCCATGCGATCGCTGACCGAGTTCTTCATGTCCGCGATCTTGCTGCGGAACAGCTTCTCGCTGAATTCAGGCACGAACGGCAGCGGATGCACCAAGTCTCCCGCTTCGCGTCCGACACGCCACGCCCGGCTCTCGATGCCGTCACGATTCGAGACGATGGCGGCGTGACGTTTGCCCGTGGAGAGGAGCTGGGCCCCCGTCAGCGTCGCCGCGTCCGCGATGAAATCAGGCTTGTACTTGCGCGCCACGTAACTGACCGCGTCGCCGAGGAGCAGCCTGCCTTCGGCATCCGTGTTGTTGATCTCCACCGTGTGGCCGGAGTGCATCTTCAAGATGTCGTCCGGCCGGTAGCTGTCCGGGCCGATGGCGTTCTCGGCGATGGGCAAAGCGCAGACCACGCGGTCCTTGACGCCCGTCGCGGCGAGGACGCGGAAGGCTCCGGCCATGGCCGCGGCGCCCCCCATGTCGCTTTTCATGTTGCACATTCCGGTGGTCGGTTTGAGGCTGAGGCCGCCCGTGTCGTAGACGATGCCCTTGCCCACGAGCCCCAGGCACGTCTTCGCGCCCGCCGGGTTGTAGTCGAGGATGAGAAGGCGCGGCGGCGTCTTGGCGCACCGGCCGACCCCGTGGATGCCTCCGAGCTTTTTCTCGAGGAGGTCTTTCCCCTTGATCTCCGTGATGCGAACTTTCAGCCCCTTGACCAACTTGCGGATTTCTCGGGAAAAGGCGTTGGTGTCGAGTTCGGCGGTGGGCGTGTCCACCATGCGGGCGGCCCAGCGCACGCTTTCCAGCGTCTCCTTGACGACGGAGGAGGCTGAGAGTCCGGATGTGTCCTCGAGGGACGCGGAGACGCTCACCGAAGGCGCCTTCTTGCCCTTGGTTCCGCTGGTCTGCCGGAAGAGGGGGAGCGCGCGGCCCACGGCGGCGACGGCGGCCACTTGATGGCTCGGCTCCGCGACTCCCAAGAGGACGGCGGTCTTCGCCTCCAGTTCGCCTGCCGCTTGCCCCATGAATTGGGCGACGGCTTCCGCCCGCGTGGCTGAGTTGTGGCGCGAGACTTTCTCCGGCAGGACGGCGGCGACCAGACGATGGCACGTCTTCGCGGACGAAAGGGTCGAAAACGTGGCGCCGCGTTGTCCGGGTTTGGCCTTGGCCGCGGACTTCTCGATGAGCGCCGCTTCGGGGACGTTGGGGAGAATCGCCTTCAACCAACCCTTCTTGTAGAAGGCCAACGGGGCGATGGCGACGACCAATTCGGCGCCCGCCACGGCGCGTTTCGGGTCCTTGACGAGACGGATCGAACTCATTTTTCATTCTCCCTCGACTTGCGGTTGCTGCGCATCCCATGCGCGGAGGAAGTCTACCCGGGATGAAGGGGCGGAACGAGAAACGGTCGTTCTCGAGGACTTTTGTCTCGGAGTCCCCTGCTCGCTCTCATTCGGCGCTTCGTGGATATTATAAATTATGATTTTTTCTTGTATCCGGCGCGCGCCCCGGGAGATAATCCGGGTCTCATCCCTCCTCAGCCGGCCGGAGACTCCCCCCATGAAGTCCACCGTCGATTTCATTCCCGTCAGGATGCTGAACGAATTCGTCTATTGCCCTCGGCTCGCCTACCTGGAGTGGGTCCAGGGTGATTTCGTCCACAACGTTCATACGTTGGAAGGACGCTTCCGGCATCGCAACGTCGACAAGGAGAGCACGACTCATCCCCGCCCCGCGGGGCCTTCGGAGGCGGAGACCGCGCCGTCGATTCATGAGAGATCGCTGACCCTCTCATCGCCCACCGAAGGGTTGATCGCTCGCATGGACCTGGTGGAGATCGCGGGGAAGCAGGCCACCCCGGTGGACTACAAACGGGGCGCGGTTCCGGACAACGATCTCATGGCTTTCGACCCGGAGCGCGTCCAGCTTTGTGCCCAGGGGTTGATCCTTCGCGACAACGGATACGACTGCGACGAGGGGGTTCTCTACTTCGTGGGTTCGAAGACCCGTGTCCGTGTGCCCTTCGACGACGATCTCGTGGCTCTCACGCGGTCGAAGGCACGAGAGCTGGGGGATCTCGCCGAGTCCGGGACGCCGCCGCTCCCCCTCGTCGACAGCCCCAAGTGCCCGAAGTGTTCGCTCGTGGGGATCTGTCTTCCCGACGAGGTCCACGCCTTGCGTGGCGAATCACCGTCTTCCGAGGTTGAACGTCCGGTGAGAGCGCTGGCCGCGCCCCGAGATCTGGGCAAACCCCTCTACGTCGTCGAGCAGGGGGCGCGTGTGGGGCGCTCAGGTGATAACCTTGAAGTCAAGAAAGCCCGAGAGGTTTTGGCGAAGGCTCATATCGCTGAAACGTCCCAGGTGTCGCTCTTTGGCAATGTGCAAATCACGACCCAGGCCATGAGAGAGTTGGCTCAGCAGGGCATTCCTGTCTGCCATTTCTCCTATGGGGGCTGGTTCACGGCCATCACGACGGGCATGCAGCACAAGAACGTCGAGCTACGCATCCGTCAATTCGCCATGGCCGCGAATTCAGAGAAGTCCCTCGATCTCGCACGGGCGTTCACGCGTGGCAAGATTCGCAACAGTCGTACCCTGCTGCGTCGCAACCACGGGGAGCCGTCGCCGGACGTGCTCCGATCCCTCGCTCAGCTTGCCGACCAGGCGCGCCGCGCGGAATCGTCGGAAACGCTCTTGGGAATCGAAGGGTTGGCGGCCCGAAAGTACTTCTCCCAGTTTTCGGGAATGCTGAAGGCGGGCGAGGGTGTCCCCTTCGGGTTCGAAGGCCGCAATCGTCGGCCCCCGAGAGATCCGGTCAATGCGCTTCTTTCTTTCGCATACGGGCTTCTGGCCAAGGAGATGACGATCGCCTGTCTCTCCGCGGGGTTCGATCCCTACCTCGGCTTCTATCACCGTCCGCGGTATGGTCGGCCGGCTTTGGCCCTCGATCTGGCCGAGGAGTTTCGGCCGATCATCGCGGACTCCACGGTCATCATGGCGTTGAACAATGGAGAGATTCGCTCGACGGATTTCGTGGTGCGCCAAGGGGCGTGCGCGCTGAAGCCCGCCGGTCGAAAGCGATTCCTGGGGGCGTGGGAGAGGCGTTTGAACACCACGATTCGGCATCCCCGGTTCAACTATTCCATGTGTTACCGAAAGATCTTTTCCGTGCAGGTCCGCCTTTTGGCGCGGTATCTCGAGGGAGAGCTTCCGGATTATCCAAGTTTCGAGACGCGTTGAGACGGATTGCCATGGCGGCCAAGAACAACTATCTCGTCTGCTACGACATCGCGGACGCCAAACGGCTCCGTCAGGTCTTCAAGGCCATGCACGGCTTCGGTATGCCTCTTCAGTATTCGGTGTTCCACTGTGCCTTGTCGCCGTCGCGACGGGTGCTTCTTTTGGAGAAACTCGTGGGATTGATTCATGAATCCGAGGATCGCATCATGATTGTCGACCTCGGTCCCTCGGAGGGGCGCGGTCAATCCTGTATCGAGTTCCTGGGATCTCCTCTCACCCTGCCACGAGACGAGGATGCACTGATCGTATGACTGCGACCGCCCGTCAATCCCTGGCGACCCAGCCTTGCGAGCGGTGGCGTACCGCCCGGAACCCCGTCACCCCTCGCAATCACAATATGTTGCAATCCAATGCCTTGCGCGGACGGGTCTGCCCATCTCTTCCGGAACCTTCCCATTCCGCCCCACCTCTCGCAAACGCCCCCCTTACCACCGTCCTCCCAGCAGGTTACCCTCCCCGGACCTTCCGCGGTCTCCGGACCGCGGCCTCATTGAAGCTCGAATTCCTCCTCCGTCTCCCCCGGCTTTCCCGCCCCCTTCCGCGGTCTCCGGACCGCGGCCTCATTGAAGCGACCCAAGGACCACCATTCACGAGATCACCTATGAACCTTCCGCGGTCTCCGGACCGCGGCCTCATTGAAGCGTCGGGATGAATCGACCGCCCGGGAAAT
>CAZLGG010000110.1:0-2564 GCA_964559135.1 uncultured Planctomycetia bacterium
ACAGCAACTCGATCTATCTCGCAAACTGGACGACGTCGCCAAATCTCTCGAGGAGATGGCCGACAAACACCCAAAGAACGATCCACTTCAGCAAGCGGCCGAAAAGAGCGCCGAGGCCTCCGACGCTGCCCAAAGCGCGGCAGCGAAACTCGGGGAACAACGTCCTCAGAGTTCAGGGATGGATCAGATGAAGTCCTCGGCCGCCATGGAGAAGGCTCGGGAAGCCATCGACAAGGCGATGCAGAAGGAACAGCAACGCCGCGAGGAGAAGAAGAAGCGTCTCAAGCAGATCGAGAAGGCTCAAAAGGAGCTCGAGGACAAGACTCGCGAGTTGGCGGAAAGCCTGAAGAACAAGAGCCCCAAGGGCTCCCAGTCCCTCTCCCAGGCGGGCGACAGCATGCAGAAGGCGAATCAGAGCTTTCAGCGGGAACAACCGGACACGGAGCAAGCGCAAAAGCAGCAGGAGGAAGCTCAGGAATACCTGGAAGAGGCGCGTTCGGAACTCGAGAAACAGGAGCGGAAGTACCAGGATCTCCAGGAGGAAGAACTCCTCTTCAACATGGCAAAGGAGCTGAAGAAACTCATTGAAGTCCAGAAGACCATCAACGATGAAACCGCGACCCTCGCGGACACCTCGGCCCAACGTGGTGGATTCACTCGGGCGCTGAGGCGTCAGGCTCGTGAGCTCGCGAAGAGGCAAATGGCCTCGCATGATCGGCTCGAGGAGATGAAAACCGCGCTCGAGGAGGAGAAGATCGTGGCGTTCACCTTCATGTTCGAGGAGGTCACTCGCGACATGAAGAAGGTCTCCGAACGACTTCGAAAAAAGAAAGTCGAGCGCTTCACTCGAGCACTGGAGCAGGACGTCCTGGACAATTTGAACCTCCTGGCTCGAACGGTCCGCGACGAGATGACCGCCCGTCGCCAGATGAAAAAGCAGAAGAAACCGGACCAGCAACCTCAGGGCAAAAGACCCCTCGTGAGCAAGATCGCGGAACTCGTGCTGCTTCGAAACATGCAAGAGCGCCTGAACGCTCGGACCCGCACACTCATCGATTCGGGGAGCGAACAGAAGGACGGGCTCACTCCCGTTCAGAAGCTCCTGGCGAAACGCCTCCTTCATCAGCAGGCGAAGATTCGAGACCTATTTCAAAAACTCATCGAACAGGCGCCCCAGGCTCCCCAACCCGACAAGAAGAAAAAGGACGACCGATGAAAGCTCTCGCCACCGCAACCCTCGCCGTCATGGCGCTCGCCGCCGCAACGCCGACCGTTTGGGCCCAGGACGAGGCCGAAGTCGATCCCCGGGAGATCGTGAAGGAGATCCAGAAGGATCTGGACGAACTCGTCGACTCCTATGCGAAGCTCGCCGGAGACGAGTCGAAAGCCGGCGAAAAGGTCGTCGAGAACATCGACAAGCTACTCGAAGGCCTCGACGCGAACCAAAAGGACGTGATCAACAGCATCAACGAGCTCTTGAAGAACATCAATCAGAATCAATCCTCCTCCTCCGGCGGCGGCGGAAGCCAGAATTCGAGCTCCAAGGGGAAGGGGAAGGGGAAAAACAGCAAGCCGAGAGCCCGGGATCGCAACAAGGATCCGAAGGAGAAACCGGGCCAGGGGAAGCCGAAACCGAAGGGCAAAAAAAACGACGGAAGCCGGAAGCCCGACGGCCCGGAGAAATCTCGGGACCAAGCCGGCCAGAAGAAGGATGGAAAGCGGCCTCCGGGGCAGCGAGAAGAGAAGGTGCCCTTCATCGACGACCGCGTGTCGTGGGGCAAGCTTCCCCCGGAAACCCAACAGCTGCTCATCGAGAACAACTTCCGTGACTACTTTCCGGACTACGACAAGGCCATCTCCGACTATCTGAAGAGCCTCAACCGCCGACGGAAAAAATGATCCGGAAGACGCCGAGGCGGTCGCCCGAGGCGAGTCAAAAGACTCTGTACAGCAGGAAGTCCAGGTAACGGGACTCGGGCTGACCGGCGAGGGCCGGGTGATCGGGGCTCTGCCCTCCCACGTGGAGGAGCTGGAGTTCTCGGCCGACTTCGAAAGCGGCCGCCTGAACCGTCTTTTGGAACGTCGCTGTGTCCACCAATCCGGAGCAGGAACTGGTGCCGAGATACCCCCCCCTGTGAATCACGGCGATCCCCTTGCGGTTGATCTCCTGATAGAGTTTGAGCCCTTTGCGGAGAGCGCCCCTTCGAGGCACGAGTTTGGGAGGGTCGAGGAGAACCAAACCCCAGGTCCGCCCGGCTCTTGCGGCGTGATCCAGATAGCGAAGAACGTTGGCCTTCTCGGGGACGAAGCGATCGAGGACGTTCGCCTGGGTGGCGGCCTTCGCTGCGAGTTCGAGAGCCGGCGCCGAAGAATCGACGGCGGTCACGCCGCGGGCCTTGCCCCGGAGTAGACAGCGCAAACCGAACCCGCCCACATAGGAGAAGGCGTCCAGGACGTCGAGACCGTCCGCCACGGACTCGGCCACGCGGCGATTCAGTCGCTGGTCCGAGAAGAACCCGGTTTTCTGACCGGCGACAGGGTCGACGAGAAACTCGACACCGTCC
>CAZLGG010000110.1:2574-12919 GCA_964559135.1 uncultured Planctomycetia bacterium
AGACGACAGCACTCTCGGGGGCCTGCCCCCGGAGAAGGCCTTCGAGATCGGCGCCCTCTCCCCGCTCACGAGCACTCCGAGAAACTCTGCGCCAGATACCTCGGGGCTTCCAAGTGTCTTCCAACTCGTCGAGAATGACATCTCGCCAACGGGCCAGCCCCTCGTCGTCGAACGAAACCACGATCCAGTCCCCCACGCGATCCGCGACCAGACCCGGCAGGCCGTCGCCCTCCGCATGCACGAGTCGATAGGTGTCCGTAGTTCCTCCCGCCGGAAACAGTCGTTGCCGCAACGAGAAGGCGCGACGCAAGGCCCGACGAAGAAAGACCTCGTCGAAACTCTCCTCGCCCCGGGTCACCATGCGCACGCGAATGAGGTTTTTGGGATTCCAAAAACCCTGACCGATCCGGCGTCCCTCATGGTCGCAGACATCGACGAGATCTCCCGGAGCCAACCGCCCCCCGCCTCGTACACGATCGATCGACCCTTCGTACACCCAGGCCGCTCCCCACCACAAGGGCTTGGCTTTCCGGGCTTTGAGAAACACCTTGGCAGTCATGGCCGGCACTATACGTCACCACGCCACGCCCCGCCCATCCCCGTTTCGTCGAATTTGGACGCCCCCGCGCCGAGGGGCGAAGAAGTCGATGGCGGGGTGTATTGACGGCCACGGCATCTTGCTACGATGCGGCGCTTCGGGATCGCCCTGCGGCGACCCTCATCCACCACATTTGAAAGGTCAGACCATGGAACCCTATCAGGGCGTCGATTACATGGACCTCGACTCCCTCCTCACGGAAGAGGAGCGGATGATCCGCGATACCACGCGTGAATGGGTGTCGGCCCGCGTCATCCCCATCATCGAAGAGCACTATCGAGCCGGTACTTTCCCCGACGCGTTGATCCCCGAAATGGCCGAAATGGGCCTGCTCGGCGCCAACCTCGATGGCTACGGATGCGCCGGACTGGGCGCGGTCGCCTACGGGCTGATCATGCAGGAGCTGGAGCGCGGCGACAGCGGCCTCAGGTCCTTCGTCTCCGTCCAGGGAGCGCTTTGCATGTGGCCGATCCATACCTATGGCAGCGAGGAGCAGAAACAGAAATGGCTCCCCGGCATGGCCAACGGCACGAAGATCGGCTGCTTCGGCTTGACCGAGCCGGACTATGGCTCCAATCCCACAGGAATGATCACACGAGCCGAAGACAAGGGCGATCATTACCTTCTGAACGGGGCCAAGATGTGGATCACGAACGGCTGCATCGCTGATGTGGCCATCGTCTGGGCGAAACTCGACGGCCAAGTCATGGGCTTTCTGGTCGAGAAGGGGACCCCCGGTTTCAGCACCCGCCGCCAGGGGCGCAAGATGTCCCTGCGCGCGAGCGTCACCAGCGAACTCATCCTTCAGGACGTGAAGATTCCCAAGGAGAACCTCCTACCCGGCACCGAGTCGATCCATATGAAGGGGCCGTTGTCGTGCCTGACCCAAGCGCGGTACGGCATCGCTTGGGGTGCCATCGGCGCGGGGATGGCCTGCTACGACGAAGCCCTCTCGTACGGGAAGGACCGCATCCAATTCGGCCGCCCCATCGCTCAATTCCAGCTGTTCCAGCGCAAACTCGCCGAGATGATCACGGAGATCACGAAAGGGTTCTTGCTCAATCTCCAGGTCGGCCGTCTGAAGGAACAGGGGAAGGCGCACCCATCCCATGTCTCGATGGCCAAGCGCAATGGTTGCTACTGGGGGCTTTGGATCGCCCGAGAAGCGCGCGATATGCTGGGCGCGAACGGGATCACGGACGAGTACGTGGTCATGCGCCACATGTGCAATCTCGAGTCGGTCAAAACTTACGAGGGCACCCACGACATCCACACATTGATCATCGGTCAAAGGGTGACGGGACTCCCGGCCTTCGAGGGATAGCCCCGCAGAGAGTCCGTACTCAACGAATCGGGACGGGCCTCCTTCGGGCCTGTCCCTTCCCCCCATTCTCGACGAACGGGGGCGGGCCGCGCAGAAGACGGAGTACGAAGAGGTTCTCGGGCACCCTCGCCCGTGAGCGGACTTGTACCCGATACAGACCGTCCGTGGGAAGTGTGAACTCGAAAATCTGACGGGCGCGGAGTCCCATCTGCTCTCCCGTTTCCCGGACACGCACCCGCGTACTCGGTTCCCTCTCAGGGACCAGGACTACATCCAGAGGGAAAAGAGATACGTTGACCGCAAGGCTCCAGCGCTGGTTGGTCCGACCCTCGAAAACGCCGACCGCCGTGAAGAGAGGTCTCCCCTTGTCGTCGCTGCCCGCCCCTATGCGCCCTCGAATGACTTCTCCCGGGCCGACGCGGGGAGCCCAGGAAGGCTCTCCTCCCCCTTCACCCAGGGCGCCGAACGCCGCCGTCACCCGGACTCGCTCGCCCCGTCCCAGGGTCACACGGCTGAAGATGTCGACGTGCCCCGGCGCCGTGGCTCGGAGTTCCCGCTCGCCCGCAGACAGCTGGAGTCTGAGGGGCCCCGCCTCGGAGGACATGAACCCCATGAAGCGTCCGTCGAGGTAGAGGAGGGCCTGCGGGACGTCGGTCGTGATCACGATCTCTCCAGCGGCCGCAGGGAGCGGGCGCCGAACACCGCAGGCGCAAAAGAGAAGAAGGGCGACGACTGCCGTTCTCACGCTACATCGAGGAGAAGAAGAAGACATTCAGGCGGTCTCCGTGATCTTCCGCTCGTTGAAGCAGAATCAGAGCTTGCCGGCGATCCACTCCGGCTGCATGGATCACGACGCCGGGAGCTTGCTCTCGTCCGGGTCCCAGATTCAAGACCCTCGCCGCTTCCGGGCGGTCGAGCCCCGTCGCCGCCGACGTCGTGATGCTGAAGGCGCCCGCGTCGAACGCCGCTTTCGCCAGCTGGAGCGTCGCTTGGGGATCGTAGGCATCCTCGTTCCCCCGCCCGAGATGCACGATGGCTCGCCCGTCTCCCTTCGTGGGGAGAAACAGATCAAAATTCATTCCCGTCTGGTGGGTCAAGTGATCCGAGAATCCGTCACCGTCGAAGTCTGGAAACCCTCCCTCGGAGCCGCTCACCTCCTTGACCAAAATGGGAGGCCCCTGAGGCCGGCGTCGTCGCCATTCTCGAAGCAGTCGGGAAAAAAACAGGAGCCCCTCGGGGTCGGCCCAGTCGTTCCGCCTGAATCGCCTCGTTGCCACGTCGGCCTCACGGCGTCCGTCGAGGAGCGACGCATTCATGAATCCGGGTCCCGCCACGGCCAGGTGGACCCACCCGACGGATGACAGCACGGGTCTTCCCAATGCGTCCAGTTCGATCGGAGGCGGTGTCGGATGCAAGACACGCCCGGGTTTGAAGCTCGAAGAGGACTCCGCCGCAGACTCTCGCCCTTCGACGAGAAAACCTCTTGTCGGGCCCTCCGCATTCACCCGGGTTCTCGATCCCCTTCCGGAGAGCGGAAGCAGGATGGCGATGAGGAGGAGAAGAAACCGCATCCACCGGCTCACGGTTCAAGGTCTTCGTTCAAACGCCCGGACCGCAGGGGGCGGTCGTCCACGAGGACCTCATCAAAGCCCGAGGCGAGCACGACGTCTCTTACGCGGGATTCCAAGGACCGGGACCAAAGCCGCCGGAGATCGTCCTCGCTCAGCTCGACACGGGCCGTCGTCCCCATGTGACGGACGCGGAGTTCGAGGAATCCCAGGTCGGCGAGGGCCCGCTCGGCCCTTTCGATCCTCCTCAATCTCGCTTCCGTCACTCGCTCCCCGTAGGGCACCCTGGAAGCCAGACACGGAGAAGACGGCAAGTCCGCCGTGACGAGTCCCAATTGTCTGGAGAAGCGACGGATCATTTCTTTTCCGATGCCCGCCTGCATCAGCGGAGAGACGACACCGGCCCGCTTGGCCGCCTCCATCCCGGGACGCCAATCCCCGACATCATCGGCCTGATTGCCGTCGACGATGGTCCAGGTGGCATCGGGCAAGACTTCCCGTATGCGTGCATAGAGTTCATTCTTGCAGAAAAAGCAACGATTGGGGGGGTTCGCAACGTACTCGTCCACCTCCAGTTCGCCGGTGCGCACCTCGACATGTTCCACACCGAGTCGACGTGCGATGCCTCTGGCACGGTCAAGGTCCGCTCTTGCCAGAGCTGGAGACAGTCCCGTGACGGCGAGCAGACCCTCCCTCCCGCCCTCGGCGGCGAGAGCCAGCAGGCAGCTGGAGTCGACGCCTCCGCTGAACGCGACGGCGAGGGGCCGGCAGGCGTCGAGGATCGCCCCCAATCGGCGGCGCGCGGCGGCGAGATCCCCAGGTGTATGAGAGGCGTCGACCATGGCGTCAGGCTATCAGGCCAGCCACTGGAGAGCGAGCAGTTGAATCCAGCCGACGGCAAAACCGAGGAGCGCTCCCAAGAACTCGATCGCCCGCAGTTCCTTCGACGCCACCGCCAATACGATGTCCTCCAGCTTCCCCATGTCGAAGCCCTCGATCTTTTCGGTCACCATGCCGCGGAAATCCAGATGTTCGTCCAGATGGTCCCCCAGCGTGTCGACGACCGAGGAGAGCCCATCACCCAACTCCTCCACGATACCCTGCTTCATCTTCTCGACGATCGGTCCCTTCATGAAAGCCCCCAACATCGGCATTCCGGCCACGAGGCGGTGCTCCAAGAAGTGCTCCACCTTCGATGCGACGGACTCGCGAATCTTGGCGGCGACGGCGGGATCCTCCAGGACCTCCTTCACGTCCTGAGGCGACACGAGATGTTCCTCGATGGTCGCGCCAATGCTTTCGGCAAACTCGCTTCGACGCTTGGGGAGGAGCCCCTGGAACGAAAACCCGAGGACCCGGATCGGACGACGGGGGCGAAAAATCATCCTCACGGCGATGTAATTGGTGATCCAGCCGATGAACGCCGCCACGACAGGAAGAAATACCCACAGATGCCATTTCATGAGCAGCCACTCCCAACCACGAACGCCACGGCCACTCCCGCGTCATGGGTGAGGCTCAGATGGAGTTCGTGAATCCCCTGGTCGTGGGCGATCCGTGCCGCACCGCCTGTCAGACGCAACCTGGGCCGTTCGTCCCCACCGCCCAGGACCTCGACATCCCTGAAAGCCACGGCACCGCCCCAGCCCGTGCCCAGAAGCTTCATCACGGCCTCCTTGGCGGCGAATCGCGCCGCGAGGCGCTCCGTGGACCTGGGTCCGTCCCCCACGCGCTCCAACTCGTCGTCCGTGAAGACCCTTCGCCGGAAGGCCTCTCCGTACCGCTCGAGACTCGCCCGAAAACGTTCCAGACTCACCAAGTCCGTTCCGACACCCTTGACCTCACCCATCTCCACTCCTACACAGGGACCATGAGCATGGAAAGCGTGGTCCTCGACGGCTTGAATCCCCAGCAACGGGAGGCCGTCGACCATTTCGAAGGTCCCCTCTGCGTTCTCGCGGGCGCCGGGTCGGGGAAAACTCGGGTCATCACGCGCCGCATCGCCCGCCTCATCGAGCGCGGAGTTCCCGAAGAAACCATACTTGCGGTCACTTTCACCAACAAGGCGGCCCGCGAGATGCGCGAACGGGTTCGCCGGCTCGTGGGGGCTTGCCGATCCACGGTCTGTACGTTTCACGCTTTCGGTGCTCGCCTCCTCCGCGAAGAAGGCCACAGACTCGGTCGCCCGCGCGACTTCTCACTCCTCGACCGCGCCGATGGCAAATCGGCGGTGAAGATCTGTCTCGAGCGCCTCCAGCTGGATGCATCGGCCCATCCTCCCGGAGCGGTCGTCGAAAGCATCGGCGCCTTCAAGTCCTCCCTCCTTGCTCCCGAAGACGCCGAGGAGGCGGCCATCTCCCGCCGTGAGGAGGAGCGCGCCAGAATCTTCGCCGAGTACGAACGGTTGCTTCGAGATTGGGGCGCCTTTGACTTCGACGATCTCTTGTCCAAGACCGTCCGACTCCTGGAGGACGATCCGATCCTCGCCCGCGCCGTGGGTGACTGCTATCGATTCGTCCTCGTGGACGAATACCAAGACGTCAACTTGGCTCAGTACCGTCTGACCCGAATCATCGCTCACACCCATTCGAATCTCTGCGTCACCGGGGATCCGGACCAATGCATCTATGCATGGCGGGGAGCGGATATCCGATACATCCTCGATTTCCCCAAGGAGTATCCCGGCGCAAAGGTCGTCGTCCTCGACCAGAACTACCGAAGTCGCAACACGATCCTTCGCGCCGCGTCATCGGTGATCCGCCACAATGCTCTGCATGGCGACAAGCACCTCTGGTCGGAGCGAGGCGAAGGCCCTCCGATTCGAATTCAGCTCGTCCAGGACGAGATCGAGGAGGCCAGGGCGGTCATCGATCGTATTGCCGAACTGCGTGCCGGAGGCGCCCGTCGCGGGGACATCGCCATCTTCTACCGATTGAACTCGCTGTCCCTTCCGGTCGAGAGGGCGCTGATCCAAAACGGCATCCCCTACCAGGTCTGGCGCGGTATCGAGTTCTTCGGTCGCAAGGAAGTGAAGGATGCCCTCGCCTGGCTCCGCTACATCCAGAACCCCAGAGATTTCGTGTCGCTGAAGCGCATCATCAATGTTCCCGCCCGTGGAATCGGCCCCAAGGCTCTCGAAGCGATCACGACGCTTGCCGCCGAACGGAGGATGTCCCCGGGCATGCTGTTTCTCGAGGAGAAGGCGTTTGCCGGATTCAAGGCGAAGCGGCGCCGTGAAGCGGTCGAAGCCTTTGGTTGCATCGTCCGCGAACTCGTCGCGGCGAAGGACGAGCTCTCACCTTCCCGATTCATCCGTCGGGTTCTCGAAACCTCTGGGTACTTCGAACAAGCCGCCAAGGATGCGGGACTCTCGGGCGTCGACCCCCGAGGAAACCTGGAGCAACTCATCCACTTCGCCGCCGAGTTCGAAGCCCGACATGACGATGCGACCATGGCCTCGTTCCTCGAGGAGGTGTCGCTTCTGACGGACGCCGATGCCGCCGCCGATGGGGAGGATCGCGTGGCGCTGCTCACCGTCCACGTGTCGAAAGGCCTCGAGTTCCCACACGTCATCGTTCTCGGACTGGAACAGGACCTATTCCCCCATCGCCGGCCCGACCAACCGGCGGACGAGGAGGAGGAACGTCGGCTGTTCTACGTCGCTCTCACGCGAGCCAAGGAGGACCTGCTCCTCATCACGGCGCGAGAGCGCACCCGATTCGGGCGAACCAACTTCAATCGCCCTTCCGTTTTCCTCATGGAGGTTCCCGAGGAGCTCGCCGAAGTCAGCGACCTGACGGGCGGGGCCACTCAGAACTTCGACGAGGTCCAAGTGGAGTACGAGCCGGATGCCGACCCCGCTCTCGCCGGCCTGCGAACCGGAGCACGCGTTCGTCATAAACAGTTCGGCTATGGAACGGTGAAGAAGCTCAGCGGCAACTCCCGTCGCCCGCGCGTCGTCGTCGACTTCGACGAAGCGGGGCAACGCCGCCTTTCGCTGGCCAACACTCGGCTGGACGTGGTGGAAGACGGGTATTGATGCAGGGCCCGCCAAAGCGTGCCGTTTTCGGCCTCACACGATGCTATATTGTCGGAGTGCCGGGACGCTTCGATTTGGAACACCGGAGAGGCCAAGAATGCTGACCCTCGTGGTCGAATCAGGCGGACGTCGCCAGAACTTCGTCTTTCACGATGACGTGGTGACGATCGGTCGCCACGAGGACAACGATCTACGAATCGGTTCTCGATTCGTCTCGCAGCACCATTGCCGCCTCCAGAAGCTCTCCAAGGGCTGGAAGATCGTGGACTTGGCGAGCCAGAACGGCACGCGAGTCAACGGCGAAGAAGTCACTCAGAAGATTCTCCGGCGTGGCGACAGGATCGAAATCGGCCCCCTTCCGATCTACTTGGAGGAGGCTCCAGACGAAGTCACGGAGTCCCTTTCTCCCGACGAGGACGAAATGACGCCGGCCGCGGACGAGGATATCCAGGTGAGCGCCCGCCAGGACAGCGGTCCCCGGGGTGTCCTGCAGGAGGAGCTCAACAGCCTCTGCCTCGACTATCGCAAGACGTTCGGAGACGAACGGGGCCTGGTCGAGTTGGAACGGAGTATCGAGACCGCCACGGGGAAGATCTTCCCCCGCCCCGCGTTCTCGACTCCCACGGACAGTCAGCGTCTTTTCGAGATCACGAAGGCCATCAATTCCGAATTGAACCTCAAGCGTTGCCTGAGCCTCATCATCGATTCGGTCATCGCCCTCACGGATGCGGAACGGGGCTTCCTGATTCTCATCGATGAAAAGGGACGCATGAAGGTCAAAGTGGCTCGCCACTTCGACAATGCGGACGTCCACAAGGCCGGGTACAAATTCAGCCGTTCGATCGCGGAGGAAGTGGGGCGTAAAGGGAAGGCGCTCATCTCCTCGTGCGCCCAGGATGACGATCGCTTCGATTCCTTCAAGAGCGTCGAGTCCCTGAAGCTGCGCAGCGTCCTGTGCATTCCCTTCCGATTGAAAGAACGCGTGATCGGTGTTCTCTACCTGGACCATCGGTTCAGAGCCGGAGCATTCACCACGAGGGAGCTGCAACTCGTGGAAGCGTTCTCGGACCCCGCCGCCATTGCTATCGAGAACGCACGCCTCTACGAAGAGAACAGGAAGGCCCAAGACGAGCTCTTGAAGCGAACACGAGAGGTGGCGGAGCTCAACAGTCTCCTGCGCAACCGCCTTCGCGAGCGGGAGATCGAACTCGCCCAGTTTCGCACGCACGCGCCGAAAAAGGAAAACCTCGAGTTCGACTACTCCTTCATCGTCGGAGAAAGTTCCGCGATGTTGGAGGTCTTCCAGCTTCTCGACCGCGCGATACCCAGCGATGTCCCGATCCTCATTTCCGGCGAAAGCGGCACGGGCAAGGAGTTGATTGCCCGTGCCATTCACATCAACAGCCCCCGCCGGGAAGGGCCGTTCCTCAAGGAGAATTGCGCGGCGATCCCCGAGAACCTCTTCGAAAGCGAGCTGTTCGGCTACAAGAAGGGAGCATTCACGGGTGCGGATCGAGACAAGCCCGGCCTTTTCGAGCTGGCGAGCGGCGGGACCTTGTTCCTGGACGAGATCGGCGAAATCAGTCCCGCCATACAGAAGAAGCTCCTGAGAGTTCTACAGGAGGGCGAGATTCGGCGTGTCGGCGGACATGAGATCCAAAAGGTCGACGTGCGGCTCGTCACGGCCAGCAACAAGGACCTCGGCGCATCGGTGAACAGCGGTGCGTTCAGACAGGATCTCTACTACCGCATCAACGTCATCCGCGTCGAGATGCCGCCCCTGCGAGACCGCATCGAGGACATCCCTCTACTCGTCGACCACTTCCTGGCGAAGATGGCCGAAAAGAGCGGGACGCCGAAGCGCTCCGTGGACGATCTGGCCCTCCACAGCCTGATGGCATATTCGTGGCCGGGCAATGTTCGCGAGCTGGAAAACGAAATCCAGAGGGCCTGTGCCATGGGCGGGGAAGTCATCACGGTCGACGACTTCTCCAAGACGATCTCCCAGGCCCAAATGGGTGGGAACGACACGTCTGCACGGCCTTCGGAGGACTGGAAGGAGATCGTCAAACTCACCGCGCATCAAAAGGAAAGGGAGATCATTCTCCGTGCGCTCGAAGAGGCCGACTGGAAAAAGAGTGCCGCGGCCAAGGCCCTGCGGATCTCACGGCCGACGCTGGATGGCAAGATCAAGGCGTTCGGCCTCTTGCCCTATCTTCTCCGAGGAAAGGAAGAGATCAGGCGTAGGAAGAAGTCTTGAGATCGCCTCCGAGATGCACCACCGATCCTCAGCCTCCTCGCATTCTGGAGCCAAGCCCGTCAAAACTCCTTTACGTTTCTTCGCTTCGATTTCCACAGCGAGCGGGTCCTTCCCCCCAAACGCCGCGGATGTCATCCTTTAGGGACGTGTTTTCCGCTCGCGTCGGACGGGATTTCCACAGATGCACGGCACAGGCTTTGCAAGTTCATCGGCAACCCACACTTCGGAGACGCGCATTTGACACCCAGATTCTTCATCGATGACGGCACGGCGACGAGCCTCTACGAGCTCATTGAGCCTCGCGTCCTCGTCGGCCGAGAGGCCGGGTGCGATCTCGTCTTCAATGATCCTCGCGTCTCGCGGCGGCATCTGGAGTTGCTTCGCGACGAGGAGGACCGCGTTTGGGCTCGGGATCTCGGAGCGTCCAACACGACTCTCCTGAACGGCCGAGCCCTCGAGGAGAAGACCCTCCTGGCGGAAGGAGACGTCCTGGAATTGGGCGATCACCGGCTCTACTACGGACGCGTGGGGGCCGCGTCCCAGACCATCCCATCCT
>CAZLGG010000111.1:0-12882 GCA_964559135.1 uncultured Planctomycetia bacterium
CCCGGATGTGATTCAATCCCCCGACGCTCTGCCAAGACTCGAAGCGGAAAGATCATGCGCCGCATCCTCCGGAAAGTTGCGGCGGGCGACGTGCATGACCTCGGTGACACGTCGACCTTGGCCGACCCCGGCGTCGTCGAAGCCTTGGTGGACGGTCGCGGCAAGATCTGACATGGGGAGGCGTCGACGGCGAAAGCGCGGCGGCATCGAGGGGGTCGTCGTCATCGATAAACCCGTGGGCCCCACGAGTCGAGCCGTGGTGGACGACGTCTCGCAACGACTGGGCCTTGCCTCGGCCGGTCATTGCGGGACCCTGGATCCCCTCGCGTCGGGCCTCCTGGTTCTGGTCGCCGGGTCCGCCACCCGGGTGCAGGACCTTCTCGTGCGAGGACGAAAAATCTATTCCGTGACCATCCGGCTGGGAGCCCGAAGCGCCACCGACGACGCCGAGGGCCCCATCGAACCGGTGGCGGTGGCTCGCCCGCCGACGGAGACCGAGGTTCGCGAGGCCCTGACAGGATTTTTGGGACACATCCAACAGGTGCCACCCCAGTACTCCGCGGTCCACGTGCATGGCCGGCGCCTCCACGAACGGGCACGGAAGGGCGAGAGTGTCGATGTGCCTCCGCGATCGGTTCGGGTCGATGGGTTGGAGCTGCGCGAGTATGCCTGGCCGCTCCTCCGCATGCGCATGACTTGCGGACCAGGGACCTATGTGCGGTCTCTCGCCAGGGATCTCGGCAATCGCCTGGGAACCGGAGGGTTCGTGGAAACCCTTCGCCGTGAGGCCTCGGGGTCTCTCCATGTCGGTTTGGCCAAGACCCCGGACGAGCTTTCACCCACCGACGTGCTTCCCTTGGAGGTCGTGCTGAGGGACGAACCGGCGTTGCGAGTGGAAAAGGAGCTGCTGTCGCCCCTCATGCAGGGGAGGGAGGTTCAGGTTCCTGACGCCACGCTGGAGGTGGAGGGCATTTTGTGGTGCGAGGAAAAAGTTGTTGCTCGAGTCGTTCCGACGGGAAACGGGGCGTATCGTATGAAGCGCCTCATCACTCCCCCGTGCTGACGTTGCAAGAGGAAAAAGTGAGTTTCCGGGCGTCGGATTACGGTGCAGCAGGGAAGAAGCGGACTATGAAAGCGAACCCACGATATAGGTCGGGAATCCTGGTTGGCCTTCTGCTGGCGACTCTGGTCTCACCCCGGGGGCTCGTCGCCCAGTCACCCCGAATCGAACTCTCGGCTGCGCAATGGGACTTCGGAGTCCGCGAGCAGGGCGACACGGATCGGTTCATCGTGAAAGTCAAGAACATGGGGGACGCCCCCTTGATCCTTCGAGACCTCAAGGTGACCTGCGGCTGCGTGAATGCGACCATGGCGAATCGAGGAGCGCCGATCCCGCCGGGCGGGGAACGGGATCTCGTGCTGACCCTCGTGACCGCCCGCCAGCGGGGGAAGGTGCAAAAATACTGTTACGTGAGCAGCAATGATCCGAAGACACCCCAGGCTGTCATCACGATCACGGGCGAAATCCTCGGCGACTGGCGCGTGGAGCCGAAACACGTCAACTTCGGAATCGTGCGGGCGGGGAGGACGCCCGAGGCGACATTCCGGGTCGAGGTGAGGCCGGGGCGCACGGTCGAGATTCTCGATATCATCAAGTCGTCGGATGACTTCAGCCTCGAGAGGGTGCCCTACGGCAAGCTCGAGGCTCCCCACGGATGGCGGATCAAGGTCCGCATGAAGGACGACGTGCCGCCGGGGCCTTTCTCCGCGGCGGTGCATGTGCGCACGGGCAACAGAAATTTGCCCTATGAGAATGTGATGTTGCATGCGCGTGTCCAGGGAGAGTTGGAAGTCCGACCTGGCAAGATCTACTTCGGTCGCGTGCTCCACGGGTCGAGTCGCCGAGCGATCGTTCGTCTTCGGAGAAAAGACGATCAGGCCTTCGTCGTGTCCGACGAGGTGGCCCTGGAGGGCTTCGCTCAACGTATCCACGCCAAGGTCATGAAGCGGAAGGAGGGGCGACTTTGGGAGGTCCTTTTGACTCTCGCCCCGACGTCACCGGACGATCGGATGAAAGGGCGGGTGCGGCTCCTCCTGGAGGGGGCCGGGCAGAGGGCTGTCGCCATTCCCTGGCAGGCCGTGAGCGGACCGGAGAGACCAGGACGGTGAGTCCTACGAGTCGGCGAAGAGAAGGCCCAGGACCCAGTCCTTGACGGAGGTCATGGGCAGCGGCCCGTCCCCCTCCGGGAGAGGACAATTGGCGAGCAAGACCGGCCCTTCCCCGGGCGTGTCGGGCAATCTCCCGTGGGAGCCGCGGACCAGGTCGCCGTGAATCGGGACCACATCGAAGAGAGTGCGAAGCCCAAGTTTCTTGGCGATGACCTTGGAAGCTATGCGCACCGGCATGAGACGCTTCGCGGGATCGAGGAAGAGCTCCGCCGGGTCGTAGCCCGGCTTTCTGTGGATGTCCACTGTCGGAGCGTAGTCGGGGGCACGGGAGTCATCGAGCCAGAAGTAGTAGGTGAACCACCGGTCCTTCTTCGCCACCGCCACCAATTCGCCCGAGCGCGGGTGATCCAGTCCGGCCGGGCCCTTTTCCTCCGCGCCGAGGATCGTCTCCACGCCGTCGAGATCCTCGAGCACGCGCCGCACCCGAGGAATGTCCTCCTCGTCTCGCACGTAGACGTGTGCGATCTGGTGGTCCGAGACGGCGAAGGCGCGCGAGGCCCCGGCATCGAGGTTTTCCATGTGCAAGAGCGGTGCAACTTCCAGAAAGCCCGCTTCCCTGAGGGCACGGTTGATATGCACCGGAGACGTCACCTCGGTGATTCCGTACTCCGACGTTATGACGATTCTCCGCCCACGGCTGCGCGCCTCCTCCACGAGCGGCGCCATGGCCGCGTCGAGCACCTCGACCTGGTGACGCGAATGCGGGTCGTTGGGGCCGAATCTTTGGAAGTCGTAGTCCAGGTGGGGGAGGTAGACCAACATCAAATGGGGGTCCACGGACTTCATCGCGAAACGCGTCGCGTCGAGAATCCACTGGGTGGACGCCATCCCCGCGGCAGGTCCCCAGAATTGGAAGAGCGGAAACGTCGGAAACCCATCTTCGATGGCTTTGCGAAAACTGCTCGGACGGCCATAGACGCCGGGCAACTTGCGACCGTCGGCGAAGTAAAGCGGCCTCGGCGTGAGAGACCAGTCCACATTCGCGTACATGTTGTACCACCAGAACATGTTGCAGACGGTGAAGTCGGAGTTGTGTTCACGGGCCTCGTCCCAGATCTTTTTTCCCTGGACGAGGTGGTTCGACTGCCGCCAGAACCAGATTTCGGCGAGATCACGGAAGTACCACCCGTTGCCGACGATGCCGTGTCCAGAGGGCATCCGTCCTGTGAGGAGAGAACTCTGGGACGTACACGTGACGGCGGGCAGCGGAGGAGTCAACGGCGCGAGACCGCCTTCATCCCGGATCGAACGAAGAGTGGGAGTGCGGTCGCAGACGAGTTCGGGCGTGAGCCCGACGCAGCAGATCCAAAGGACCTTGTTCATGTTTCCGCAGAGCGCGAGCGGGAAGACTCGGGCTCCGGGATGTCGCGCAAGAGCTCACCGAATTTCGCCCGCACGATGTCGATCGCGATACTGTTCTCCCCGCCCTCGGGGATGATGATGTCCGCATGGCGCTTCGTCGGTTCGATGAACACCTGATGCATGGGGCGTACGTCGGACTCGTACTGGGTCAGGACGCCCTCGAGCTTCCGGCCCCGTTCCAGAATGTCGCGGCGGATACGGCGGAGGAGACGCACGTCGTCGGGAGTGTCGACGAAGATCTTCATGTCCATGAGTGACCGCAGTCGTTCGTGCCAGAAGATGAGGATTCCCTCGAGGACGACGATGGCGTGGTCGCGAACGCTCATCGTTTCAGGACGTCGATTGTGGTGCGCGTAGTCGTAGACGGGGACCTCCACGGGTTCCCCTCGAAGGAGAGCGCGAATATGGGCCTCGAGAAGCTCAAAATCGAAGGCGTCCGGGTGATCGAAGTTGACGCGTGCTCGCTCCTCGAGCGGGAGGTGACTGAGTTCCCGATAGTAGGCGTCGAGAGGGATGACCACGACTCGGCGGGATCCCAACTCGCGAGCGATGCGGTGCGCGACGAGCGTCTTTCCTGACGCCGAGCCCCCGGCGATGCCGACGAGTATGTGTTTGCGATTCTTCATGGGATGGCGAGACGATAGCGGATGGCCCTCGTGATTGCAAAGGATTCGGCCCATGGTAGAGTCCTCGCGCATGGTTCGCCTCCTGGTTGCAGCCGACGACCTCATCGGTCGTTTCCACCGTCGATGGACCCCGGTCGAACGACTCGCGCCTTGGGTCGGAGCGGTGTTGTTCGCCCTTTTGTCCTTACTGCCCTTCCTTTTTCATCACGAGGCGGAGTTCAAGAGCGACGACTTCCTTCTCATCGCGCGGGGGGCGGAAACGGGAATCATCGACGGTCTGGTGCGCAACTTCGCCCGGCCGTTTTGCGACACGTGGACGATCGAGTTCTATCGCCCCCTCTTCACCTGGTCATTTTGCATCGACGCGAATCTCTTGGGTGGTAAGGCCGGCCTCTACCTGATCGAGAATCTCGTCTGGCATGTTCTGGCGGTCGGGTTGGGGTATCTCCTCTTTCGAAAGCTGATCGGTGCCCGCTTCGCGGCGCTCTCCGCGATCCTTTTCATCGCCAATCCTTGGGCGGCCAACAATATCTCCTGGTTTGCGGGACGGTGTACCGTCGTCTGCACGGCGTTCATCTTTCTGGGCGCCCTCATCCACCTGCGACGCATGGATCGTGAGGCTCGGGAGAATCGCCGGGCGGGGTTGCCCTGGTTGGAGTTTCTGATCGTCCTCGTGGCGATGTTCTATCGCGAGACGGCTCTTTTCCTCGTGGTGTTGATCTTTCTCTTGGATCTCGCCCATGGTCGCCGTGACCTTCGCGCCTTCCGCGACTGGTGTTTCCTGAGCGCCCCATTTCTGATCTATCTGGTATGCAAGAGGGTTGTCTTGGGGACCTGGATCGGTGGGTACGCCCGAATCTCCGCGTTGCAGGGACACCCGGTCAGAAATACGGGCGTGGTGGACGTTGTTGGGGGATGGGCCGGCGCCCTCAGCGATCTGTTCATCCCGGGTGACGGGGGGCTTTTGGCATCCTTCGAATGGGAACCCTTGCGGTGGACGCAGGTCGCCTTGTTGGCGGGCCTGGTTGTCCTTGCTGGGTTCAAATCCGCGCGGCCTCACGGCCAACGGATGGGGGGCTGGTTGTTTCTCTTCGCGATCCTTCACATCGCCCCGATTCTCGCCGTCGACAGCACGGTTCATGGGGGCACGGCGCAGAGATGGTATACGGTCATGTGGGCGATCGCCGGCGTGTATGGTGCCATGGCGGCGCGGTCACGCTTTCCGAATCTTGCGGCCTTGGTGGTTCTCGGGTTGGCGGCGACGTCGGCAGTGCGCCTGCACGACAACCTCGAGGACTACGACGCCTCGGCCCGTCTCTCGATCGAGCTGAGGCATAAGATCGACCAAGCGGGAAGCGATTTGGTGTTCGTCTACAACGTCATGCCCTATGACGGTGCGAGCGCATTCTACGCGGTGGGAATGGGCCAGAGCCAGCTGCCGCCTTTCTCCGATGGTTCGAAGTCGGTCTATCCGGTTTTCCTGACCGAGAAATTCGGGCCGTTCTACACGGACCAAACGCCCGTTGCCCCCTGGTTGCACCACGAGGGACTTGCGATCTCCGCTCTCTGGCTGGACCTCGTGGACCGGAAGGTGAGTTTCCTGCCGCCACGGGTCCTGGACGGCGGATACGCCCGATTCGCTTCGATTCCGCGGCTTCCGATCCACATCATGCAGAACGGCCGTGACGTCACCTCGAAGGATGTCATCGACAACGTCACCGACCTTGACCTGGAGATCGACGCCCGTGGGCTCGAACGAATCGATCTCCATGTGATGGCGCCGATCGCCGAGATTCGATTCTCGCGCTACCGAGGGCAGAAATACTGGAGCGGCGAGTTCGATGACGATCGATTCCACGAGCGTTTGAGGGACATGCTGGAGTCCGTGACCCTTCTGGACGGTCCGGCCAAGGGCCGTTGTTGGTTGTGGGTTGTGGGATATGACAAGGTGAGCGACACCGAGGGCCTCGAGCCCTCGAGAGTGAGCGTCTTCAAGGAACTGCATGTCGTCATCCCACAGTCCAAACCGCTTCGGCGACCTTGAACGCCGTGCCCGCCATTTTCCTCATGGTCTTGTCCGCTGCGAGTTTCTCGTTCATGGCAGCGACGGTGCGTTGGCTGTTGCCAGAGACGCCCAGCCAGGCCATCGTTTTCTCCCGTGGTGTCATGGTTTCGGTGATACTCATGGTGATCGCTTGGAGGAGAAACGTGTCTCTTCTCGGGCGGCGTCGTGGTCTGCTTCTCGCGCGAGGTCTTTTGGGGTCAGCGGCGCTTTCGATCTATTACTGGTCGGCGCAAACGCTGCCGATCGGTGACGCGATCCTGATCCAGTACACGCATCCACTCTGGGTGGCTCTCTTGGCGCCTTGGTTTCTCCGAGAGCTGACATCGGGGCGAACGTATCGGGCGGCCTTTTTGGGTCTCGTCGGCGTCGCCTTCGTCGTCCGTCCCGAGGGGCAACTCTCGTCCGCGGCCATGATCGCGCTGGGCGGCGCGGTCCTATCGGCTTTGGCCTACATGACGGTGAGGAGGCTGTCGAAGTCGGAGTCCCGCATCGCCATCATGTTTTGGTTCCCGGCGGTCAGTGTGCTGTTTGCTCTCCCGGGTACGTGGTCCGCCGGAACGGCCGCCCTACCGAGGTCAGGGGGAGAGGTGGCGGGGCATCTTCTCGTCACGGGGAGCGCACTTCTCGGTCAGTGGTCGATCACGTTGGGTTTGAGCAAGGCCGGCGCGGCCCGAGCCACCGCTGCGACGCTTACGGGTCCGCTGTTCGGCATGCTCCTGGGGTGGATTCTCCTCTCGCAGGTGCCGACGGGGACATCCTTGTTGGGCGGCGCGTTGATCCTGGCCGGGCTTTATGTCTTGGCGCGCCCGGCACGTTCGCCGTCATGAATCCAGCGATTCCAATTCCAAAGCGGCGGCTTCCCAGGCACTGAGCGCATGTTCGAGTTCCGTGCGGCGCTGGGTCAGAGCCTGGTCGAGTTTCATGCCCTCCTCATGCGAGGCGTTCTCGGACCAATGCCGTGCGAGCGCTTGTTCGATCTCCTTGATTTCTTCCTCCAGGCGATGAGCAAGGGCTTCGAGGTCCTCCACCCGCCGCTTGAGTCGACGTTCTTCCTTTCGGCGGGCCTTCTTCTGCTCTCGGTCCTTTCGGCGAGCCTCCCTTTCTACGGAGGGAGCGGAGCGTGAGTCCCTGCTGATTCGAAGTCGGAGCGCCCCGCCCGGGCCCTCTTTGGGGGCGCCTTTTCGATTCTCCCACCACTCGGCGAAGGTGACGTGGTGACGAATCAACCGGGTGTCCTTGACTTCGATGACGACGTTGACGAGGCGGTCCAGGAAATAGCGGTCGTGTGAGATGACAAGAAGGGTGCCGGTGAACTCGTCGAGCATCTCCTCGAGTTTCTCGGCCGACGGAATGTCCAGGTGATTCGTGGGCTCGTCCAGGAGGATGAAGTTCGCCCCCTCATGGACCAAGCGCGCCAACTGGAGACGGCTCTTCTCGCCGCCGGAAAGGGTCCGAACCTCCCTCTCCAAGTCATCCCGCGAGAATCGGAAACGATGCGCCAGGTTCGATGCGGGCGTCTTGTCCAAATGGGTGACGCCCATGAGCCAGTCGAGGACCGTGGCTCCCGGATGGATGGCCCGGTCGTGGAGCTGTTCATAGCGCCCCAATCGCACGGATTTGCCCACTCGGATGCGGGGGTTGTCCCAGGCGCCGTCACGAAGGATGGCGTCCATGAGAGTACTCTTCCCGGAGCCGTTGGGGCCGACGAGACAAACCCGTTCGCCGAAGTTGATCTCCAAAGCGGCGGAGTCGAAAAGGACCCGGTCGCCGTAGGCGTGGGAGAAGTTCTCGATGCGAAGGGCCAGTTCGCCATGTCTGGGCGCGTTGGCGAGGGACGCCGCGAACGGGCTGTCCTCGTTCTCGGGGGCTTCGACGAGCTCCATGCGTTCGATCCGGGAGAGCATCGAGCGGGCGCGTTTGGCCTGTCCTGGGTCGTCGTACGCGCGCGCCATGTCACGCAGGCGGCGTGCCTGGAACTCGAGACGTCGAATGAGCTTCTGCTGGTTGCGCCACTGGCGTTGCCGCAGGGCCTCGTCTTCGGCCTTCTTGCGCTCGTAGTCGGAGTAGTTGCCGGCGTACACCGTCAATCGGCCTCGCTTCAACTCCCAGATTTCCTCGGCGACGAGGTCCAGAAGATGCCGGTCGTGACTGACGATCAGGGCGGCTGATGGGCATCGACGTATGAACGAGATGAACCAGTCGATTCCCTCCATATCGAGGTGATTCGTCGGTTCGTCCAGAAGGAAGAGATCCGGTCGCCCTAGGATCACTCGCGCCATCGCCAAAAGATTGCGCTCGCCGCCCGAGAAACGATGAAGGGGTTGGTCCCACACCTCCTCCGGAAGGCCCAAACCCAAGAGAGTCTGGCGAATGAGCCTCTCGGGATCGCCGACCCCCTCGGCGATCTCCTGGTCGGTCAGCTTCTGGTAGCGATCCAGGATGCGGTCGTGCTCCGTGGCAAGGGACGCATCAGCAAGCTGCTGCTCCATGTCTCGGAGCTTTCGCCGACGGTCAAAATCCTCCCGGAATACGTCACGCATCTCTTCAATCAACGTGCGCTCGGGCGGTGCCTCGAGTTCCTGCTCTTGGAATCCGATACGGAGATTGCGAGCGCGATGCACGACACCGCCGTCGGCATGGATGCGACCGGCGACGATGCGAAGCAGCGTACTCTTGCCGCATCCGTTGCGGCCGACCAGTCCAATCTTCTTGCGGGGAGCGATGCTCGTGGACACCCCGTCCAGCAGCGGGCTTCCGTCGAAAGACTTCGTGATATCGCCCAGGGTGATGAGACTCATGGCAGGGGAGGATGGCAATCCTCTCCATCGGGACCAAGCCCGACCGAGAGGCCCGTGACTGGGAAAAGACCCGGGCCGAGGCGCAACAGCGGAAAAATCGACGACACCGGGGGAAAAGCTGGGCTACACTTGATCAGGCGTACTCTCATCCGGGGCCGGGCTGTCCGGGCGGACCGACGAGCACGTCAGGCGTAACGAGAATTCGACATGCATCAGAACGATCCCCAGACCCGGTGTTCCTCCGGTCGCGGACCGAATGCCGGCAACCCCGGGCTGGACGGCCAGCGGGGAAACGCACTCTTCATCGTCCTATTGATCGTGCTGATGGTCCTGGGAATCCTGGCGTTGATGGTGGGGTCGGTGAATCGAGCCTCGGGCGAAATCCGAGGAGCCAAAGATCATCTGCAGAGACTCTATACCGCCGAAGCCGGCATCCAGCAGGCCATTCTCGACCTGTCGAGAGGTGGAACCGGGAATCTCGGCTCCGAGGCGGAGCCCCTCCCGTTCGTTGACGGTGTCTTCTGGGTGTCCACGGTCGAGAGCACCAGCGACACGTTCACTTTGGTCTCGACCTGCGAACTCCATGGCAAGCGGAGAGTCTTGGAGGTCGTTCTCCGTCGTGCGGCCGACCCATTTGAACGGGTGGTGTATGCGGGGAATGGCGACGAGAATCCGGGCTATGTCTTTACTCTTTCCGGTCTAGGTGACAATGCCGATTCGGTCGTTGGCGACATGTACGTCGGGGCGGACGTCGACGTCACGGAAAATGCGACCATGAGGGGGATGGTCTCGAGTTCCGGCACGATCAGTGGAGTGCCGGGGGCGGAGGGGGTCCATGAGCCCGCTCCCTACTTCGCCTCGATGAATTACGCGGCGACCTCCGACGTCTTCGTGTCGGAGGAATTCGACAATTTGGGCACGTATACATCTTCGCCCCTCGGCGGGGAGGGTTGGCAGCTGCCCGAGACCTCGCCGGCCCACATGCTGAGAAAAAACCCGACCGATCGACTGAACGAGGTCATGAGTACCTTGAAGGACGACTACTTCTTGGAGGACCCCTACGAGGCCGTGTTGGCCGACAAGGGACGCGATGGGAGCAACGCCCACGCCGTCTCGTTCCTACCCAGTTCCGGCGGGACCGATGCAAAGACGGTCTTCTACATCGATGGGAATCTCTGGATTCACAACAAGGCGATGTATTCGACTCGTATCACCGGCCCGCAACGGGGGAATGCCAAGGTCACGTTCGCGGTGAGGGGGAACATCTATATCTCCGACAGCGTTTTCTTGAATGACGCCTATAACGACGGGGTCGCGTTCGTGGCCCTCAAGGACCCCGACGTGTCCGACAGCGGCAACATATTCCTTGGGGATGCGGTGGACCAGGCCCTCGATGAGGTGGAAGCCTATCTCTATGCCGAAGGAGACATTCGCGGCATAGGAGTTCATGAACTGTTCTCTCCCGATATTCACATCCTGGGCGCCGTAGCCGCCGGAGGGATCATCCAAATCGACGATCCGCGTTCGTCGGCGCACAAGAGGATCCGCCTGGACTTCGACTCTCGGGTCGATGATGGCTACCTGGAGCTCCCGGGCATCCCGAATACGAGCCAATCCTTGGGATTCGTCACCGTCTCTTGGCGGGAGATCGGCGCCAACAGCGGTGGCCAAGGAACACGGTCCACTCCCAGCGGCGGAGGAACCACGAAAGCCGGAGGGTAGAGGGGCGGGCGCTTCCTGCGGCGGCGGTCAGCTTCCGTAGCCGACGACCTTCAAGACATCCAGGGCCGCTTGATACCGCGAGAAGGGTGGCATGAGGTACGTGCCCACGACACGGTCCTTGACGCTCTCCAGCATCTCGGACGCAATTCTTACTCCCTCCTGTTGCGCAGCCGGGCCGGAGCCGGCGCGCGCCATCCGTTCACGGATGTCCGAGGGGATTTGCATCCCGGGCACTTCGTTGTGAAGAAATTCCGCGTTCTTTCGGCTCGCCAGAGGAAGTAGCCCCACCATGACGGGCACCTGAAAACCCGCGACGTCGTTCATGAAACGCTCCAGGACGACGGGGTCATAGACGGGCTGCGTCATGATCAACTCGGCTCCGTTGGCGACCTTGGCCTCCAGGCGGCGAAGCTCGCGATCGTAGTCGAGGGCGGCGGGTTCGGCGCCGCAGGCGCAGAAAAAGGACGTGGCTTCCCCGACGAACTTTCCTGCCGGATCGATCCCGTGATTGAGTGCGTCGATGAGTTTGAGAAGCTCCACCGAGTCCAAGTCGAACACCGCGGTGGCCTTCGGATAGTCGCCCATCTTGGGTGGGTCGCCGGTGATGACCACGACGTTACGAACTCCCAGAACGTGAACGCCCAGAAGATCCGACTGGAGGCCCAGGATGTTCCGATCACGGCAGCAGACATGGAGCAGGAAGTCGAGGCCCAGGGCTTTCTTGATGGTCAATCCGAGTGCCCAGTTGGCCATGCGTACGAGAGCCCTCGGGCCGTCGGCGATGTTGACGATATCGACGCCTGCGTCGCGGAGGAGTCGCGCTCCTTCGACGGCGCGGTGGGTCGTGAGGCCTGGATGGGGATTGACCTCGACGCTGACGACGAATCCATCAGGCCCCTTCACCGCCCGGCGCGGTCCGTTCGGGTCCAACCGCTCCGCCCACACGCGACGTACCTTCCGAGCAAACGGGGAGCGTTCCGCCACCGGGAGGGGTTCGAGGCCGGGCTCCTCCAGGGTTTGGATACGGAATTCGCCGGTCGTGGGTCGCTTGTCCTCCGCGCCGCGGGCCATGGCGCAGGCGCCCCGGACGGCGGCGATGTGTTCGGGGTTCGTGCCGCAGCACCCGCCGACCAGCCGCACCCCCGCCTTGAAAAACCTCTTGGCATAGACACCGAAGTACTCGGGCGTAGCCATGTAGAGCATCCGTTGGTCGAGTCGGCGGGGCTGACCAGCGTTGGGTTGCGCGCTCGTCGGGACGCCCACGGCGATCATGCGTTGGACGATCTCGAAGACCTCCTGAGGGCCGAGAGCGCAGTTGACACCCACCACGTCGGCTCCCCAGGCGGCAAGACGTTCGGCGACGAGTTCCGGTTCGCTCCCGTCACGTAGGGCGCCGTCGGCCAAAAACGACATCTGGGCCACGACGGGCCCGGTGAAGATTTCCTTGGCCGCCTGAAGTGCGATCTGGATCTCCTTCAGGTGATGGAAGGTTTCGAGAACGAGGAGATCCGGGCTCTCGTCCGCGAGGGCGGAGATCTGTTCGTCGAAAGCGAGCCGGATCTCCTTGGCTTTCTCTTTTGAGAATCGGCCGAAGGCTTCTCCCGTCGGACCGAGCGCCCCGGCCACGTAAACCGTGTTTCCCGATGCCTGCCGCGCCAATCGCACCCCGGCGCGATTGATTTCGCCGACCAGGTCCTCGACGCCGTATCGTCCCAGGAGGTAACGATTTGCACTGAAGGTGTTGCTCTCGACGATGTCCGCGCCGACGGCCACATAACTCTCATGGGCAGCGAGGACGGACTCCGGTTTCTTCAGGTTCGCCTCGTCGAAGGCATGGTTGATGAACCAGCCCGTTTCATAGAGGAGGGTCCCCATGGCCCCATCGAAGACCATGGGGCCCGCGGCCAGTGCAGTCAAGAAGTCCTTCGAGACCATTCAACCTTCCTCATGACAAGGGGGCGTTGCGGGGCGATTGCGACCGGAAACGGCCGATGAAGAGTGAAGCGCGGCCTCCATTTTCCCCATCGTATGCATCGGCGTTCGACCTCCAAGGGATGAAATACGGTTCGCACGCCGGGGG
>CAZLGG010000112.1:0-623 GCA_964559135.1 uncultured Planctomycetia bacterium
GGACGGGGACGTCCCGAGTCCAGAAGAAGGGACATCTCACGGAGACGCAGAGGCGGGGAGGTTCATCCGGCGAGCACGCTACGATTCCCCACCTGCTTCTCCGTGGCTCCGTGCCTCCGTGAGAGGAAAACCTGAACGTCAACGTCGACCCGAACGCTTCCGCACGAGCCGTGGCACGGGCGGGACGGGGACGTCCCGGCGCCAGGGGGAAGGGAGGCTTCAGTGTGTCAAGCCAAGCTCTGCGCCCCGGAGGAAGGGGGCTTCGATGACGTGGAGTGAAGAGCTTGCTCTTCATGCCGGCTCCCGGCGGGAGAAGCGGCGTTCCTGTCGGTTCAACGATCGGCTTCGCGGCTCTGGCTCCAGCGCCAGCAGGCGTCGAGAGCCAACACGAGCAGAGCGACCCGAGCCGGATCCTTCGTTCCAGCCCCCTGGAATCCGAGTTCGCGGAACGCCACCGCATTCACGCCGTCGGCGAAGTTCCGCCAGAAGTTCCCGCCCACATCGTTGGTCGCCAGAGCCCCGAAGAAGCAGTACTCGAGGTCCGGCGAGACACCCGCCGTCGCGGCGGCGGGGGGATTCGAAGCCACCCGAACGGAGGAAACCCTCATCACGACGTCCTCGGG
>CAZLGG010000112.1:633-12851 GCA_964559135.1 uncultured Planctomycetia bacterium
GGAGACCAGCCGTCCGCACCGGCTGCGGAGAATGACACCCATGGCGGTGAGGGATTCGGGATGGCGACCCAAGATGGGGTCCATGAACCCACCGGGCGCGGCCAGGGGAGCCTTCCCGAAGACGGCGGGGATATGGCCGTCCTTGTCGGTCACGGCGTCCAGGCGAGCCATGACCTTCACGAAGACCCGTTCGTCCACGTCGACGCCCGCATCGGAGGCCGACCGCAACGCCATGACGCACCACGTCGTCGTGAGCACATCGGGCGTTCCCCCCTCGGCCGCACCCGTCGTCCAGAGCCCCTTGGAACCTCGACGCGCCAGAAGCGCTCGAACCCCGCGTGCGACGGCGGTCTCGTAGCGATCCTCCATGGTGGCGCCGTAAGCCTCCGCGAGAGCCAACTCGGCCATCGCGGCGTTCATCGTGGGATGGTCCCCCCCCGTGGGGAACCCACCCTCGGCATTTTGTCGTTGCATGAGCCAGGAAAGGCCACGCTTCACGGTCTTGGCGTACTTCCCTTCCTCGGGCCCATTGTCGTCGCCCAGGAAGGCCAGAAGCGCCAACCCCGTCGTGCCGACGTCGTCGAGGCCGCTCGCGGAAGGCCGCGCTTTCCACGCCCCGTCGTCTCCTTGGGAACGGGCAAGGCCCTCCAACCCTTCGGACACGGTTCGGGCCAGCCAGTCGGGAAACTGGGTCATCATGCGGGCGACGAAGAGGCCCTGAAAAACGGTATCGCGCGCGAAGGGGGTGCAGGGAATGGGCTCGGCCTGTCCCACCGGAAGGACCGCGAGGGTTCTGGCCACGTCCTTCATGGGAACGGCGTCTCCGATCTCGAGGCTGAACTCCCGCTTCTTCTCGGCGGGTTCGGCCATGGCGGCCCTCACCCGCCGTCCGAGTTCGGCGAGGACCTCGTCGGTGGACTTGCCGGGAAGGGGATCGTCTCCCCCGCCGAGCCGCCACACGGTCTTGGCCGTGGGGCCGTCAACGAAGACATGTACGAAAAGAGGTCGACCTTTTTCCTTCGGGATGTTCAGCCCTTCGAGGGCGCCCGTGCCCAGAACCTTTCCGAGTTCCGCCATCATGCGGATTCCCGGATTCACACCGCCGGTCTCCCGAAACACCCACCCCGGAGCCTTCGTCTCCGGCATCCAAACGTGGACCCGCTTCAAGTCGACGCCCTTGCCCAACAGGAAGGCGACGAGTCGTCTGAGCTCGCCGAAGCGAACCGCCCTGCTCAGGTCGATGCGGAACCCCAGGGAGGGCCAACTCTCGGGCGCCGTCGCGGCGGCCAGTTGACGGGCGGTCACGGGCTTATCCCCCTGGAGGAGCCGGCCTTTCTCCAGCTTCAAGGACACCTCGGCCGGTTGGGGAGCCTGCCCCCACAGGCTTCCCGCGATGACGAGCCAGATCAGTCGTTTCATGGGGACATGAACCTCCTCGAACCTTGCGCTCCCGCCGCCAGCTTGCATTGTAGCGTCCTGGATGGAACAAGGGAACGATGAACGGACAAAGCAAGAATTGGATCGCGGGGGTCTTTTCTCTCGTCATCCTCGTCGTCGGTCTCGCCGGCCCCGTGACGGGGCAGGAGGCTCCCGACGTCGAGGGAGGAACGTTTCTGCTCGGGGATCGCTCCGTCACGCTGACGAAAGAGGACATCGCCCGCCACTACGCTTTCGTGAGGGGTCTGAATCCCAGGCTGAGCCATGCCGATCTGTATGAGGCGGCCTGGGCGCGGGCGATCCGTCTCCAAGAGGCCAAGGACGCCGGCATCGACGCTCCCGAGAAGGACTTTCGCGCGTGGATGGCCAAGCGCCACGCATCCCGACGGATGGACTGGACCGACGCCGAGGGGCGCGTTCTTCCCGAGAGGCTGCAGAGCTACGTGGCTCGCTTCGGCTGCAAGAACGTGGCCGAGTACGAAGCGCGCTGCCGCGAGGAGTTCGTCTCCGAGCGCTTCGTCGAAGCGTCGACGGACACGAAGCCGCCGACGGACGACGAGGTCCGCAAGCGGTTCGATTCCCTCTTCCAGACTCTGAAGATCGAAACCTTCGTCCTCGCTCCGGAGACTCTTCCGCGGCGGCCGAAGCTCTCCCGGGATTCGAACGAGGACCGAGCCCTCTTCAAGTCGTGGTGGGCCTCGCTGCCCGAGCGCATGAAGCTTCGTTACGACGACGCGGAACGCCCAGCCATCGAAGCGGAGGTGATCTACGCACGTTTCGATGACCAGACGGCGGAATCGTTCAAGACGTGGTTCACCACTCGGCAGCCGGGTCCCGGCAAGTCCATGGCCGAACTCACTCAGAGCTACGTTCTCGACGACGTCACGCGGGCCAAGCTCCTCGAGCGCTGGCGCGAAACCCGTCGAGGCGGTCATGCGTGGCTGAATCGATCGGTGACGCCGGGACTCAGCGATGAGGCGTCCTTTCGCGAGGTGCTTCCCAGCTTGGAGCGAGAATGGAAAACCATCCGGTATGTGGGCGAACTCTGGGAACGCCTGAATGACGGCAAGGAACCGCTCGACAACATGAAAGACGTCGCACGGCGTTGGGGCCTCGCGTACCGGCACATCCCCCTCACTGCGCTATGGCGCCTCACGCGGCGCGAATCCGGCCTCCCCGGCGATCATCCCATCCACATCGCCAAGACATCTGCGGGTTCACTGTTTCGCTACAAGACGAATCCGGGAAGGGACTCGAGCCTCTACTTCGTCGACGGCGTCGTGGACCAGATCGGGCGGCACGCTTCCATCTGGCGCCTGTTGAAAAAAGAACCCCTGAGGGCGCCCACCGCCGACGAGGCCATGCAACGGGCCTGGACCGACTTCGAGGACGCCAACGCATGGCGACTGGCGGAAGCCGCAGGGCGCAGGATCACGGAACGCCTCATGGGAAAGCTCGCGGACAAGTGGAAGGAGAAGCGAACGGACCCGGACTTTGCGGCCGGACGCCGGCAGGCGCTCAAGCCCCTGTTCAACCTGGCCGTGGGCGGCGTGAAGGACGGACGGGTGATGGGCCCCTTCGTCGTCCGCCCCTTCCAGCCCGAGATGGAAGCACCCCTTTACCGCGGCCCCATCGGCCGCCGCATCGCCAACGTCTTCCGTACGAATTGGACGGCTCTCGGCGGACCCCTTGGTACGCTCTATGCCGCCGGGGACGTCTTGGACCCCTACGTCGACGCCTTGAGAAGGCTCTACCTCATTCCCCGCATCGTCGAAGTCATTCCGCCAGGGGATCGACGATGGGAGCGGGATGCCACGGCCCGGGCCACCGCACGAAACTCCCTCCTGGGCGAAAGACGGCGCGAACAATTCCGAAACATTCGCTCCCATTGGCGTTGGCCGGGTATCGTGCTCAAATATCGACTGAAGGCCCCTCACTTCGAGAAGGCCATGGCGGCGGAACGCATCCGCCGCTCGAAATAGGAGTCCCGCTTGCTCAGGACCATCGCCTCGCGAATCGCGGTTTGCTTCCTCGCGATCTCGACGTCCTTGCTCGTTGTCGCCTGCAGCCCGAAGAACGAGCCCGTGACCTCGACACCCACTTCATCGTCGGGTCAGGAGTCCGCGCTCCCAACCACCTCCGCCGCCAAGGCCCCCCGCGTCCGCGGTCGTGTGGTGATGAAGACGGGACAACCCTTCCTCTCGCTCAACCCTCTCACCGCCAACGGCAAGGTCGACCTCAACGTCCTCAAGTACCACCTGCACTGCTACCTGTTGACGGAGAATCCGGAGGAGGTGGAAGCAGTCCCATGGCTCGCCAAGAGCCTGCCCGACCTCGAAGAAGGAGGGCTCCGCCAGACGTGGACCCTTCGCCGCGCCCTTTGGTCCGACGGCCGCCCCGTCACCACCAAAGACGTGATCTTCACCTGGAAGCTCCTCACCCACCCGGACAGACCGGAGGCCATGGCAGCGTCGGCCGCGGCGGCCTCGGTGGCGGACGTGGCGCGGATCGAAGCTCTCGACGCCCATCGCTTTCGGGTGATCTACAAACGCCCCCACTTTCGACACTGGATCGACTTCGGCGCGACGTTCCCCATCGTCCCCGCTCACGCCACGCCGTCGGACCCTGGGAAGGCCGCAGCAAAGCGTTTCTTGAAGGTGAATCTGGGGCCCTACGGTGTCGCAAGTTGGACGCGGGAAGATCTGAAACTGGAACGGCACGTCCCATGGTGGGGCGACGACGACCGACGCTTCGACGGGCTCTTCTCCATCAAGAACTTCGACTATCGCCTCGTGACCGACTCGGTCCTCACCCGGGAGCTCCTCAAGAAGAACGAGTTGGACATCGCCGTCATCTTCAAGCGGGAGGACTTCGACGCCCTCGATCGCGCCAAGTCCGATCTGGGTCTCGAGACGGCTCACTACAATCTCTCTCAGTGGAGCTTCATCGGCTGGAATGCGCGCCGCCCCCCCTTCGACGACGCCCGCGTGCGAAGGGCGCTTTCCCATCTCGTCCCGCGTAAGCAAATCAACGAGAGGTTCTTCAACGGAGACGCGGGCATCGTGGCGGGACCGTTCTTCGGGTGCGAGGGCGTCCTCCAGGACCCCGAGATTCACGCACCGCGACTGAGCCCCGCCAGGGCCCTGGCCCTGCTCGACGAAGCCGGTTGGAAGGACAGCGACGGCGACGGGCTCCGGGACAAGGACGGGCGCCCGTTCCGGTTCCGACTGCTTTATCCCACCGAGGGCAAGGCCTCCCTCGAAGGTCCGCTGAAGGTCATTCAGAGCTCATTCTCGCAGGCCGGCATCCGCATGATTTTGGACAGTCGCCAGTACGGCAGCCTCATCTACCCCGAAGACGGCCTGCTGCCCCGTGGCGATTTCGATGCCTTCACCCTGATCTGGAGCGTCGACCCCCTCTTCCCGGATCTCCAGTCTCTCTACGGCTCCGCGGGGGCCTGGAATTGGTGCGGCTACAGCAACCCGAAGCTGGATGAACTCTTCGAGGCCTACGCCCATGCGGATGACGATGCGGCGCGCATCATGAAGGCGAGGAGGATGCAAGAGATTCTCGCCGCGGACCAGCCTCACCTGTGGCTTTTCAGCAATCCCATCTGGGTCGTATGGAACAAACGCTTGAAGGGCGTCCGCACCCATCATTTGGGTATCCGGCAATGGGAGTTCTTCGTGGACGGAGAGGACTGAACCCTTGGCGCGATTTCTGACCCGCCGACTCCTTCAGATCCCACCCGTCCTCCTGTGCATCTTGCTCCTCGTGTTCTTCCTCATCGACGCGGGGCTTCACGACCTGAGTCCGAAAGACCTGCAACCGGGAACGTCTTTGAGTGCGGAGGAGATCGCGAAGCGGCTGGAGGACTTTCGGGCGGCGCACAGGTTGAACGACCCCTTCCCCGTCCGATTCGGTGCATGGGTCGCCGACGCCCTCAGACTCGACTTCGGAGATTCGCTCCGAGAAGGACGCCCCGTCACGGAAGTGATCCGCGGCGGCCTTGGGGCCACGCTTCTCGTGCAGATCCCGGCGCTCGTTCTCGCCTACCTGGTGGGAGTCCCCCTGGGCGTCTTTCTGGCGCTGCGCGCGGGCCGCCCGCCGGCCCGAGCCTTGAACGGTTTCCTCTTTTTTCTCTTCGCCGTCCCGACGTTTTGGGTCGCGACCTTGATGGTGGTCTACCTGGCGACGGATGCGGGCTGGCCCATTTTTCCCCTCGAGGGGCTCGCCTCCCGCAACGGAACGGTCGATCTTTTCGACCGCGCATGGCATCTGATCCTTCCCGTCACCGCTCTTTCCCTTCCACTTTTGGTGTGGATCAGCCGCCTCACCCGCGACCTGCTCCTCGATATCCGTGCGAGTCACTGGGCGAGGACTCTGCGCGCCGTCGGTTTTTCGGAGGCCCGTATCGTAGGGCGCTACGGACTGCGGGAAGCCTTGGGTCCCTTGGCCGTGCAGTTGGGCATCCTTCTGCCGGGTCTCGTGGGGGGCTCCATCGTGGTCGAACGCATCTTCAATCTTCCGGGGCTGGGGCAGGTCCTTTGGAACGCCACCTTCAGCCGCGATTTCCCCGTCCTCCAGGCCCTCGTGCTCGCCACGGCCCTGGCCACGCTGGGCGGGTTCCTCCTGGCCGACACGCTGGGGCGACTGTCGAGCCCGCGGAGGGCGGAGGCATGAAGCGAGCGAGCCCCGGCCGACGCGTCTGGGAAGCGTTCTCTGCCAAACCCTCGACGGTGGCCGCCCTGGCCGGACTGGCGACCCTTCTGCTGATCGCCGCCTTCGCTCCTTTCCTGGCCCAGGACAAACCCATCACCATGGTGGAGTCCGGCCAACGGGTCTGGCCCTTGATCCGCGCCCTGGGCGCCCTCGACATCCTCTGGCTGGGAGCGGTGTTCGCGGTGTTTGGGGGCTGGGGCGTGGCACGATGGGCCGGAAAGCGCGGACGTTCACGGGCCCGTTGGGGTGGTCTCGGAGCGATGTGCGTCCTCGGGGCGGCCGTCCTCACCGCCTGTCTTCACGCGCCTCACCACGAACGCCGCCGTTACGGCGAAGAGCTCATCCTCCGCGCACGCGTGGCCGCCTGGGACGCGGGGCGGGCGGATGCGTCGTCCTTGGAGAAGATTCTCGAGACCTCCACCGAATCCCTGCAGGTCTCCCTCGAGATCGAAGCCCGTCTGGCGGCCTTGGGCAACCCGGGTCTTCTGCGAAAACTCACCCGGCAGAATCGGGAGCACATGGAAGCGTTGGAGGGGGCCGTTTGGCCCCTGCTCCCCCAGGCGCCGGACCGACCCTCGTTCGCGGGCGTTCTCCGGCCGGGTGAGAGTCCTCGCCACCCTTTGGGCACCGACGCTTTGGGCCGGGACCTGTTGGCCGTTCTCATTCACGGGGCGCGTCGCGCCCTCACCGTGACGTTGCTGGCGCTCGGGCTATCCGGGCTCTTCGGACTCGTCCTGGGAGCCCTCGCCGGCTGGTGCGGCGGCGCCGTAGATTGGACCGTGCAGCGGTTGTTCGAGTTGACCCTTTGTCTGCCGGTGCTGTTCATGCTCGTGGCGTTGACCGCCTGGATTCCCCCCGACTGGCGACAAGGAGCCCTCCCCGTCGGCCTTTTCCTGGGTCTGCTCCTCTGGACGGAGCCGGGACGTCTCATGCGCAGCGAAGTCGGCCGGCTGAAAAACGAAGATCAGGTGCTGGCTGCGAGGGCCCTGGGTCTTCCCACCCGGCAGGTCCTGGCACGACACGTGTTACCCGATGCCGTGACCCCTCTGCTCGTGAGCCTTTCGTTGGCCGCCGCCACGGTGTTGCTGGTCGACGCGGCGCTCTCCTTCCTCGGTCTCGGGGAGTCGACCGTGCCCGGTTGGGGGCGCATCCTTTACGAGGCCCGGAGCAGCGCGGACTTGGGCGAGGCGTGGCACCTCGCCATCTTTCCGGGCGCCGCCGTCTGCCTGACGGCGTTTGCCTTCAACCTGGTGGGCGAAGGACTCCGCGAGGCCCTGCGACCCGCGACGCGCCGCACGCGGTGACTATCCCGACATGCGCCGCTGGACGGACTCCGTGAATCCGATGCCTCGCTTGCGGAACAGTTCAACGTAGCGTTCGGCGTCCACCGCGATCTCGAGGGGCGTGGCCCCCGGTTTCACCTCGCCGTGCGCCATCATGATGGCCACGATGCTCGCGGAGAAACCGGTGGTTCGCTGCATGGCGGAGAAACCCGTACGCTCGTCCTCGAAGTCCATCATCTCCAAAACGACCTTCACGGGGTGGCCGTCCTTTTTGCCCGTCACGGTGACGCGCATCACGGCCAGATCCCTGTCCTCGGGGAATTCGAGGCGCGGCGAGACGACCGTGTGAAACACCTCTCGAGGAATGACCTTGGTGCCCCCCACCGCCACGGGTTCGAGATCGAGAAGCCCCAGATCGTGCATGACCTTGAAGCGCTCATAGTGGCCCCGATAGCGCACCGTCTTGTAGTCGTATTCGCGCACCTTCCCTTCGAAGGTCCAAGGGCAGGTGGACGTGCCTCCGGACGTCACGAAGGCTTCGCAGCGTCCCACGGGGGCATCGAACTCGATGTCTTCCAGCTCGCTGAAGGTCTTGACCTTGGTCACGCGACCATCGCGCAGAAAAAAGGCGTCGCCGAAGTACTCGTTGGTCAACCCCGCGACATTGAAGACGATCTTGTAGAAAAGAGGCGGCTTGGGGTCCTGAGGCAACCCTCCGCAACGGATGTGGACCTCGTCGGTCTCATCCAGGCGTCCCATGCCGTAGACGGCCAGCGTGTTGCCCAACCCCGGCGCGAGGCCGCAGTCGGGAACGAGCGCCACGCCCGCGGACTGGGCCTCCTCGTCCAGTTTGAAGACGCGCCGGGACACGTCGGTGTTTCCGCCGAGGTCACACATGTGGGAGCCCGCGTGGACACAGGCGGCCGCGATCGCCGGGTTGAAGAAATAGGGAACGGCCGACAGCGTGGCATCGACTCCGCGAAGTTTCGTCTCCACGTCGCCGCCGTCGCGGACGTCGACCTGGTCCCCCCGTGCAACCTCCCGCCCCACCAAGCCGTTGATGCGCGCCGCGGCGTCCAGAGCATGATCGAGACCACGGTCGATGAGGACGATCTCATCGGCGTCGCCGAACCGCGCCATGTCATAGGCCGCCGCCGTGCCTTGAAGCCCGGCCCCCAGCACCGCGTACTTGAATCCCATATCATTCTCCCGGAATGGTCGCTCGTCCCCGCGCCGGGGAACACGGCAAGTTCTCACCCGATGGTAGGACAGCCCCCAGGTCCGCGCCACCTCTCGTCCCTGAAGGTTCCCGCGACGGGATCGAATCCACAGGCGTGCGATTTCGCCATGTTTTCCCTCTCTCCCCTAGGGGAGGTATCCTGAAGGCACGTGTCGGCCTGTCACCTCGGAGCGGAGGTCGGCGCCACGGGAGAATCACGATGAGATTTCGCTTGACCCTCTGGGTCTTGACTCTCTGCTTGGTCAACGCCCTGCCGGCGCAGCTCACCCTGGAGACGATCCTTCTCGAGAAGGGCGGGACGGTCCGGGGCGAAATTCTCAGCATCGGCCGCGATAGATTGGTGCTCGGTCGCAAGATCGGTCGCGGGTCGGTGAAGGAAACGATTCCCTTCTCCCGCATTGCGCCCAATTCCCTCTATTCCCTCCTGGTGAGCGCCTGGTCTCCCCTCGATGCCGTCGAACACCGACGCATCGCGGACATCGCGTTCGAGCGAGGCCTGTTTGCCGTCGCGCGCCGGCACTACCTCGCCACGGCGAAACCGGGGGGGCGGCTCGACGGCGAGGTCGAGGAGAAGCTCGCCCAGTGCGTCCAACGGGATCTCGAGAAACTCCTGGCAAAAAGCCGGCGGGCCATGGAGGCCGAACGGTTCACCCAGGCCCGCAGCCTGGCCGTGCTCGTCCTGCGGAGGTATCCGAAGGAACCGGGAGCCAAAGCCGTCCCCGCGCTGCTCGACGAGATCACGAGAAGGTATTCCGAGTCCCGCCGCCGCGCCGCGACGGCGCGGCGGCTGAAACGGGAACGGGCCTCCTGGAAGCGGGGAGAAGCTCTCCTCGCGGACGTGCGCCGCTGGCTCGACAAGGCCCTGCTCGCGGAGTCGAAGGGGCTTCAGGCCACGGCCCGGCCGCGAAGCGCCACCACCTACCTCAATGGCGCCATCACGTCGTTGCGGCGCGGTGAGAAAAAGGCCGTGAGCCTGCACCAGTCCTCGCGGCTTCCCAAGGAGATGAAGCCGGATCTGGCCCGGCTGGAGGAGCAGATCATCGACCTCCACGTTCGGGTGCGGTTGCACCTGGCGAGTCTCTACACGGTACGGGGTTCCTACGGGACGGCCTTGGCCTACGTCAACGGCGCCCTCGCCTATGACCCGGCCAACGAACAGGCGCTGGCGGCGCGTGCCCGTATCGAGGAGGCCGCCGCCGTGTCGTCGGCTCGCTGGGGAGGACGGTTTTTCCGCTGACGCCTCGACGACACCGGGAAGGCTACTGGCGCGGGTCCATCATCCTCTTCAAGATATTGAGGGCCATGGCGGTCCCGTAACTTTTCCCCAGCTCATGGGAGTCCAGCCACCCCCCGTCCGCCTGGTGAATGTCGAGCACGATCTTGCGCATGGCGGCTTTCCAGGCGGCGCGGCGCGGCGCGGGAGCGGCCTCGATGGCTTGGGCCCATCCCTCCATGTCGAACCAGAAGAAGAACCCGCCGTTCGCGTACCGATCGGTGTGGTCGTCGTAGTGACGCACCGCTTCGAGGTTCCCATAGTACTTCATGGAGCGGTCGATGATGGCCGCCAGCTTCTCGCCATCGGAGGCCTTGGCGAGCATCATGGCCAGTTCGCAAAGCGGAGAACGCCCCGCCGCCCCATGGATGTCGGGCCCGTCCCCACGAGGCTTCCTTTGCCCGTAGACGAACGCCGCATTCTTGCCGCGGGTGACCGCCAAGGCCTTCGCCGCCCGCTCGAAGACCTTGCGGTGGACGGTCACGCCCGCTTTTCTTGCCGTGTTCAAAGCATAGACGGCGGCCGCGGTGGCGAAGGGGTTCGCGTACTCGTGGTGGAAGCTTCCGTTTTTCCCTTGGCTCTTCTCGAGCAGCTTCACCAACTGTCCCATCTTCTTCTTGGCACGGGGGGCATGACGGAGCGAGGTCTCGGCCAGGCGAGCCAAAAAGAGGATGCGATAGGTATGGGCCCAGACGAGTTCGTCCGAATCCTTGGGGTTCGTGTTCTTCTCGTCCAAAAGGTAGGGCAGGGCCCGCTCGATCGCCGCGTCCACGGCCCGGGGGTTGCGATCTCGCCAATTCAGGAGGGCCCGCGCCACGATGGCGGTGACCGCCACGTGGACGTTGGGCATGCTGTCCAGCCCCCCGAAGTCGTACCGGCTGTCGTTCCAGGAGCCGTTTTCGCGCTGCATGGAAAGCAGGATGCGAAGACTGCTGTCGGCGAGGTGAGGGATGTCTTCTTCCGACGTCGGGACACGGAGGTCGCGGGCCTTTTCGATCCGCGCCAAGCTACGCTCCGGCCAGTTCCTGTAGTCCTCGAAGCCGTGCATGAACGGCCCCCACCGGGCCAGTTCGATCTCCGCCTTGGAAGCCCAGGTGTCCTTTCCCTTGGCGGCCATCTTCCAGGCGGCATCACCGTCCGAGGTGCGCCCGAGCATGTGGAGGCAGACGCCTTCGAAGTAGCGGGCCTCCGATGTCCGCTTGCCCTCGGTGCGGAACCGTTTCAGGGCGTCGGCGATGCGGCCTTCCGCGAGAGCCTTGCGTGCCGGCGCGAGGGGTCCTTCCTCGCCCGCCGCGGGCGCCGACGCCACGAGTCCCTTGCCCTTGCCTTCGACGAAGGCTTTCATGCGACGGTGCATCCAGCCCGCGTTGTAGGTGTTGAGCTTGTCCAACGAGAACACGACGTCCCCTTTCGGGTCGAGAATGAGGAATCCCGGTTCCACGAACCCCAGACGCTTCAAGCCATAGCGTTCCCCGAGAGCCTTGGCCTCGGCCCGGCTCGCCACGGCCACCTCCTCGTAGCCTTGCCTCAGCAGCCGCGAGAGGGAAAGTCGGAGCGGGACGAAGTGGTCGCGAATCCATGTGACCATGACGGGATCGGAGAACACACCGGCCATCATGTACCAATAGAGTTCCTGCTTGCGGTCCATGGAGGTGCGCCAGGTCGCGGGCACGAACCAGAAGACGGGCTTTCCGGTGGTCTGCGCCTCCTTCAGGGCTTTGTCGAAGCTCCCCCTCCAGGGGATCGCTCCACCGCAGCGGAAGGCGTGGGGCTTTCGGGGCGGCGGCCCCTGAGCCACCAGCGGACCGACGACGAGAATGAGAAGCAGGACGCGGGCGATTCGGGACAAACACATGGGCAACTCCTTGATCCGCCCAGTATACGCCTCTCGCCGGGGAATGATTCGATCTGGCGCCACCCACTGCCGGGGACTCGATCACCGTGCTCAAGCGGGTTTCTTCGAGAAGACTCTGGCCACCTCCTGGGGAACATCGATGGGAACGAAGAACTTCTCCGGGTAGAGATAATCTTCCCCGGACTCGTCGATGATGCGCATCAAACCGTGGGATTCCGCCGCTGTATCGTCGATGACCCGATAGATCTTCCGCACCTCCAAGGCAGCGGGGTTTCCCTGATTCGAAACGCAAACGACGTAACGGTCTGTCTTTGCCATGATCTTTCGTCTCAGCCCAAGAGCCGCTTGATCTTCATCTCACGCCGGCCGACCCCGTGAGCCTCGTACCAGTGTACTTCCGCAAGAGCG
>CAZLGG010000113.1:0-12666 GCA_964559135.1 uncultured Planctomycetia bacterium
AACCGATGTGCAGGCTCATCGCCATGATGGCAGTCCTGGGACTGCTCGGCGCCGTAATGCCCGCTCAATGTGGAGCCAACCCCTTCAATTTCACCAACAACATCTGTGGGGGGGCGGCGACCTTCACGATCAACCCCAACGTGGCATGCAAACCCTTCAACCTCCCCGTGTGCAACGGCGCGTGGCTATGCGTGGCCGTGGCACCCGATGTTCCCGCCGCGCCATTCGCGGATCGCGACATCGAGATCGGGGGGGTCGTCTCGAACAGGACCGGCGGACGATGTGATTTCCTCGTCGCCAACGGTCACCTGGGCAGCATCTCCCCCACGTCGGGACAGATCACACTCGTATCAGGCACGAGCGGCGTGTCTCGCACGCGACTGTGCAACACCCAGACTCCGGGCCCGCTCCCCAACAACGCCGGCTGGACGACGGGCGGACATTCCTTCGCCAATTTCTCGGTCGCTCGGCTTTTCCAATTCGAGGTCACCTGCCCCGGCTCCTACACGGTTCAGCTCAACGCCACCACGGGGCAAGATCTCTCCGCCCTGCGATGGAGGTTGTTCGACCCGGGCACGGGGCCTGGATGGCGCCCGCGCAATGCGAACATCCTCCTTGGATCGGGAACCACCCCGTCCGCCCCCGTTTTCTTGAATCCCGGTTGGCACGCCATCGTGGTTTTCAAAGACAGCGGTACGGTGACCAACACCCTCTTCTATTCGATTTCCTTTCTGAGACAGCCGAATCCGGTCCCGACGATCTCATCGACGAATACCTTGACCGCGTGTGCGGGCCCCCAAACCCTCGCCGTGTCCGGATCGGGATTTCTGCCCTGCTCCAGCGTCACGATCGACGGCGTTCCTCAGGTCCCCACCAGCCTGACCTCGTCCTCCATGACACTCTCCTTGCCACCTCAGGCCCAGCCGGGAACTCTTTCGCTCACGATCTCGAATCCCGCACCCGGCGGCGGCGCGGCTTCCACCCAGGTCGTCGTCGGTTCCGGCCCCACGCCTGTGATCGCGGGCTGCAACCCTCCCTTTGCCACATTCGGCGACCCCGGGTTCCCCTTGACTCTGAACGGCGCCAACTTCACGGGTACCAGTGTCGTGTCCATCAACGGGACCATGCGGTCCACCACGTTCATCAATGCTTCGACCCTCCAGGTCTCAGTGAATGCAAGCGATCTGCTCACGTTGACTCCATTGAACTGCATGGTGACAGACCCCTGCTCGCCCCAGCCATCGAACCTCTTCCCCTGCCCCATCGTCTGCGGGACACCGACGATCACTTCGCTCCAACCCTCCTCCGTCACACGGGGCTCGCCGGGATTCACTCTCACTGTTCACGGAACAGGTTTTTGCCCCCTGTGCGTCGTGCACTGGAACGGTATGCCGCGAGCCACGAACTTTGTCAGTTCCACCCAACTGACGGCAGGTATCCTCTCGAGCGATCTTGCAATGGCGGGCACGGCTACGGTGACCGTGGTCTGTCCCGCCCTGGGCAGCCCACCTCAAGGGGGCGGAACCAGCAACGGCGCGGTCTTCACGATCGTGGGTCCCTACCCCGGAACGGATGAGGACTTTGTCCTCGCCTCGGGTGTCGTGCCCCCCGGCGCCCCCGTCACGACGAGCATGGACCCGGGTGGCTCCATCAAGACGGCATCGCCCGGCGATACACTCGTGTTCGACCTGTCCTCGCCCATGGGGACCGTTGCGTTGCGGCCCTTCTACCTGATTGCGGATTTTCTCCCGACGGGGAGCCCATTCACCGGTCCCGCAGGCAGTCCCACCACGGTCTTCGTGGGGACCCCCACCGCCAGCACGTTCTCTTTGTTGGGCCCCACGACGGGAGCACTCGTTCCTTTGACCCCTTTGCTGCAGCCCGGCCTCAACCGCTTCGCGTTCATTGCCCCCAATGGCATCGCGGGGAACAGCCTGCTCATGCAGGGGATCGTCCTCACCCCTCTCGGGAACGTGGTGGCTGGAGTGATGTTGACCGACGGTCACGAGATCCAATTCTGAGTCACGAGAAAAGGAGTTACTGACATGATTCGCACGTTTCTGGCCGCAGTCCTCTTCACCATTTCCACGGCGGGAGGAATCGCACAGACCTATCCCGGACAGGGAACGGATCTCACCATCATGGTGGGGCTCAACGCGCCTGGGGTCGGCTCTCAAGCGTCGACGCTCGTCGCATCACCGAGCGATCTGCTCTATGTCACCATCGACTCACCCTTGGGTGTCGCCGACTTTCAACCCATGGCGCTCTTCGCCGAATTCCGGTTCTCCCCTCCTGTCGCCACCGGCTTCCCCGGCGTATGGCTGGATCTGCAAAACGGGTTCATCGTCAATCTGACCCCCAGTTCACTCCCGGGTTCGTTGGGAGTTCCCGTCCTGCCGCAGGGGAACAGTTTTCTCTGGCAGTTCCCACCCAATGCCTTGGCTTCGACGATTCACCTCGTCTTGCAGGCGTATGCCTTGACTCCTCCGTCCGTCAGCGCCCTGGGTTACCTCTCCACGGACGCCGTGGACATTCTCTTCTGAGCGGAGAAGTTTGCAGGTGCGTTCTTGCACCCGGGCTCCCGGCGAACTGCCGGGAGCCTTTTCAATTTGTGAGCTGTCCGATGCACAGGCTTTCCGATGGGCGGGCACTCGACGGGAGTGAATGACGCATGGGTCGAGGAGGGCACTGAGAGAAGTTTTTCTGGAGGACTCTCCCTCCCGTGGCATGGGTTTCATGAGGGCGCCGCAGAGCACGCCCCCCCCCTCATCTCACTCAAGACCCCCTCATGGACGACCGAACCATGTCACGCTCTCGCCGCATCCTCATAACCATCGTCTTCGCCTGCCTTTGCGCGGCCGGCGTCGTTGGCCAAGTCACCATCACCGGTAATATCTCGGATGGGGCCGGCGGTCCTCTTCTCAGCGGTGTCGTGTACCACGCCACGGGAAACCTCACCGTCCCCGCCGGCGCGACCCTCACGATCCAGGCCGGCGCCATCGTCAAGTTCAACTTCGACCGGCAGATGACCGTGAACGGACAACTCGACGTCTTGGGAACGATGGCGATGCCAGTCATTCTCACCGACATCCAGGACGATACGGCCGGAGGCGACACGAATGGGAACGGGCCGTCCATGGGCGCCCCCAACTCCTGGCGCACCCTGCAATTCAATGCCACGGCCACGGGGACGGTGAGCCACCTGACTCTCCGCTTCGCCGGACGCTTCGGCTTTGGGGGCATGGAAATCAGCGGCGCCGCCATCGCATTCGACCACTGCACGGTGTCGGACTGCTCCTCAGCAGGGCTCGATCTCAACAACATCGCGACGTCTTCGACGTTCACATCCTGCAACTTCACGAACAACAACCGGGCCGTGGAGGGGGTACGTCTCGAGAGTGTCCCCAACTTCACGAGCAACACGGCCTCGGGAAACGCACAACACGATTCCCTCAGCGTGGCGAGCGGAGCCATCAACTCCGGCGCAACCACCATCACGGCGGCCAACATGATCTCCAACGTGATCATCTGCCCCAACATCACGGTGGCGGCCGGAGCAAGCCTGACCCTCGACCAGGGTTGCATCCTCAAGATGAATTTTGACCGCCAGGTCATCATCACCGGGACGCTGAACTGCAGCGGGACATCGGGAGCTCCGGTGATATTCACCTCGTTGACGGACGACGCCGCCGGCGGTGACACGAACAAGGACGGAATGAGCTCGACTCCCGGCCCCGACTACTGGCGCAACTTGAACCTGCCATCCAGTTCCGCGGGGAGTCTACTCGTCCACACCGAGGTCCGATACGCGGGGCGGTTCGGCCTCGCCGGAGTGCAGGCAGACGACGATGTCGTCATGCGATCCTGCACCGTCCGGTCCTGCACGGCCGACGGGATCGCCTTGTCCAGCAGCGCTCGTCCCATCATCGAAGATTGCCTCGTGGATGCGTGCGGCCAGGTCGCCTATGCCCATTGCGCGTGGGGCGCCCTTTCCGGTTTCGCCAACAATCAGGCCGTCAACAACGGTGGGGACTACGTCAGCGTGACTGTCTCCTCAGTGGGCGTGGACGACCGCGTGTTTGCCCATTCCGCGCCGAACGGCGTAGTCGTTGCCACGTCGAATCCCGGGTTCACGGCCACGAGTTCTCTCATTCTCGAGGCCGGCGTCATCGTCAAGATGGCATTCGACCGGTCGTTTGCAGTGTCATCCGGGCACTTCGAGGCCAGAGGGACATCGTTGGCCCCCGTCATCATCACGTCGTTCGTGGATGACGACTTCGGCGGGGATACGAACAACGACGGGCCGTCCTCTGTGGCGGCAAACGACTGGCGAGGGTTCTCGGTCGGGTCCGCGGCGCTTCCCTCGACGCTTGACCACCTGTGGATTCGCGGCGCCGGTCTTTTCGGAATCCCGGGGTTGGCGATCGACAACACGGGGGTCCAGGCCAGGGCGCTTCGCGCCGACCACTGTAGCGACGAAGGCATTCAAGTCTCCAATCTCGCCGGCGATGCGGAGAATTGGGTCGCCGATCATTGTTCGAAAGGCGTCGTCCTCAGCGCCGGGTCATGGGATCTCGTGCATGCGACCGTCGCCGATTGCACAGTGGCGGGCGTGACGGGGACGGGCTGGAGCGGCTCCGTCATCAACTCGATCGCGTGGAACAACGCTTCGAATTACGTCGGGATCGCCGACAGCCAGCTGTTGAATTCGGACGGTTCCCCCACGGCCGCCGGGATGAACGGCAATCTCGACGTCGATCCTCTCTTCGTCGCCCCAGCGACAGGTGACTATCATCTGCAGGCGATGTCCCCGTGTCTCAACACGGGCGACGTCACGACGGCGCACGCCGTGCTTGTTGACTGGGAGGAGGGTTCGCGCCTTGCCGACGACGATCTGTCCGGCAACGTTCTCCCCGACATGGGCGCATACGAAAAAATCACGTGGCGCCTCGATGTCCAGGGGACACCGTCGCTCGGATCGACGATGGTTTTCACCCTGGCCGGTCCCAGCACTGGCTTTGGGCTTCTGCTCGTCGACTTGGCGAGTGCCTCCCATGAGTTCTTTCCCGACTACGGCTACCTGTTGATCGGGCTCTCCAGTCAGGTGACGGTGGCGGCCACTTTGACAGCCAATCTCCCATTCCCCGCCGTGATCCCGAACATTCCGACATTGGTCGGCTTCCCCTTCGAGGTCCAGGGCATCGTTCTCCTCGCGTCCGATCCGACCCGTGGAAACTTCACTCAACGATTCCGAGGCAAGATCTCTCCCTGACACCCCACTGCCCGGCCGCCCGGGACTTCGTCCGGGCGCGGTCGGGTGTTTATTTCGTTGACCTGGTCGACTGCGTGCCGATATTCTCGGACTATGGCCTTCGAGAACTCGACACACGCCAGCCTGCTGGAGAGAATCCGCTCCACGAGTGACGACGATGCGTGGCAGGACTTCTTTCATCGCTACATCGACCTCATTCGCGCCGTCGCGAGGCGACAAGGGATGCAACCCGTGGATGCCGACGACGTCGCACAGGAAGTTCTCATAGCGGTCCACAGGGCGATCAAGGAGCACCGATACGATCCGAACAAGGGCCGTTTCCGCGGCTACTTGAAAACGATCACCCTCCGTGCGACCTGGAAACGCCAACGCAAGAAGAACCCCATCGAGCCAGACACCATGAATCTGGACCAAGGGCATGCACCGGAACTCGAGGATCTGTGGGATGCCGAATGGCGGCAATACCATCTTCGGCTGGCCATGAACACGATCCGTGTCGAGTTCCAATCCGCCGAGGTCGAGGTTTTCGAGATGCTGACCGCTCAAGGACGCCCGAATGCCGACGTCGCGAAGGAAACGGGTTGGTCTCTCCAGCGGATCTATCACATCAAGTCCCGCATTCTCGCGCGGCTCAGAACGTTGATCCGGGAACAGGTGGACGAAGAGGGATAAGGAATGAGCCCAAGCGAAGCCACCGGAGAAGAGCGCTGGTTCGACGACGAAGCCACGCTGCTGAACGAACTCGGCAAATGCTACAGGGAAAGCGCGTCCACACCCGCTATTCCCGGCTATGTGCACCTCATGGAAATCGCTCGCGGGGGCCAGGGTGTCGTCTTCCGAGCGGAACAAAGCGCCACGCGACGTGACGTCGCGATCAAACTCTTGAACGAAACTCCCGGGTCGAGTGCGGCGGCATTCCGTCGCTTCCAACGCGAAGTGGATCTCGTCGCGGCACTCCGCCATCCGTCCATCGTCACCCTGCATGATGGTGGAACAACGCCCGACGGGCGGCCCTATCTCGTCATGGAATACGTTCGCGGCGTCCGCCTTGACGCATGCCCGGTCTTCCAGAAGGCCCGCGCCTCGCCGGTGGATCCCGAATCCGCGCGGGGCGTCGTCGAGCTACTCCTGGGAGTCGTTCGCGCCATCGCCTATGCCCATCAGCGCGGCGTCATTCATCGAGATCTCAAGCCCGCGAACATCCTCGTCGACACCGAAGGGAAGCCCCGAATCCTCGACTTCGGACTCGCCAGCTTCACCCAGGACGGAGAGTACGCCGACCGCACGAAGAGCCTGGGAGGCTTCTTCGTAGGGACGCTTCCGTGGGCCAGCCCCGAACAGGCGCGCGGTGAAGACGTCGATGTCCGAACGGATGTCTATGCGCTGGGAGTGATCCTCTACGAGGGTTTGGCCGGCCGTCGTCCCTACGAGCTTCCCAACGAGTTTTCAGCGGCCTTGGCTGTCGTCTGCGACCCCAAGGCAACCCGACTCGCAACGGTCCTGCCCGGCATCGATCCGGACCTCGACGCCATCGCCATGCGCTGCCTCGCACCTGAGCCCGAGCGGCGTTACCAGAGCGCGTTGGAATTGCAGCGCGACCTGCAGCGATTCCTCGCCGGCGAGCCCATCGAGGCTCGCCGCGACAGCACATGGTACCTTCTTTCTCGACGACTGAAGCGTTCGCGCCGGATGATCGTAGGCGCCGCGATCGTCGTGATACTCCTCACCGGATCGCTCGCATTCTCGCTCTTCGCTCTCCGCTCGGCTCGGGCGGCTCACGAAAGCGAACGCCAGAAGGGAGTCCGACTCCGTGACGCCCTCCACTGGGTGGTGGACATGATCGAGAAGGTCGACCCCGACAAGGACGGCGAAAACGCCCGCTTGGTCGACCTGCTCGTCGAGCAGAGCCCACGCATCGACGAAGCGTTTCCCGACGACCCGGAGGATCGCATCCTCATTCGCGGCGCCTTCGCGACGACGTTCGAGAAACTGGGACGTTACGATGAAGCTCATGAGGAGCTCCAACGGCTCCAGGGGGATCTCGTCGTGCACCGGGGCGCCCAGCACCGCGACTCCCTGATCGGACGAGCGAATCTCGCGCGCATCGACTTCTATCGACGTCGCGACACGAGCATCATCCCCACGGTGGAGGAGTTCTGCGATGAAATGACACGACGGCTCGGCCAAGATGATGTCGAGACGATGAAGGCGCGACACATGCTGGCCGTCATGTATCGTGCGGCGGGCAGATCCGACGACGCCACTCGCGTCTGGGAAGGCCTGATCGATCAAGCTCCCGACGATTCCGATCCGTCCTTGGTGGCCGGGTTCGAGGAGGCTCTTGCGTCGACCCTGTCTCAGAACGGCGACCTCGCCAACGCCATCCGAATGCAGCGTGCGGTCATTGACACCTACCGATCGGTCCACGGCAAAGACCACACGAGGACTCTCTCGGCCGAAGGTGATTTGGCCTACTACCTGGTCGAAAACCGTCAATTTGGTGAGGCCAAGAAACTCTATGCTCGCATCGAACCCGTCGCGATCGAGCGCCTCGGCGCCACCCACCCCATCAGCATCATGATCCAGGAGAATCATGCGAAGTTGATTCAGGACCAGGGGGACCTCGAGACCGCCGCGTCGTTGTTCGAACGCGTGCTCGACGCGCGCAAGAAGCGATTCGGGCCGGAACACCCTCAAACGCTCGTCACGATGTCCAACCTCGCCATGGTAAGAAGCCGACTCGGCGACATCGCCGCGTCCAACGAGGTGTTCCGACAGCTTCTGGCGATTCAGAGGAAGATCGCGCCAAAAGATTCGTTCGCGTTGATCAACGCCCTGAACAGCTACGCGTCCGGGCTTTGCCTTCTGGGACGAGCCGACGAGGCGCTGCCCTACCATCTCGAAGCCGTCGAGAAGGCGGACCGCGTCCTCGGTCTCGACAACCCCAGCGACGCGGCCTTCCGCATGATGCTCGGCAACTGCTTCTACAAGCTCGGCCGATGGGAGGACGCGGAAAAAACAGTTCAGGGCGCTCTGGACGTCATGACCAAGAAGCTCGGCGCCGATCACCCCAATACGCAGATGGCACGGGACCTCCTCGAGCGCATCCGCAAGAAGGCCTCCAAGCCCAACCTGGACGGGGCCGGGCAATAGACCGGGCGCGCGTGGCGGGAGGGGATTTCTTGCCGAAACGGCCCCTGGCTGGGAGTAGACTTGGCGTCATGGATTCTCACGCCCTTTTCCAGCGTGCCAGTCGAGGAGATGCGGACGCGGCCGCTGAACTCCTCGTTCACTTCGAGCCCAAGCTCCGTGCATTCATTCGCCTGCGCGCGGGGCCTCTCGTCCTCGCACGCGAGTCCGCCTCCGATCTCGTTCAATCCGTATGTCGAGAGATTCTCGAAAACATCGAAGGATTCCGCTGGGGCGGCGACGCGGAATTCCGCCACTGGCTCTTCACGATCGCGCGCCGCAAGATTGCCGATCGGTACGCCTATTGGGCCGCCGCCAAACGGGACGTCCATCGAGAGCATCCGGAAGGCACCCCGGCAATACAGGACATCGTCGCTTCCTACTCGGCGTTTGCCACGCCCAGCGCCCACGCCCGGGCCGAAGAGGCCGCCGCGGACATCGAACAGGCCTTTCAATCCCTTTCGAACCGGCAACAGGATGCCATCGTGCTTTCGCGAGTGTTCGGGCTGAGCCACGCGGAAATCGCGGACCATGCCGACTTCACCGATGCCGCGGCGGTCCGACGCACGCTCCACCGCGGGCTGGCCGCCCTTTCCGACGCGATGGTGAGACTGCGATCCGCACGAAAGGGGCCTTGAACCCAGCCGCCCACGGCCGAGCTCAAGGCCCCCCTCCCGCACCCCACTAGGGGAGAATCGTCAGTTCCAAGCCGTTCGTGGTCGAGTACCCGAACCCGTTGGTCTGGCACGCTCCCTCGTACCAAATCCCTTGCAAGATCACCTGCGTCCCCGCCAGCGCCGGGATGTAGGGGATTCCCGCATCCACGCTCGCGTGACCCGTGACGTCGGTCGTGACGGGGAAGGCCTGGGGAGCCGGCACCGCGCCGAGGTTCACGTGGAAGATCAAGCCGATGCCCAAGAGATCCTGCCCAGGGTCGAGCTTGGCCGACAGGTCGGCCACGAAAATGCCCCCGGGTGCCGTAGGCGGTCCATTGTCAAGCACGATGGAGAAAGCAGTGTTGCCGATTCTCGGCGGCGAATCGGCGGCCAGGCAGAGTCGTCCGTCGCAACCGGGCGTCCCCTGTCCGTAAGCCTCGAGACCGTCCAGTCGGCCTGGTGTAAAGATATAGGTACTGGTGTTGAAAACCCCTTCCTTGATGAGAATGTCCCCATGGCAATCCCCGTTTCGGTCTCCGATTCCAAGGAGTCGCTCACCGAGCAAGTCGCCGGCGTTGCCGTTGATGATGGCCCTGGTCTGCCCCATGGATGAGAGGACGTAGACCCGACCGGCATTGTTGAGCGTTTGGGAGAAGAAGGGAGCCGCGATGGCGACGTCGCAAAGCCCGTCACCGTCGACATCCCCGATGCCCGACACGGCAGCCCCGAACCGGTCTCCGCCGACCTCCCCGAAGTAACTCCTGACCACGAGTCCCGTCGCTCCGGAGATGACCCGTGCGCGCCCACGGTTCGACGACAGGAATGAGCTGTATCCTGGCTCACCGACGAGAATGTCATCCATTCCGTCCCCGTCCACATCACCGGCACGCGCGACGTCAAACCCGAATTCCGACGTGCCGGTACCGGCCACGACGTAGATGGTCGTTGGGTTGAATCCGAGCAACGTGGAGCCGCTGAAGACACGCACCTCGCCTTTCCCGCCCATCGCGTTCGGCGCGCCCACGGCCATGTCGGCCACGCCGTCGCCGTCCAGGTCACCCACGTTGGCCAGACTCATTCCGAAGTCGTCACCCGCCGCGCCCCCCGGGAGAGCCGCCATCACGAGTCCATTGATCCCGGAATGGATCAAGACGATCCCGGACTGCGGCGAAACGGCGGAAACGGAGGAGGACGGTGCCCCCACGGCAAACTCCGAGACTCCGTCGCCGTTCAGATCACCGAGGACGCAGATGGATTGTCCATAGTCCGAGAACGCCTGCTGGTACGGGCCGGCATTCACCACCGCGATCGTGTTTCCGAAGAGGGCCGAGATCAGGTAAACGGCTCCTACGTCGGCGGCGGAAGGAGTGTCCTCGAAGGGAGCCGTGGCCAGGATATCTCGCAGGCCGTCCCCGTCGAGGTCGTCGGTGGTGGCGAGCGCGAAGCCGAGCCCGACGGAGTTGGGAATCGAGACCGTATTCAAAAGCACGGCGTCCGAGCTTCCGTCTCGAATTCTGACGAATGCGCCATTGGAGATTCCGTATTCGGGAAGACCGTCACCGGTCAGATCGCCGAGCAAGGTGAAATCGAGGGTCGTACCGGTCAAGTTGGTGAGCGGCACGAGAGAGAACACCCTCGCGTACCCCTGGTCGACTCCAGCCGTCACTGCGGCGTGGAGATTCTCGAGAGGGGCTCCCACGACCAGATCTTCGACGCCGTCGCCGTCCGCATCACACCCGCTCGCCAAGGCCGCACCAAAACGAGCGGACGAACCGCGCCCGGAGATGATCTTGACGACGCTCCCGTCCTGGCCGCTGTGGAGACGAACCTTCCCTTGGCTGTCGAGGGGCGTTCCGATGGCGAGATCGGACAAGCCATCGCCCGAAACGTCTGGAACGAAGGCGAGGGCTTGGCCGAAACCGGGGAACATTCCGAATCCGGGGGCGATGTTGAGAACCGACTGACCGCCGGCCCCAGGGAACACATCGATGATTTCGCTGAGGGAGCCGGCCATGAGGTCGGGAATACCATCCCCATCGATGTCTCCGCCCGTGGCGATCGCGACGCCAACCTGACCGAAGGAGTCGGTCCCTCGGTAGGAGCGAATCTGCGTCGCCGTACCGTTGGCGGCCGCCTGTCCGGACAGCACGCGAATACGGCCGGGCAACAAGACGAACTGATTGACCTCGCTGTACCTCGGTTCACCAATGGCGATGTCGGACACTCCGTCTCCATCGAGGTCGCCGGCGTCCGCGACGCTCGTGCCATAGTTCCCATTCGTAAAACCCCCGACGTCCGTCAAGAGGGTGGAGAACACTCCGGTCGTGGGCGAGTACTCGAGAACACGGATCAATCCCGCCCCGAGGGGGTTGAAGATGATCGACGCCTGAGGTCTGCCCACGATGATCTCGTCCCGGCCATTCCCATTGATGTCACGGAGGCCCGCAACAGCAAGCCCAAGCCCCCCCGAGGATGCAGAGGTCTGGAAAAGGAGTGCGCCCGTGGCGCCGTCGTAGACCCGAACTCCGCCGCTCATGGCAGCATCGAGATTGTTGTAGCCCGCTGCGTAATCGGGCCGCCCATCCCCGTTGGCGTCGAAGTCACCGGCCACGGTCAATCCCACATGCTCATTGCTCGCACCGCTGTTCGAATGGATCACCGAGCCGGTCCGCCCGGAGATCACACGCACTTCGCCACCTGACGGCGCCGACCCCGATGCGTAGGGCATGCCGACGACAAAATCGTCGAACCCGTCCCGGTCCACGTCACCGGCGTTGGAAACCGAGGACCCCAGTTGAGACGCGGTTGAACCCACCTCGCTCTGCACGATCACCTCCTGTGCGACAAGGGGCACCGAAGAAAGAAGAAGAAGAACTCCGAGGGTCAAAGTCGCGCGACCGGCCGGGAAATGGGACGAGGGGTGAAGAAATGGGGCACTCATGTTCCGCTCCTGGGTTTCGAAGATGGATGACATCTCCTCCATCCGGAACGGAGGTGGCGCGTCCCCGAAAAAACGGAAAAAAGAGCCCTCGGGAAGGGAAAAACCGAGCGTCAGTGCTTCCAGGAGGCGCCGGCCACCCGCGCACGCAGCCGCTCCATGATCGTCGCGAAACGGGGATCGGAACGCACGGCGTCAGGGACTTCCGCATCCTCGACCTCCTTCAAATCCGCAGCTCGGCTCACCGGACACGACTCCAGAGCGTCCAAGGAGAGAGTTCGGTACTCGCTCTCGAGTCGGGCGCGCTCGTCGCCGCTCAGACCCCCATCGCGCCCCGCGCGCACCATCGCGTCGGCCGCGACCGCGGCGCACCAAAGGTGCATCCTCATGTCGTGCTCGCCGCTCGCGAGCAACCCCTTCACCACTTCCGCGAGACCCCGGTAGTCACCCTGCCTATCCAGAACGGCGGCGAGAAGACGAGCCAACTGAGCCCTTCGCCCCAACCACGACGGCTCCCGAGGATTGAACGCAAGCATCGCATCCATATGGGCCGATCCCTCCGTGAACCAAGCTCTCGCGGTGTCGAGATCCCCCTCCGAGAAGGCCAGAGT
>CAZLGG010000114.1:0-12660 GCA_964559135.1 uncultured Planctomycetia bacterium
CTGGGTGTCCAACCCCCGGCCGCGTCTTGGGGCTCGCTTATCTCGGAGGGCGCCGTCCTGTTTCGCGAGTATCCCTGGCTCGTGTTGGTTCCCGGCGCCATTCTCAGCGCCACACTGCTCGCGCTGAACTTCTTCGGCGACGGGCTCAGGGACCTCATGGCGGCGGAGGACCGACCATCATGACGGATGTGAAGGGGACCGCCGCGGTCGCTCTCGCCCTGGTGTGGGACGATCTTCGCTTGCGCTTTCCGGGCCAGAAGAATCCCGTTCTGGACGGCGTCAATCTGCGGCTGGAAGCCGGCCAGACTCTGGGGCTTCTGGGCGAGTCGGGGTCGGGGAAGTCCCTGACGACACTGACGGCCCTCGGCCTCTTGCCGCAATCGGCCGTTCACGTGGGCGGCACGCTGCATCTGGGTGACACGGACCTTCTCGCTCTGGATGCAAGGGCTCGCCGGAACCTCTTGGGCGCGACGTTGGGCGCCGTGTTTCAGGACCCGTCGACAGCCCTGAATCCCTTCCTCACGGTAGGCTTCCAAATGAGCGAGGGGCTCCGCCGCATCGATGGTCTGTCCCGTGGGAAGGCGCGCGACGTCTGTCTGGAGGCGCTCGAGACCTGCCGGATTCGGGAGCCGCGTCGGGTTTTGCGGTCCCGTCCCCACGAGCTTTCCGGCGGTGAAAAGCAACGCGTGCTCATCGCGATGGCCACGGTGCGACGTCCAGACTTTCTTCTCGCGGACGAACCCACCACGGCGCTCGATGTGGCCACGCGCGGCGCCGTCCTGGAAGTCCTCCTGGAACGGGGGCGCGACTTGAGGATGGGACTTCTCCTCGTGAGTCACGATATCTTCCTCCTCGGTGAGTGCGTCGATTTCATGTCCGTGATGTATGCCGGGCGCATCGTCGAGTCGGGACCCACCCGGCGTCTTCTTGCGTCGCCCCGGCACCCGTACACGCGCGGTCTTCTGGCGGCCGCCCCGCGACTGGAGGGCCCGCGAGGGCGTCTCCCGGAGATTCCCGGTCATCCTCCCGCCGTCGAGGACCGTCTCCCCGGGTGTTCCTTCGCCCCTCGTTGCTCGTTGGCCCGTCCCTCTTGTGGAAAGGAGCGCCCCGCTTGGGTTTCCCTGGGCGAGGCGGGCGGCTTTGCATGCCCCGTCACGGAGGCCGAGGCATGACCGCGGTTCTTCTGGAGGTGCGGGATCTCGAGGTGGCCTACGGCAAAAAGCCGCCCGTTCTGAAGGGCGTGTCCTTCTCCCTGAAGCCGGGAGAGATCCTGGGGCTCGTGGGCAACAGTGGGTGCGGGAAGTCGACCCTGCTGCGCGCCCTGGCGGGCCTCGAGCTCCCCCGTCGCGGGCAAGTCCTCTGGGAAGGACGGGAACGCATCGCCTTGAAGGGAAAGGAGTCGCGCGCACTCCGTCGCCGTGCGCAGCTCGTCTTCCAGAATGCCCGGGAGGCCTTCGACCCCCGCATGCGACTGGTTGACGCGGTGGCGGAACCCTTGCTCGTTCACGCTCCCGGTCTCGGCGCCGCGAGCCGCCGTGAGAAGGCCGCGGCCGCCATGGAGGACTTGGGCCTCGGTGGGGAACTCCTGCGGCGCCGTCCGCGAGGCGTGTCGGGCGGCCAGTTGCAGCGCGTGGGGCTCGCGCGAGCGCTCGTGGTCGAGCCCGACGTGCTCCTTCTGGACGAGCCGGTCTCGGCCCTCGATGTCTCGATTCAGGCCCAGGTCCTGAATCTGCTCTTGGACTTGCGAAAGACCAGGGGGCTCGCGATGCTGATGGTCACCCATGACCTGGCCGTGGTGCGGCAGATCTGCGACCGGGCTCTCGTCATCTCGGAGGGGCGCATCGTGGAGGAGGGCGATCCGGATCAGCTGTTGGGCCATCCGGCTCACGAAGCCACGCGCCGTCTCGTGGAGGCCCTGCCCCGGTGTACACTTCCTTCATGAGCCTCGAAGTCCAAGGACTCTGCGTGGATGCCGGCGACCGTCGACTCGTCCACGACGTGAGTTTCACCGTGCGTCCGGGGAAAACGACAGCTCTCCTCGGTCCATCGGGTGCGGGCAAGACCCTGACCGCCCTTTCGCTTCTGGACCTCTTGCCGGAGGGTGTTCGCGTCACGGGCGGGAGCCTCCGTCTCGACGGCGCGTCGAGGGCGTTCGGTCCGAGTGTTCGCCCCTGGCGCGGGAATCCACTGGGCATGATTTTTCAGGAGCCTCGCGATGCCCTGCCGCCGTCCACCCCCGTGGGAAGGGTCCTCACGGCGGCGCTGCACCGTGCAGGGGTCCCCACGCGCGACGCCCGCCGACGGGCCGTCTGTTGGTTGGAACGGGTCGGCATTCCCGACGGTGCGCGCCGCTACCGCGATCCGCCGCATCGGTTTTCCGGCGGTGAATTACAGCGTGTGCTCACGGCGCTCGCTCTCGCCCAAGGGCCCCGCTACGTGTTGGCCGACGAGCCGACGAGTAATCTGGATGTGACGGTTCAGGGGCAGATCCTCGGGCTGTTGAAGCGGCTGCAGGCCGAGGAGAATCTGGGGCTTTTGCTCATCACCCACGATGAACGTGTCGTGCGTGCTCTCGCCGACGATGAGGTGCGCATGGAGGGGGGCCCCGTCAAGGACGGCGAACCGTGACCCCTCGTCTCGAAGCCCGCGGGCTGAGAAAAGTCTATCCTGCCAGCTCGCGACCCGCCGTCGATGGAGTGGACCTTGTCGTGGCGCCCGAGGAAATCGTTGCCGTCGTGGGCGAATCCGGCGCCGGCAAGTCGACGCTCGCGCGCCTGTTGGCCGGTCTCGAGCCGCTCACGGACGGATGGGTGACCGTCGATGGGAAGCCCTTCGTAGGACCGGGGCGGAGGCGTCGACCGGGCGGGCGGTCCGGTCGCGAACTGAGGCGGAAGATCCAGGTCGTTTTCCAATCTCCGGGGTCCACGTTGAACCCGCGCTTCACCGTGTCCGAGTTGCTCTGCGAAGGGCCGTTGTCCCATCGTCTCGTTGGTGAGCGGGATGCGAGAGATCTTGCCGCGCGCCTCCTCGACGCCGTGGAGCTTGGGACGGTCTACCTCGACCGCCTTCCTGATGAATTGTCGGGCGGACAGAAACAGCGCGTGGCGCTCGCTCGGGCCCTCAGCGTGGAACCGGAGGTCTTGATCCTCGACGAGGTGACATCGGCCCTCGATGCTCCTCTCCAGGTTCGAATGCTCGAGCTTTTGCAAAGGCTGAAAACGGAGCAAGGTCTCTCCTATGTGTTCATCTCCCACAATCTGGCGCTGGTGGAATCCTTCGCCGATCGCGTCGCCGTGATGCGTCGGGGGCGGATTCTGGAGTCCGCCCGGACAGCCGACCTTTACGAGCGCCCCCGAGACCCGTATACGAAGGCACTGCTTCGGGCCTCCCGAGGCGAAGTGGCCTGGGTCGATGACGACCCGAGAAAGGACATGGGATGAGATTGCATCGAGGATTACTTTGGCTTGCGGTTCCGTTGTTGCTCTTGACGAGCTGCGGCGGTGGGGGAGACAAGGGGCGTTTCGCCTACTCCATCTCTCTCGTGGGGTTGCCCGATTCGAACGGCCGCACGACCCACTACGAGGGTTGGGCCGTGATCAACGGAACCCCCCGCAGCACCGGCAAGTTCGTCATCGACGGCACCGGGCCGTCCGCGACGGTTCTCAACGTCGATCGGACCCGCAGCTTCGGCCCCGCGTCGGCGGCGGTTTTCGGTCCCGCGAGTACGTTTCTCGGTGAGCAGTTTCCATTCCTCGTCGACGCGACTCATCTTTTCATCGCCGTCGAGCCCGAAGGGGATCACGACGGTGAGCCGTCCTGCCAGGTCGTCCTCGCTGGACCGATCGTGAATGGCCAGGCCCATCTTTCGCCCACGGGGATCTCCGTGGAGGCCGGTTTCCCCTGTGCGCAGGACGACGGGATGGGGGGAGCGATCTTGGGGCTGGCCGACTTCTCGGCGGCGACGGGTTTCGTGGAATTGCGAACGCCCACGGACGATTTGTCGAACCCTGTGCCGAACGATTTTGCCGGCGTCTGGTTCACCCAAGGCGGCGCTCAGGGATTGAGCTTGCCGACTCTTCCGGGGTCTTTCCGCTACGAGGGTTTCGCCGTCATCAACGGCGTGACGCGGAGCCTCGGTCGGTTCCGCGATGCGGGAGCTCGCGACGAGGATTTCGCGACGGCGGTTCAGCGGGGCGATGATGGGCCGGGACCGTCGTTTCCCGGGCAAGACTTCGTGCAGAGTTTCAATCCGATGGTGCCTTTCGACCCGCCCATGCTCGACCTGGCGACCGACGTCAACTTTCCCGGCGAGGGAGATTTCCGAGCATTCATCAGTTTGGAGCCGTTTCCCGACAACGATGACGCGCCCTTCGGAATCATCCTGCTCTCCGCTGTGATCCCACCCACGGCCGTTTCCGCCGACGGTTCAGGGAACGTGGACGTGGACATGATTCCCGGGACTCTCCCCCAGGCCGACGGGGCGTTGACGTCCACATCGTTCACACTCATGAATCTGACCCTGCCCGCCAACGCTTCGAATCCCAACGACCGTCGCGGGCACTACGAACTTTTCTGCACATTGGCCGGCCAGGACCAATCCATCGACCGGTTCGTGATCGTGGGGGAGGATCTCTTCAGCCTCTCCACCGGACTCATGTTCGGCACGAGAACCCAGGCCGTCTTCGACGCCATCAGCACTGGAAACGCCATGTTTCCGGATCTCACGGGAGCGACGGAGTGCTTCGTCACCTTCGAGGATGAAGGGGATGGCGACCCCGCGCCGTCCAGCCGCGTGATGCTGGAGGGGGTTCCCTCGGGCGGCATGGTGTCGTTGACGACGACCGGAGCCGCGGCTGCGGGGGGGCGGGGATTGGCGGATTTCTCGATGATCTCGGGCAAGTTCCAATTGGATTCGCCGACCAACGATGCCGCGGGCGTGGCGGCCGATGACCGATTCGGAATCCTCTACCGGTTGGTGGGGGTGAATCGGGACAGGGATGCCGAGTCGCTCGTGCTTCCGGAGCTTCCCCCGGGATTCTGCTACGAGGGATGGGTCGAGGACCGGACCACCGGAGCCGTCTATTCCACGGGGAAATTCCTCGACCCGGGCGCGTCGGATCGCAATGACGGGGTCTCCCGGTCCCGGGGGATGCAGCCGAAGAAGGGTTTTCCCGGGGAGGACTTCCTGAATGCCGTGGCCACGCAGTCGTTGATGGCGGTGGGACCCGACGAGATCACCGAGGTCTTCGTGACCGTCGAGCCGGAGCCGGACGGTGCGGTCGGCCCGAGTCTCTTTCGAATTCTCGAAGTGACGGTGCCGCCCGGCCAGGCTCCGGGGGGCGTCGGCGGTCCGGCGTTGCCGATGACCAACGTGGCGCCCACGGGAACGACTCTCTTCGCCGATATGGTCATTCTGGACGGGAACTGAAGAGACCTCTTGGAACCTCCGGTGCGCCCATGGCCCGCCGGATGTGACGGGTGACCGGGCAGGGGGGAAGTCGGGCGGGGGCTTCGATGGCGTCCCCCGACTTCCAGGCTGCATGGGCAGACCATGAGTCCGGCTGGAATCGCCCGACGATGCGGTCCAGAAGGCGACCCTCGAGGATTTCCCCGTCGAGGGGTAACCACTCCGCATCGATCTCGCTCCCCAGTTCCAGGAGTCGAATCACCTCCAGCGAAGCGTCTTCCGCCTGCAAACTGAGATGGACGCCCGACGTCAGGTGGATTCCCCCTCCGTGGAGGATGACGAGGGTGTCCGGGCCCTCGCAATAGCGATGGGGCAGGGAGACCACGGCGTCTTCGGAAAGGCCGAGTCTCGCCTGCCAGAGCTTCAAAGCCCGGTCCAACTCACCGTAGGTTCCCGGCGGCGCCAAAGTCCCGAGGACTCTTCGTTCCGGATGGAAGAAGAGAATCTCCTCCGCCGCTTCGCGTGCCATGAGGACTTCGGGGCGGAGGAGGTCCTCCATGGATTGACTGCCACCGTTCGCGATGTTCCAACCCACCGGCGGGATGTCGCGGGCGAAAAGCCAGCACGTTCCATCGGACGCGCAGGGCAGGACGCCGGCACTGGCGTGGCGAAAACCGAAGCTGCGGAGGTCGAGGGTGATGGGCTCGTCGAGTGTTCCCCGTCGAAGCTCCTGAACACGCTCGACGGCCCGGCACCCTTCCTCTTCTGAACACTCTTCGAGGACCCGTTCGCGGTCGATGCGGGACGTCAAAAGGGGCATGTCCTTCGTGAGACGGATGTCGAGCCGGAGGCCCCCGGAGGGCATCGTCGCCGCAACCAGTTGTCGAACCTGAACTTGGGCCGTCACCCCCATGAGGGGTTGGTTCCCGGTCAGGTCTTTCAGCGTGTTCATGGACTCGTCCTCGCCGCCCATTGGGTAGAAAACCAAGGCTGGATAGAGACTTAGCGCAGTGGAATTGTCTGGCATCGCCATTCCCGATGGATACAATCCGTGCTCCTTGGATGCAGGCGCGCGCCGCTCCCTCATTTGTCATTTTTTTGGAGTCTGAACCCCCATGCGTAGGATCCATTTCCCTCGACCGCTCAGCGCGGTCATGCTGTTCATTCTGTGCTGCGGCACCCTTTTCGCCCAGTCGACCCCCCAGGCGACCTGGGCGCAGAACGTCGTCCTCTTCCAACCCGGAAGCAACCAAGGTGGCTCCGATCCCGAGAACGCCCTCGGCGACACGCCGAACACATGGGTGCGTCTCGGTGACGGCGGAAACTTGGTTCTCGATTTCGGGGATGACTGGTCGACCTCGGGCGATTCCCAGACCGATATCTTCGTGGACGAATTCGGGACCCCGGACAACTTTTACCTCTGCCTTTATCCCGCGGATGCGTTCACGACGAACGCTTTGGCCGGGCTGGGTTGGGTGTCCTGGGCGAACGGAACCGTTTTTCAGGTCCCCTTCGTTTTCAACGGTCCCACCAACGTGGATCTTGACATGTTCATTCCCGGTTTCGCCGCATGTCAGCTCAAGTTCACGCAGCTGATGATCGAGGATGCGGGCTCCGGCAACGGACCCGAGATCATTCGGGTCTCCGCTCTCGTGTGCACCAACGGCGGCAACGTGCAGCCCGGGTGCGCTCCCGGTTATGCGGCGAGCGTCGAGGCCTCCATGGGCGGCGCGAACCAGCACTCGAACCACGATGACCCCACGGATGCCCTGGGTAACACGCCCAATACCCGGTTCAGCATGGGAAGTGGAGGAACCATCACGCTCTGCTTCTCGAACATCTTCACCACGAGCGGAGGCGCGAGCGCCGATCTTCTCGTGGATGAGTACAACGTTCCGGACTGCTACAATGTTTCGGTGCGCCCGGCGAATGCCGACACCGCGGCGGCCCTCCAAGCCGCGGGTCTGACCGATGACGGAGCGGGCTTCTTCGAACTGCCCCAGCTGTTCTGCAGCGACGAGAACATTGACCTGGACGCCTACGTCCCCGGGCATGGGCCCTTGGAACTGCTGTTCGACTGCATCCGCATCGACGACGACGGTTCACCCGGAGACGGTGCCGAGATCGTTCGGGTGCGGGCCGAGATCGTCTGTGACTATGCCCGTTTGGGCGACCGTGTGTTCGCGGACGCGGACTGCGATGGCGTCCAGGACGCCAACGAGGTCGGCGTTCCCGGGGTCACCGTGAATCTCCTCGACGACCAGGGTCTCAACGTCCTCGCCCAGACCGTCACCGACGACCACGGAAACTACGAGTTCGTCGTTCCCGCCGGAGCCTATCGCGTGAGCGTGTCCTTCGACCCCTCGAAGTTCTTCCTCACCCAGCCGGGTGTCGGCAACGATCCGGCTGGGGATAGCGACATCGTTCCCGGGTTCGACATGAGCGAGGTCGTCTCTCTCCAGGCGAACGAAGTCAACCATGACATCGACGCCGGTCTTTGTCTCGTTTGCACCGGTATCCAGGCGTTCGTGAACGACAACTTGCCCTCGTGCGGAACCAACATGGACCCGGTCATGAGCGCCACGCTTCCGGTCATCGGCACGGAGTTCACGCTCGACATTCAAAGTCAGTTCCCGAACGCTTTGACTCTCGTTTTCGCGAGCCTCGGCGCGCCGCAGCTCACCGTGATTCCCACCGCGAACTGCAACGTGTGGTTGGACGTCGACAACCTGGTGTTGCTCTTCGTCCAGACCACCGATGCCAACGGCAACCTCTCGATCACCTTCCCGATCGTCCCGGATCCGGCCCTGGAAGGCTTCGAGATCACGTTGCAATCGCGCATCTGCTTCCCGGCCATTCCCAGCCCCATCCCGGGCTTGCCCGACTGGCCGAGCAACGCGGTCCACCTCGGACTGGGTTGTCAGTGAAGTGAGCTGATTCCGAGGGGAGCTTGCTCCCTTCCACTCGAAGGGGCCCGCCTCGAGGCGGGCCTCTTCCTTTTCCCCCGATGTGTTTGATGCGGTGCCGCTGCGTTGGGTTACAGGCGGATGAGGAAGAGCAGGTGGGAGAGGGCCGTGCGGACGACGCGCATCTTGGAGCGGCCTTGGGTGCGGGGACGCAGGGTCGAGGGGATTTCGGTGACGGTCATGTCCGCTTTCAAAGCGCGAACGAGCATCTCCGCCGTGGCGAGGAAACCCTTGCTCTTCGGCGCGATGAGAGGCAGCGCGCCTTTGGCATAGGCCCGAAATCCGCAGGTGAAACAGGTGAGGTGCCGCCCTCGGCGTCCGAGCCGCCAATGATAGAGGCGGCTGGCAAGACGAGAGATCCGTTCGCGTCGGCGATCGAGCTCGAGCGCCAGCCCTTCCGCGCCCCACGGGGAGGCCGTCACCACTTGGGCGTCCTCCGCACCACCCCGCTCGAGGAGTCGGGGGATATCATCCAAAGGATAGGACATGTCGGCGTCATAGGTGACCACCCAGTTCCCGGTGCAGAACGGGATTCCCTGGGAGATGGCTCCCCCCAGTCCCTCTCGCGGCGCGAGCCGGATCACCTTGACGGGAAAGTGCTGACCGTCCGCCCAGTTCCAGGCCTTCTCGAAGGTGTCGTCGGTCGAACCGTCGTCCACGAGCACGGCTTCCATGGCGATGTCGACCACGTGCTCGGCGTGGAACGTCGCGAGGGCCGGAAGGAGGTCATCCAGGGCCTCGGCTTCGTCGTGCATGGGAATGAGCAGGGTGAGATCCATGGAACGGGATATAACAACCCCGGTGAAGGGGGCCGTTCAGTTCTTGGTCGGCAGAAGGCGAGCCAATCGGACTCGGCGAGTCTTGTCGCCGCGTTCCGTCCACGCGATGAGGGCTCCTTCCCTCGAGGCCGTCATGCGGGGAAACCCGCTCGATCGACGGGGCGGGACCTTGGCGACCTCGACGGGGGGCGTCAGGGCACCGTCCGCGAGGATCCTCCGCACCCGTAGGGATGCCTGCTTTCCCTCGCCGCCGTCCTCGAGGAAGGACACGAGAGACGACCCGTCCGCGAGAACGACCACGTCGACGCGGCCGAGGGGGCTTCCCTCGGAGATTGTCACGGGCGCGTCGAAGGACTTGCCGCGATCTTTGGACCTTGCTGCGCAAACTCGCGGGGTTTCCTCGTCGCCCTCGGTGTACCAGACGGCCCAGACCGTTTTCCCTCGCGCCGCGAGGGCCGGGCCGTTCACGGGTCAGCCGGGGGTCTTCCAACCGTCCACGTGCAGGTCGAAGGCCTCCTCCCAGGTGCCGTCGGGGAGGCGTCGGCGTATGCGGATGTCTCGCCGCTCGTCGTCCCGGCGGTCTCGCCAGGCCGCCACGACCACGTCGCCCGCCTGAACGAGCGCCGTGCAGCAGCATTCGCAGGTGCGATCGTCCAGGAGTTGCTCGGGGCCGAGGGTGCCGTCGGCGGCGACCTCGCGAGCGAAGATCTGCTGATTGCCGGTTTTCTCGTGGGCGCGGCCGTCCAGCCAGACAGACAAGAACCCCCCTTTTTTCCTGGGAAGGAGGGCCGGGAAGCCATGTTCCGTCGGCGACCTGTCCTCATGGAGCCAAAACGTCCGAGATGTCTTCCGATCGGGGGGAAAAAGTCGACCGCGGATGCCGTAGGCGAACCGTCCCTCGCCCAGCTCTTCCAACGTGAGGAGAAGAAGGCGTCCCTTCGGGTCACGGGCCGCGACGGGGAAGTCGGCCCAATTGGCGAACCAGTCCTGCCCGTGGACCGTCATCGTCGTCCCGCTCGCACGCTCTCCGACGGCGCTCATGCGGTAGCCGAAACCCTCGCCCCGGCGCGTGAGCCAGCCGAGCCAGGGCTGCGCGGAATCCTCAGCCAAAAAGCGGGGATAAAAGCCGCCGGCCCCTTCGGGCAGGGTCACCGGGCGCACATCGATCTGGGCCGTCGCTGCGGCGGCGATCAAAAGGCCCGGAAGTAGGAATCGGTGGTTCACGTTCGATCTCCTCATGAGCTGGGGCTCCATGATGCCCGATTCCGCCCTTCGGGTCGAACTTGCCGCTCTGTCCGGATAGGATTCCCCTTCCCACGAAAAGGAGTGAAAACGTCCATGCCCGGCCCCAAGACGGCAGAATTCGACATCGGTGATCAGCCCATGGCAGGGGGCGTTCGACCTCTCCGAGCGGTCCGCACGTTTCGGGTGGGGGAGGTCGGCTGCAAGGTCAACCAGTGGGAGGGCCAGTGGCTGCGCGAGGGCTTGGCGGCCTTGGGATTGGACGAATCTTCCGACCGGGAGGCCGCGGACCTCTTCATCGTCAATTCGTGCTCGGTGACCGGTTCCGGAGGCTCCAAGTCGCGCCACATGATCCGGCGTCTTGCCCGTGAGAATCCCGGGGCGCGCGTGATCGTGACCGGCTGCTACGCCGTCTCGGACGAGGATGTGTGTCGGGGCCTGCCCGGGGTCGTGGCCGTTTTTGGGAATGATGAGAAGGAGGACATCGTTCCCTGGGTGGCGCGGGAAATCCTCGGGATGGATGGTTCCTTACCTGACCTCCCCCGAGGGATCAGTCGGTTTCAGGGACATACGCGGGCGTTCGTAAAGATTCAGGACGGCTGTCGCGACCACTGCACGTTTTGCATCATCCCGAGTCTGAGAGGTGAAATTCGAAGCCGCTCGGTGGCGGATCTTCTGGACGAATTGAGTCGGTTGGCGGCGAGCGGGTACAAGGAAGTCGTCTTCACCGGCGTGCATCTGGGGTATTTCGGGTGGGACCGGGGCGAAGCCGACGCGCTGATTCGTCTGTTGCGGGCGGCCAGAACCGTCGACGGCCTGGAACGGGTCAAACTTTCCAGTATCGAGGTGCACGAGATCACGGACGAGCTCGTCCACCTCTTCGGGTCGGACCCCTTCTACGTGCCTCACTTCCATCTGCCCCTGCAGGCGGGCTGCGACCGCACGCTACGGCGTATGCGCAGGAAATACTCGACGGAACGATTCCGGTCGGCAGTGGAGCGTCTGAGGGACGCCATTCCGGAGCCCTGCCTCACGACCGACGTGATCGTGGGGTTCCCCGGCGAGACCGACGAGGACTTTGACGCGTCCGTCGCGTTCTGTCGGGATATGGCCTTCGCGAAGATGCATATCTTTCCCTACAGCGTACGGGAGGGCACCGTCGCCGCGGATTTTCCGGAGAAGGTGGCGCCAAGGGTGATCAAGGAGCGCAAGGGGCGCTTGGCGGCTCTCGACGATGCGATGGCGGAGCGCTACCGGAAGACCCACGTCGGGCGTGTGGCACCCACGCTCATCGAGGATCGCCCGGGGCTCCTCGGGTCCCTCACCGGGCTTACGGATCGTTTTCTCCGCGTGGATCTAGAGGGATCGGCCCGACTTCGCGGCTGTATCGTGCCGGTCCGCCTGGAGTCCGTGGAGGGCGATCGCCTTCTCGGACGGCTCGCGATGGGGGAGGAGACGCCGTGAACGACTCACCGCCTCCCGTCGATCTCGCGGACGTGATCCGTTGGCATCTGGAAAGCGAGCGGGCCTTCGGGTTGGATGCGTTGCCGCTCTCAGGCCTCCGGCCACCGGCGAGCAAGGATGTCCTCGCCCAACAGGCGCCTCCGACCGCCGTCGGCGGTTCTCCGGCTCCCCCATCCGAGGCGGTTTCCGCCGCGGACGTCGCCCAGGCTCTGGAGACGCTTGCGAGTCGGATGGTCGCCTGCACCGCCTGCCGGCTCTCCGGGACGCGAACTCATGCCGTTCCGGGACAGGGCAACCCCAAGGCCCGCCTGATGTTCGTGGGCGAGGCGCCGGGGCGCGACGAAGACCTCCAGGGATTGGCATTCGTGGGACGGTCTGGTCAGCTCTTGACCCGGATGATCGAAGCCCTGGGCCTCCAACGGGAGGAGGTGTTCATCGCCAACGTCATCAAGTGCCGCCCTCCGGAGAATCGGGACCCGGCGGCCGACGAAGTCCAGGCGTGTTTTCATTTCCTCATGGACCAGATCGATCTCATCCGCCCCGAGGTCATCTGCACGCTGGGCGGCTGCGCCACCAACAACCTCTTGGGGCGTGCGGACCCGATGCACCGCATGCGAGGCCGTGTTTTCCCTTTCCGAGGGGCGCAGGTCGTACCCACTTATCATCCCAGCTACCTGCTGCGGCGTCCGGAGGAGAAGAGGAAGGCCTGGGCGGATCTCCAAGTCGCGGCCCGGCTGCTGGGCCTGGAGATTCCGCGAAAGAGTTGATGCCGCTTGACGTTGTGGAGCCTGCCGCCCTATAG
>CAZLGG010000115.1:0-8695 GCA_964559135.1 uncultured Planctomycetia bacterium
GAGAGGCCCCATCATCCCGCCGACGCCGCAGCCCATGTCCAGGACGCGGGCGTTCGCGGGGAGGAGGGGGTCGAGGTGGCGGTGGAGGACATCGAAGAAGATGGCCCGTCGCCCCACGAACCAGAAGTGGTCGGCCTCGTTGCGGGCGAACGTCTCGTAGGCGGCTCGGTCCACGTCAACCCTCTCGCGGGCGAGCCAACACGATGATCTCATCGCCCGGGTTGATGTAGAAGAAGAGGCGCCCGGCGATTCGAAATGGCTGCAATAAGTAGTGCATCAGGCGACTGTAACGCCGCATTCGATCCACGAAGAAATCGACCGAGATGAACTTCCCGGCTCCTTCCGTCGTCGTTTCGATGAGTTCGAATCCCGACCGGTCCAGGGCCGTCTTCATCGTCGTGGGGGAGAAGTGGTGGATGTGTTCGAGCTGCTTGTAATGTTGCCATTTGCGGCCGAGGATCTTGGCGAGTGAAGCGTCCGCGTTTTGCGTCTGCATGACGAGCAGCCCGTCGGGGCGGAGATACTCTCGGATGCGCTTCAACTCCTCGATCGGATCCGGCACATGCTCGATGACGTCCCATAGGGCGACGATGTCGTAGGAACCCTTGGGGAACGGACAGGTTTCGAGTGGGCCGTGATGGATGCCGTCGAGGTTGAGCTCACGTCGCGCGTAGTCCACGACGTACTGGGAAATCTCGACTCCGTTGGCGTCGTACCCCAATTCCCTCATGGCGAACAGGAAAAAACCTGCGGCGGAGCCGATCTCGAGCACGCGCCCGGACGGGCGGTGGGCCCGGACGAACGCGGCCTTGCGGCGAAACGTCTTGAGATAGCCCTTCTTGTCTCGGGTGTAATCGCTGTAACCGAACTCCCCGGCATTGTGGCTCGTGAAGTAGTCGGTCTGATAGATGAGGTGGAGGTGGGAATCCGGGACGCGGGGGGTCACGTAGACGAAACTGCACGCGGCGCAGCGAATGACCTTGAAGGGTGGGTCGTCCACCTGAACCTTCCCTTCGGTCGCCCCGCACATGTAGCACGGAACGTCGATCAAAGGGAGTTCGGCGTCACCGCAACGGATGGTCGGGCCGCCGTTCGTCCGGGACGACAGGTCAGCCGAAGTATTCGTCACCCGTAGCCACCTTTCGGTGATCCGCGGTGCGGCCAAGGATGGTGTCCGCGGCGCCCAGCCCCATCGCGATGGAATGGTCCATGTTGTTGTACTTGAAGAGGCCCTGGCGCCCCGTCGTGTCCAGCCTGGCGATCCCGTCGATGTGTCCGAGGACGGAATCCAGGTGTTCGCGATACCCCAACGTGTAGAGCGGGTAGGCGAAGATCTCTCGATGCGTAAACGTTTCGAGGACCTCTTCGGGGCGAATGAGGCCCATGGCCTGGACGTCGTGCACGGCGATTTCGCGAAGATCTTCGTCCGATTTGTTCCAGATCTCGTCGCCCTTGTCGCAGGTGATCTCGGCGCAGATGAGGGTCTTCGATGCAGGGGCGCATTCCTGGCTGAAGTTCTTGAATTCGCTCAATCGATGGACCGTCAATGTCTTCTCGGGGATGTAGATCCAGTGGTCGTGAGTGAGCTGTGGCCGATCCAGAATGAGGTAGACGAACACCATGCTGCGATGCCGCATGGAGTCAAGGTGCTTCATGACCTCGGTGGGAGGAGCCGGGTCGAGCAGCCGGAGGAGCGTGGTGACGGGAATCGTGCTCAGGACGTCGTGGGTCGAGATCTCCTCCTCGCGCCCGTCCGCATGCATGACGCGCACGGTATGGACGCCGTCTTCGCCGTGCAGCACGGCCTTCACGGTACACCCTCGGTGGATGACGGCTCCGAGTTTCTCCGCTTCTCGCGCGAAGCTGCGGGAGATCTCGCCGATTCCTCCGGTCTTGGGATAGTGGAACTCGGAGACCAAGCTTCGGACCGTGTTCTTGGGCTTGAAGAGGGACTTTTTCACCGTGTCCCACAGGGAACTCTGGCTGATGCGTTGCGACGCCCAGTCCGAGGAGATCTGATCGCAGGGGACGCCCCACGTTTTCTCCGTGTAGACGCCGAAGAAGATCTCGAACAGCTTGCGGCCGAATCGCCTGACGACCCAGGATTCGAAGTTGTCGTCCGACCCCTTGACGAAGAGGTTCTTCATGCTCTGGAGCCCATAGTCCCACAGCGCCCGGGCCATGACGGGTTTGGGGAGCTGTTGAAGGGCCTTCCCGAGCTTGAGCGGGTAGTCGAAGAATTTGTCGTAGAGCAGTATCCGGGAGCAGCGCTCGCGGCGGACCTTGTTTTCGCCGAGCACCTCCATCGTGACTTCGTGAACCCGTCGATCGGAGGAGTGGAATCGGTGGGGGCCGATGTCGTAGGTGAATTCCCCGTGCTCGGAGTGATACGGCCGACTCTTGGCCAGGCCTCCCACTTCGTCCTCTTGATCGACGAGGAGCACCTGACGGCCTCCGCGGCTCAACCAATAAGCGGCCGCAACCCCGGACAGGCCACCGCCGAGGATCAAGGTTCGTTCGGTCGCGTCATCAGTCATCTGGATTCTTCGAGCTCCTCGGGGCCATGATCGACCAGGAAACGGTCCCGTGTTGAGAACTTAGCGCCAGCTTGCCGATCCCCGGGGCTCACCACCGAGACCCAGGCCGCGGCGGAAAACGACCAACATGCTCTCAGGGCTGACGGCTCGCAATCTCGATAAAGTCGAGGTGCGCACCAGCCGCGGAATCGTGTCGGTGGCGCGCGGAGGGACGCTAACACGTCGTAGGAAGACTCCCCAATACCCGGGGGGCCGAAGCGAGATCGCGTAACCTTCTGTTCGATTGAGGTTTGCACGGTTTGGAACGGAGGCGGCGTCACTGCTAAGCTGCGGGGCAAGTCCCCGTCGGCGGCGCCACCCTGCAGGGCCTGCATTTGACCGCAGTCCCGATTCGAGCCGGTTTTCACGACGTCGATGTCCGAAAGGCCCACATCAACGATGCATCTGATGGTCCAGTGCGTTCGGTTTCGCGAGATGCTCATGGCGTTCACCCGCCGAGAGCTGCGGCAGCGCTATGTGGGGTCCATCCTGGGCCGGGCTTGGCCGCTCCTGCAGCCCTTGCTGATGCTGGCCGTCTACTACGTCGTTTTCATCAATCTTTTTGACCTCAAGCTGCCCTCCGAGTTCGCCCAACGGATTGCGGCGGCCCTCGGCGACGGAAGTGACGGGGAGAGGCTGGGGCAGCTTTGGAACGTGCTCTTGCTGTGCGCGGGACTCCTCCCCTGGCTCATGACGGCCGAGTTTGTCGTTCGGGCAACCGGTGTGGTCGTGGAAAACGGGGGTCTGGTCAAGAAGGTGCGGTTCCCCTCGGAGCTGCTCCCGATCTCGCTCCTCGCGTCCTACATGTTCAACCTGTTGCTGCTCAGCGTCATCTTCGCGGGTGTGGTCTGGGCTTTCACGCCGTTCCGCACCGAGATCTGGTGGTTGTTCTTTCCGACCCTCATCCTTCATGGAGTGTTCCTTCTCGGCGTTGCGTACCTCCTCACGACCGTGAATGTCTTCATTCGCGATATGGGGCAGCTCGTTCCGCTGGTCGTCAATGTCTGGTTCTTTCTGACTCCGATCGTCTACCTCCGCGAGCAATTGGTGGGGCCGGATCACAAGCCGAAGCCGCTGGCGATCATGTTCGATTGGAATCCCATGGCGTACTTCGTCGATCTGTATCGGTGGGCGCTGGTGGTCCCCGAGTCGATTCGCGAGACCTACGGGCCGGACGGCAAGGAGCACTTCATCACGATGAACGAGATCTGGAGACACTTCGGAATCGTCGCGGTGGTCTCGTTCGGGGTTTTGTTGATCGGTTACAAGGTATTCATGGCGAACAAGTACAAGTTTGCCGACGAAATCTGATTCCAGCGTCCGCACCGCGGACGCGCATTTGCAAGGAGCGATGGCCATTTCGGGACCGAGCGTCACAGTCGAAGATCTCGGCAAGTGCTACCGCATCTACCCGGACCCGCAGGCCCGGGTGAAGGAGTTCTTCTGTTTCGGGAAGAAGAAGTTCCACCAAGAGAAATGGGCGCTCCGCCACGTCGGCTTCGAACTTTGGCCGGGCCAAGCGCTGGGAGTCATCGGCGTCAACGGAGCCGGCAAGTCGACCTTGCTGAAGATCCTCACCGGCACCTCACGGCAGACGGAGGGTCGTTACGCCATCGCCGGCACGGTGTCCTCGCTTCTCGAATTGGGCGCCGGATTCCATCCGGACTTCAGCGGACGGGACAACATCTACATGAACGCCCTCATTCAGGGCGTCGCGAGGAAGCAGGTCGACAAGCAGTACGAGGCCATCGCCGCTTTCTCCGAGCTGGGGGAATATTTGGAGCGTCCCGTGCGGACGTACTCGTCCGGCATGGCGATGCGGCTCGGGTTTTCCGCTTCCATGCTCGTGGATCCGGACGTCTTGATTCTCGACGAGGTGCTGGCGGTGGGGGATGCACGCTTCCAGAAGAAGTGCATGGACAAGTTCATCGAGTTCCGCACGGAGGAGAAGACGATCCTCTTCGTGTCGCACAGCGTTTACCACGTGCGCGAAATCTGTGATCGAGCCATCTGGATCCACGACGGTGAAATGGTCATGGATGGCGATCCGGTGTCCGTGACCGACGAGTACGAGAACAAGATCCTCGAACACATCGGGAGCCTGGCGGCTCACGAGGGCATCGACGGCGTCCTCGAGGCGGGGTTGGCCGCCATTCGGGACGTCGAGATCGGAAGACCAGGCGAGAAGGGCGAGCGCTTGGAATTCGAGACGGGAGACGAGGTCGAGGTTCGAATCCGGTGGACGAATCCCGAGGTCGACCGCCCCGTCTTTCCGATTCTCGCCGTTCTGCGCAACGATGGCTTGCTCGTCTTCTCCGCGCGTCCGGAGCACCCGATGAAGCAAAATGGGGAAGAGGGCGAAGCGTGCTTCCGTATCCCTCGCCTCCAACTTCTTTCCGGGGAGTACTCGATCAGCGCCTACCTCAGCGATCACACCGGCGTCCATCTGATGGACCAGCGCTTGACGGCCCTGCGATTCAAGGTCGTTCACCGCGGCCCGGCCAAGGGGATCTTCCTTGCCGAGGGGACGTGGAAATCCCCCGAAGGCGCCGCTTGGGGAAAAAGCACTGCGGGGAAGAAGGAATGAGCGTGGACCTGTCGATCGTCATCGTGAACTTCAACTCCGCGCATTTCTTGCCGAGGCTCCTGGAGAGCATCGATGCCCAGGAGTGGAGCACGGAAGGCCGTCCCGGCACCTACGAGATCATCTTGATCGACAATGCTTCGAAGGGAGAGGACACGGCGCAGATCGAACCGCTGCTGGGCGATCCGCGCGTTCGCTACGTCCAGAACACCCTCAATCTCGGCTACGGTCAGGCCAACAACCAGGGCTTTGCGGTGTCCACCGGCCGGTATCACATGATCCTGAACCCGGACACGATGTTCCTACCCGGGTGCTTCCAAGAAATGGTCGGTTTCCTCGAGAGCCATCCCGAGGCCGATGTCGTGGGGCCCTTGGCCTACATGGACCCGCTCGGCCGAGTCATGATGCCGCCCAACGAGCTGCCGACTCCGGAACTCGTCGCGTTCCAAACGAAGGCCCAGACCAGCACCGATGCGGCGGAGAGGCTGCTGGCCCAGAGGACCCGATTCGCTTTCGACTACTGGTCAACGACGGAACCGCTGGAGCTCCAGATGCTGTCCGGAAGCTGCGTGCTTTTTCGCCGCGAACTCTTCGAGGACGAGGCTCCCTTCGATCCGGGGTTTCCGCTCTACTACGAAGACACGGACATGTTCGTCCGTCTGCGCAAGGCCGGGAAACGGCTCTTCCACCTGCCGGCCGCGAAAATGCTTCATTACTGGTCGCAGTCGGCGGGGACCCACGCACGTGGGGCCCAGTACAGGGAACGAATCAGCGCTCGGCGTTACTACGAGAAGCACTTCGGGATCGACGCGGTCGGCGTCTACGAAGAGAGCGTCAGACAGTCCCTGGCCACGAAGAACTCCGGCACTCACGTCATACCCCTCGAGTACGAACACATCGAGGCCGGCGATGCGAGCCCCGTGTTCCCCGTGGATCCTCGGCACAAGGACTACTACATCGAATTCGCGGGCAATCCCATTTTCACTCTGGCCGTCGGCATGTTTCCGGAGGAAAAGGGGGACTTCTCTGTCAGTCAGATCATGTGGGATCAACTCGGGCCCGGTGATTATTGGATCCGCATGATCGATCGGGAGACCTTGAAGACGATCCGAGGATGGGTCGTTTCAAAACACCAGAAGATATGATCGCCTCACGAGTCTATCAGTCTCCCAAGGGGCCCATTGAAATCGTTCCCTATGCTCCCGGCGACGAGGTGGGGCTCCTTGAGCTGTTTGCCGCCGTGTTCAAAAGAGAGCGATCTATCCAGGAATGGAACTGGCTCTTTCGGGACGGCTTCGACGGTCTTCACTGCTTCCTCGGTCGCACTGCCGAGGGGCAAATCGTCAGCCAATTCTGCGCTATCCCCACCCGCCTCCGCATTCGCGGGCGCATCTGGACTGTCGGGCAGATCGTCGACTCCATGGTGCATCCGGAGTACCGAGCCGGCCTCAAGCGCAAGGGGCTTTTCGCCTGCACGGTCGATGCCATGGTGGAGGAGTATGGTCGTCCGGACCGGGAACTTCTCATGTTGGGACTGCCGAATCGACCGGCGTTCCGGATCGGCCGCAAGCTATGCGGATACGTACCCATGCAGAAGGTGCACGTCCAGACGAAGACGATCCGTCCCGACCCCAAGGTGCCTTGCGTGCCCGAGGAAGCGTCCTGGAGGGGAGAGCGGTTCCGATTGCAGAAGGTGAATCGTTTTTCGCCGGATGTCGATACGCTTTGGGAACGTATGGCGGGGCGATTCCAGGCGATCGCCCCCAGGAATCGCCGGCATTTGAACTGGCGGTACGCCGCATGCCCTGATCTCGAGCGCTATCACATCCTCGAAATCCGCAGGGCAGACGGTCTCCTGGTCGGATACGCCGTGGGCGTCTTTGGCTACGAGGAGAGGCCGGTCGGGATCATCGCCGACTGGTTCGTGGATGAGGAGATCCCTGGAGCCAGGGAGGCTCTCCTGCGCGTCGTCGAAGATCTCATGGCGCAGGTGAGCATGGAATGGGTGAAGGTCCTCCTCAACCCGATGAGCGACGAGGCGCGCTTTTTCGAAGACATGGGGTATGACTTGACGACGACCCATTACCACTTGGTCTCACGGACGTACGCCCCTGAGATCGTGACGCCCGAGTGGCTCAATCGCTTCTGGTACTACACCCTCGGCGATTTCGATGTCGTGTGATGCGGGCGACCCGCCGCATGGCGAGTCGCCCGGTTCCGCACGATTCAGGGAACGGTGTACTCGAACGCCGCGGTGATGCCCACGACCGTTGACGTCGAGTTGTAGACGATGGCCTGGAACGTTCCGATGACGCCGGGGGGCAGGGGCGAGAGTCCCAGCGTGACCACCGACGTGCCGGAGGGGCCGGTGTTGGCGAACTGATCCAGGAAACTCGGTCCAAGCCCGTTCATCACGATTTGCACGTCGCTGAAATCCGAAGGCCCGAGGAGGCCGATATCCAGGGACCCCACGTTCGGGAAGACGGCGTTGTTCCGATTGAGAGGGCCGAGAAGCAAGAACCATGGTTGGTCCGGCTCGCCGGTCACCGTGATGACCATCGTACTGCCGTCGGCGAAGAACGGTCCGTTGATTCCCACGACCGCGGGCTGGCCGTTGAGGTTGAGGCCGTTGTTGATGTCCAGCTCCGCGAGGGTCTGGTTCGCCTGGCCCACGTCCGGCATGAGGGCCACGGGAATCTGCCCCGGATTGAGTACGCCCGGCGTGTCGGTGCCGTTCCCTTGAACGGCCCAGTCCGCCGCCGTGTCCGTGTCGGTGTTGTTGAGCCGGCGGAGGACGTTGGCGCTGTTGTTGACCGAGCCCGTAAAGGGCGCCAACGGATTGCCGCTGGGCAGGTTGGTGGCGTTCCCGAACAGGACGTAGTCCACGCCCACGTTCGCGGCGTCATTGAGGGCTGCCGTTCCACCGGAAGATAGACTCCAGTTGATGTTGGATGTGTCGAAGCGGAGTGTGCCTGCCGGCACGGACGGGTTGCTCGTGTTTTCAGCGACGACGGCCAACTGATTGGGGGCGAGGATGGTGCCCGCCGGAAAGACGAACGTCGTGACAGCCGTCGGGTCGTCCGTCATGATCAAGGACCAGCCGCCGATGTCGACCGGTGCCGCCGAAAGGTTCACGATCTCGCAGTAATCGGGCACGCCCAGGAACAGCTCGTTGATCAGGACGCCCTGTGCCGTGGCGGGAGCCGTGAGAAGGGCCAATCCGAGGCCCAGTGTCAGTATGAGTCGTTTCATCGTCATCAATCTCCTTCAGAGCACCGTGATTTCGGTCGCGGCACTGAATGTCAAAGTTGCGGTCGGGACGTCCCAGAAGAGGGCTTGGATCGAACCCAGCACTCCCGGGTTCACCGAGGGAACGGGAAAGCTGAGAGTCTGGCTTCCCGAAGGTCCCACGTTGGCCAGTTGATCCAGGAATGTGGACGGAAAGACGCCGTCGATGAGCAGGATCACGTCGCTGAAGTCGCTCTGGCTCCCCAGAAGACCCAGGTCGAGGGAGCCCGCTGGTGTGAAGACGCCG
>CAZLGG010000115.1:8705-12598 GCA_964559135.1 uncultured Planctomycetia bacterium
CGCCGTTGTTCCTGTTCAGGGGCCCCGAGAGAAGCGCGAACGGCCGGTTCGCGGGCCCCTTGAAGTTCAATTCCAAGGACTCTCCGGGGTTTCTGGACACGAAGAAGGGACCGGCGACGCCGATCTTCGGCTTTTGCCCGTTGAGATTGAGCGCGTCGCGAACCTCGAGGGCGCCGTCCGCCGAATTCGCCTGTCCCACGTCCGGAATGGGGGCGTTGGGTGGTGTGACCCCGCTCACCACCAAGGCGTAGACGGCGTCCACGGCCGGCGTCGTGAGGTAAGCGTCCTGGTTGACATCGGCCGCGATGATCTCGACGGTCCAGCTTCCGGCCGCCGGATTGGTGACGATGACGTTCTCCACGGTGTCCAACATGTTGGCCGAGCCGCCCGGCGTCGATGTCGTACCGAGGAGCAATCCATTGTTGCCCCAGTAAACCGTTCCCATGGGATCGGTGACCTTGAGGGTCAGGTCGTTGATCCGATGGATGGCAGCGTTGGGAGTTCCTGGAGGATCCCGGTAAACCATCGTTGCGTGAAACTCGGTTTCTCCGGCGGGAACGGTGAGGATGTAGGACGTCGTTTGAAGGTTCGTCAGGACATCGGTTTCGTTCACCCAGAACACGCGGTCGCGGCGGTCGTAGATGTGCGCCACGTCGGGACGTCCCCAGCCCTGATGAACGCGCGTGAGGTCGTCGGCAGCTCCCGAGAAGGGGTAGGGGGACGCGCCGTTGATCATGAACGCCCGCGCCAGCGAGGCATGGGGCTTGTTATCGAACACGTCCCAACTCGTGAGGGCGTTTCCGAAGATGCCGTCGGCCCACATCTGATGAAAGAGTCCCACGAAACCGGCGCAGATCGGCGTGGCCCCGCTCGTTCCTCCAAAGCTCGAGGTGTAGTTGGTCGACGTGTAACCTCCGGAACCGGTGACGTCGGTGGTCAGGATGCTGTCATAGAACATGCAGAGGTCGGGCTTGATCCGGCCGTCCGCGGCGGGGCCGATCGAGCCCGCTCCGTTCCACGCGTCATCGGCGGTCGTGGCCGTGTTGAAGTGGCGGATGCCGCCCACCGAGATGATGTTTTTGGCCCACGCTTCGGGGCGCGAATCGCGGGGCTCCGACGTGCTGCCGGCGTTGCTCTGCGACTGGAGGACCACCACGTCGTTGAGGAAGAGGATGTTGTCCATGTCGGCGGAGATGTTCGTGTACTCCGTCGTCCGCGGCGACCCCGTGCTGTTGGTCTCGAAGACACATCGGTAGGGGGCCTGCAGGAGTTCGCTGGTCTCCACGAAGCGATCGACGGTCGTCGAGGAGGAATGGAAGACTCCTTGGGCGTCGGGTAGAAGTCCCCGAGCCTGGGAGTTGCCGGCGCCGTCTCCGAAGACGATGCCGTAAACGGCCGTGCCATGATTCTGGCTGCCGGACGTGCCTCCATGGGGCATGGGGGCGAATCTCCAGTCCGTGTGCCCGAAGTCGAGGCCGGTGTCTCTGACCTGAGCCCGAACACCGGCCCCGGTGTAGCCCTCGGCCGCCTCGATGGCGTCGGCTCCTCCGACTTGGCGAACGATGTTCATGTCAGGCTCTTCGGGGGCCCATGGGTCCACGAAGAGGACGTCGTCGCGACGAACCACGCTGAGGAGCTGAAGACCGCTCAGCCGGGCGCGCAGAAGAAATCCGTGAGGGCTGACGTAGTCACGGACCTCACCGCCGATGCTCCGGATGGCGGCGGCCACCGCGGTCTTCTCCGCAAGACCGCTTTGCGTGACGTGGATGTTGTACCAACGGGCAGGGAGTCGCGTTGTCTGCGCGAGGGCGTCCCGCAGCTCCGACGGCAGTTTGTAGGACGGATGGAGGGGACCCATCCAACGGACGAAGGGCAACGCGGCCAGGGCGCTCAATCCTTCCGCGTCGCCCCGGACGGCCATGGCGTTGAAGGGGAAGCGCTGCAACGGGGTGACACCGAGTCCCTCGAGGATCTTGCCGTACTCGGGCAGGATCTGGGTGGCGAACTGGACGAGCCGGAGTCGGGTCGTTGCGTCGGCACGCAGGATCTCGGTGACCTCGGGGGAGGAGGCCGTGGGATCGAAGGCGAGGCCGCGCAGGCGCAGGAGGGGATCCTGGCGCCGTGACGTCAGGACGACGCCCCTTCGCGCAACGGCAAAGAACGTGTCGCTGGGCGTCTCCCATATGGCGACCGCGAGGCCCTCGACGCCCAAGTCGTGCCAGGTTATCTCTCCTGAAGGGACGGGCGTTTCCAGGAGTCCCTGCCCCCAAGCCCCCGGGGAAAGTAGAAGAACGATCGCGGTGGCCGCGATCAGCGTGGCGGATCGTGTCATATTCGAGGTCTCGATCTCGGTTTCGATGTGGTTGCGGCACGGTCGGATGATGGGGCCATTCTACCGATTCATCCCTTCCATGGAGAGAAACGCCCATTCCCTGCGGGGCCTTCCCTAGGTCGCGGGATGAACGGGATGTGCAACGGGTGCTAAACCTCTCATCATCCACGACTTAAACGTGATGCCGATCGATTCGTCCACCACGGCGCCGAAATTCCTGTCCCGAATTGCCACCCCACGGCATGAAAGCCCAGATGGACTCCGGCGGGCGAGGTTCCGGTCCGGACATCGATGTCGAAGGGCCCCATAGGACGACGGATGACGCATGGAGTGGACGCGACCGAAATCGGGAAGCGGACTTTGCCGGGGGCACGAAAAAAGCCCCCCTCGGGTGAGGGGGGCCGGTGACGGAATCCGTCGTTCTCCGAGGCTGCGGTCAGTTGACCGTCAACTCCAACGCATTCGAGAAGCGAATGATGGTGGCGGAGTTGAACACGATGGCTTGGAAGCCATAGGTGCCCGGTGGCAGGTTGACCGGCAAGTTGAAGCTCACCTGGCCCGTCCCGTCCGTAACGAAAAGCCCATTCAGGAAGTCCGTTTGGGTCCCGTTGGCAAGCAGGGCTACGTCGGCCACCTGGAACGGCGGGAGTCCCGTGAACGTGCCCACGTTCATCTCACCGAAGTTGGGATCGACGAGAACGTCGTCGGTGACGTTCCCGTTCGTATCGGTGAGGAAGAGAATGGGCTGATTCGGCTCGCCCTGGAACGTGAGGTCCATCTGCCCGCCGAAGGTCGCCTGGGCCCTGTAGGGGCCGCCCGCATTCGAGGAGACGAACTGGCAGTTGTCGTTCAAGGCGAAGTTGATGTCCATCGCCGCTGCCGTGGTGTCGGAGGGCTGCATCGGGGTGGGGAATGGCGACGTCGGCAGGATCTCGATCTGGTCGATCGCCAATCCGTCATTCCCTTCGAACGTCACGTTGTCTTCCTGGCTGAAGATGATGCGGAAGTCGGGGGCGCCTTGAATCACGAGGGGATGGGCCGCAAACCAGGCGGCGTCAAACGTGAACGTGTGTTGCGACCACGTACGAACCATGCCGCCGCCGACCTGTCCGCCCAACGTGCCGATGTTCCAGTTGTTGATCAGTTCCTCGTGGAAGCCGTCGAGACCGGGGACGCCCGCGGAGTTGCCTCCGGTGATGGCGTTCGCCTGATCACCGGGGGTCAATCCGTCCGAGACCGCCACGTAGTCGTGGGGGTGACTCTCGTCATTGTTTTCCAAGAGCCAGTAGGACAGCGTGAATTCACCGTTGGGAGGCAGGGTCGTCGTGTCCAGATGGAGGATGAACTGGGAAACCTGGAGACCGTTGGAGGAATCCAGCAGAAGCACCGTGGGGCCCGATTGCGTCGTGGCCTGGGGGAACGCCCAATCCACTGCGATCGTGGTTTGGTCCACGATGCGGAAGCGACCACCGCCACGGAACTCGGCGCCCGCGGCCGGATCCGGGATTGTCCCGGCGCCGCAGGGATCCGTCACGTCGAGAAGGAAGCCCTCGAAGTTCTC